>NZ_CAUQWC010000020.1:0-25083 GCF_963521695.1 uncultured Microbacterium sp. | reverse complement strand
CCGGTGCACATCGGGTGCCCCGGCGCGTCAGGGAAGGGCGGCCGGAGCGCCGGTGCGCTGCTGGGGCGCTGTATGTGCAGTGGGGCGGTCGGCGCGCACCCCGGTGCACATCGGATGCCCCGGCGCTTGGGTGAGGGGACTCGGCGACGCCGCCGCTGCTCGGCGGAACGCCGCCCTCGGCGCGGCAGGGTCGGTGCGGGCCGAACCGGCGTCGAGGCGTCCATGCTCCCGAACGCCGCGAGCCGCCCCCCATCCGGGGAGCGGCTCGCGAGCGGGAAGGGCTTACTGCCCCGAGTAGGTCTCGACCTTGACGATCTCGACCGCGATCTCTTTGCCGTTCGGCGCGGTGTACGAACCCTTGTCGCCCTCTTTGAGGCCGAGGATGGCCGCACCCAGCGGGGACGCCTCACTGTACACGTCGAGCTCGGAGTCGGCGGCGATCTCGCGGTTGCCGAGCAGGAACTTCTCTTCGCCGCCGGCGATCACGGCGGTCACGACGGTGCCCGACTCCACGACACCGTGGCTCTCGGGGGCCTCGCCGACCTTGGCATCCTTCAGCAGCTGCTGGAGGGTGCGGATGCGCGCCTCCTGCTTGCCCTGCTCGTCTTTCGCGGCATGGTAGCCGCCGTTCTCCTTCAGGTCGCCCTCTTCGCGCGCCGACTCGATGCGCTTGGCGATCTCTTCGCGACCCGTGGTCGAGAGGTGCTCCAGCTCGTTGTGGAGACGGTCGTAGGCGTCTTGCGTGAGGAACGTCACCTGAGCGTCGTTGGACACGGGTACTCCTTCTTCGAGGGGCGAGCGGCGGTCGCACGGAACCGCCGGGCATATGTCGAACGCCCCGGCATCGAGCCGGGGCGCGTCGTGATCCCGCGAGTTTACGGCACCCAGCAGGCGTTGACAAAACCTGTCGTGGCCAGCGAGAGCGTGGGAATCGTCTCGCTGAAAGCCCGGGAATGCTCCTCGGATGCCGGGTACTGCACCACCCGCCACCCGACGGTGCCGTGCTCTTCGTCGCGGGCCTCGAGCGCGCACGCGACGGGCTGGCCGACGGGCGCCGTGATCTGGAACGTGGTCGAGACGGAGCGGTCGTCGACGACCGAGAACCCGGTGTCGGTCGCGGTGACCGACCCGGCGCTGCTGGCCACCGTGGTCCACCCGAGGTAGCCGATCGCACCGAGGGCCAGTACGGCGACGATCGACCAGCCGAGGAGGCGTCGCCGCGGGGAGCGCGTGCGCCCGTAGCGGTCGTCGAGCAGGTCTTGCGTCGTCATGGTCTCCCCGGGCTTTAGGCTGGAGTTCCAGGCTACGCGCTCCCGCACCGAAGGACTCCATGCTCCCCGTGATCGTCGCCCTCGCGACCACGCCCTCACCGGTGGTGACTCCCGATGAGTCGATCGTCACACCCGGCCCGCTCGGCTTCGCCGCGATCGCCTTCATCGCGATCGCGGTGTTCCTCCTCGTGTGGGAAATGCTGCGCCGCATCCGTCGCGGTCGCTATCGCGAAGAAGTGAACGCCGAGTTGGATGCCGAGGAGCAGGCGCGCGCGGCCGCCGCGGCCAGCGAGACCGACGACGAAGACATCGATCCCACTCCGCCGCGCCGCTGATCCCGCCGGCCGCGGCTGAGGCGCGACCTCGGGGCGCCGGCAGCGGGTTCTGCTGCGCCGGTCCCCGTAGAGGCGCGACCGCCCGTTCACCGCGTTCGGACCGCGGCGACCTCATCGGATGGGGATGCCGCCGGCATCCGAGCCGGTGGACATCTTGCGGGTCTCATCGCGTCCGGTGGCCCCGGCTCGTGAGGCGCGGCCGCCGGTCGCAGCGGGATACCGCGCGCTCAGCCGCCGTGGTAGGCGGGCTGGAGGGCGATCAGCAGACACGCCGTCCAGTGGCAGAGGAACGCCAGCACCGTGCACACGTGGAAGATCTCGTGGAACCCGAAGTGCCCCGGCCACGGGTTGGGCCTCTTCATCGCGTAGATGATCGCGCCGGCGGTGTACAGCAGCCCGCCGACGACGACGAGGAGCATCATCGCGACATTCGCCGCCAGCAGGTCGCCGAGGTACATCACGGCGGCCCACCCGAGTGCGAGGTACAGCGCCACGTAGAGCCAGCGCGGCGCGTTGATCCAGAACACGCGGAACAGGATGCCGAGAACGGCACCGCCCCACACGATCGACAGCAGCAGCACGGTCTTCGGCGTCGGCAGGGCCAGCACCGCGATCGGCGTGTACGTGCCCGCGATGAGCAGCAGGATGTTCGCGTGATCGATGCGCTTGAGCACCGCCAGAGTCTTCGGCTTCCAGTGGAAGCGGTGGTACAGGGCTGAGTTGCCGAAGAGCAGCATGGAGGTCGCCATGAACACCGCCGAGGCCCACTTGGCGGGGGCGCCCTGCGCGAGCGCGATCAAGACGATCCCCGCGGCGATCGCGACGGGGAATGTCCCCGCGTGGATCCACCCGCGCCACGTCGGCTTGAGTTCGACCGCCGCGCCCACCGATCCTGCCTCGATGAGGGGGAGCTGGGGCATCTCGGGGCCGTCTGCGGGCGTCGGACGTGTCACACCTCGACACTACGTCCGCTCCCATGCTCCGGGGGGAACATGGCGCCGGAGCTCACCCGTCACCCGGGCGACGACACCCCGAGCCCGCCGTACGGCGGCCGTCGGACGCGGTAGCGTATGCGGGTGGCGCGCGTGTGGAAGAACGAGGGGCGGGGCCCCCTCTATCGTCTGTACATCTCGCGCCTCCGCCGCCGCATGCCGGCGACCGTGCCGCACCACGTCGCGATGATGATCGACGGCAACCGTCGCTGGGCGCGCCAGCTCGGGTACGACAGTGCCGCCCACGGCCACCGCGCCGGCGCGGCGAAGATGCACGAGTTCCTGCGATGGTGCGACGACCTCGGTATCGAGGTGGTGTCCCTGTACCTGCTGTCGAACGACAACCTCGTCAAGCGGGAGAGCAAAGAGCTGCAGGACCTGCTCGAGATCATCGCCGAACTCGCCCGCGAGTTGTCGCACGAACCGAACTGGCGGGTGAAGCACGTGGGACGCGCCCACGGACTGCCGGCCGAACTCGCCGAGGTGCTGCACGAGGTCACCGAACGCACGCGCGGTCACAAGGGCCTGCACGTGAACCTGGCGGTCGGGTACGGGGGCCGCAGCGAGATCGTGGATGCGGTGCGCTCGATCATCGCCCAGCACGACGAGTCGGGTGGCTCGTTGGAGGAGCTCGCCGCGAGTCTCACGCCCGAGCAGATCGGCGAGCATCTGTACACGGGCGGTCAGGCCGATCCCGACCTGGTCATCCGCACCTCCGGAGAGCAACGTCTCAGCGACTTCCTCCTGTGGCAGTCCGCGCACTCGGAGTTCTACTTCGTCGAGGCCCTCGGGCCCGACCTGCGCGAGGTCGACTTCCTCCGAGCCATCCGCGACTTCGGCGCGCGCGATCGTCGCTTCGGCCAGTAGGCGCGACGGCCGAGACGCGTTCAGCCCCCTGTGGCCAATTGACGGCCACCGCGCCGGCGCAGCGGAGGCCGGGTACGTCGAAGGGTCTGCCCTTCACGCGGGCGGAACGGGCGGCATCCACCGAACTACTTTTCGGACGATGAGCCGCGCGGACAAGGTGTTCACGAACTCGTCATATTCGCGGCGTGTTAACGACCCTCACGGCTCTCGCAGCGTCGTACGGTGAAGCATCGGACACGGAGTCCGATCGAGTCGGCCTTCGGATTGCGACTCGTGACCCACAGGTCGACTCGTGACAACCGGGTGAAACACCCGGGTCGGGAGTGGGTTGTGGCTACACGAGCACCGTACGACCAGCGTCACGTCGTCGAGAGCGCAGAGTCCGAAGCGGGCGCCGATCAGGCGCTTCGCACGTACGTCCTGGACACCTCCGTCCTTCTGAGCGACCCGCGGGCGTTCTTCCGCTTCGCCGAGAACGCGGTGGTGATCCCCGTCGTCGTGATCATGGAACTCGAGGGCAAACGTCACGACCCCGAGATCGGGTACTTCGCCCGTCAGGCGCTGCGCCACCTCGACGAACTCCGCATCGAGCACGGCCGTCTCGACTTCCCGGTCGCCGTCGGCGACAACGGCTCCCTCCGCGTCGAGCTGAACAACACCGACCCCAGCGTGCTGCCCTCCGGCATGCGCACGGGTGGCAACGACAGCCGTATCCTCGCCGTCGCGATGAACATCGCGAAGGACGGCGCCGAGGTGACCGTGGTGTCGAAGGACCTGCCGATGCGCGTCAAGGCGGCATCCCTCGGCCTGAACACCGAGGAATACCTCGCCGAGCAGGCGATGGACTCCGGGTGGACGGGCATCGCCTCGATCGACGTGTCGGGCGATGACCTCTCCGATCTCTACGAGACCGAGGTCGCCGTCAGCGACGTGGTGAAGGGGATGCCGGTCAACACCGGTCTCGTCATCCACTCCGAGCGCGGCTCCGCCCTCGGTCGCGTCACAAGCAAGGGCGAATACCGTCTCGTCCGCGGCGACCGCGAGGCGTTCGGTCTGCACGGCCGGTCGGCCGAGCAACGCATCGCGCTCGACCTGCTGCTCGACCCCGAGGTGGGCATCGTCTCGCTCGGCGGAAGAGCCGGTACCGGCAAGTCGGCCCTGGCGCTGTGTGCGGCGCTGGAAGCCGTGCTGGAGCGACAGCAGCAGAAGAAGATCATCGTCTTCCGCCCGCTCTTCGCGGTCGGTGGGCAGGAGCTCGGCTACCTGCCGGGCGACCAGGCCGAGAAGATGGGTCCGTGGGGCCAGGCGGTTTTCGACACGCTGGGTTCGGTCGTCTCGGGCAACGTGCTCGAGGAGGTGCTCGCCCGGGGCATGCTCGAGGTGCTGCCGCTGACGCACATTCGTGGTCGGTCGCTGCACGACGCCTTCGTCATCGTCGACGAGGCGCAGTCGCTCGAACGCAACGTGCTACTGACCGTGCTCAGCCGCATCGGCCAGAACTCCCGTGTGGTGTTGACCCACGATGTCGGACAGCGCGACAACCTGCGCGTCGGGCGTCACGACGGTGTCGCGTCGGTCATCGAGACGCTCAAAGGTCACGGCCTCTTCGGCCACGTCACCTTGACGCGGTCCGAGCGCTCCGCCATCGCGGCACTGGTGACCGAGCTGCTGGAGGCCGGCGAGCTGTCGTAAGGACGGGATCGGGAGAAGGGCCGGGATGCCGTGGCATCCCGGCCCTTCTTCTCGAGAGGTCGGGGAGGACAAGATGAGAGCTTTCTCATCTTCGACTCCCCGGCCTCTCACAAAGACCCGCGAGAGTTATCTCTGTCGACGAAGGACACTTCGTCACCGCTTCGGCGGTTCCCCCGTGGAAACAAGAGAACACGTCACGCGCAGGTCACCGCTCTTCGGGTGAGCCGGAAGACCACCGGACGCGTCTCTCCAGAAACCCCCGGTGCCCCCCGCCGGGGGTTTTCGGGGTTCACGGCGCTGCCGCGCCGCGAGTCACTCCCAGCGGTAACCGGCTCCGCGCACCGTGACGATGTGACCCGACCCGACCTTCGCGCGCAGATAGCGTACGTAGACGTCGACCACATTGGATGACGGATCGAAGTCCATTCCCCACACGCGGCTGAGCAACTGCTCGCGGCTGAGCACCTGCCCCGCGTGGCGAAGGAATTCCTCGGCGAGGGCGAACTCGCGAGCACTGAGGTCGATCTCGCGGCCGGCGACCGTCGCGCGCCGGGCGAGGATGTCGAGCGAGACATCGCCGTGGCCGATCGTCATGGAGCCCACCGTGACCGGCTCGCGCAAGCGCGAGCGCACGCGGGCGAGTAGCTCGTCGAACTTGAAGGGTTTCGCGACGTAGTCGTTCGCCCCGGCGTCGAGACCATCGACGGTGTCGCGCGTGCTGGTGCGGGCGGTGAGCATGATGACGGGGATCGTCGAACCCTGGCCGCGGAGGCTCCGCAGCACCTCGAAGCCGTCGAGCGAGGGCAGCCCCACATCGAGCAGCACCAGGTCGACCTCGCCCGCGAGTGCGGTGTCGAGCGCGTCAGCGCCGTCGTCGACGATCAGCGTCTGGTAGCCCGCGGACTCCAGCCCCTTCGCCACGAAGGAGGAGATGCGCTCCTCGTCTTCCGCGATGAGGATGCGGGTCATCCGGTGGCCTCTCTCTGCATGACGACGTCCCCCGCGCGCACGGGCGTGGGAAGCTCGGCCGGCGACTGCGCACCGGCCACGGGGATGTGGAGCACGACCGTGGCGCCGCCGCCGGGGGTGTCGACGACGGCGCAGTGTCCGTCGTGCGCCTTGGCGATGGCATCCACGATCGAAAGGCCGAGGCCCGAACCTTCGACACCCCGACGGGTGGAAAGGCGGTCGAAACGGCGGAACACGCGATGGCGGGCGGCCGGGGGGATGCCGGGACCGTGGTCGCGCACCCACAGGTGGGCGGTGCCGTCGTCGACGGAGCTGCCGATCTCGATGGGGCTGCCTTCGGGGGTGTACTTCGCGGCGTTCTCGGCGAGCTGGAGCCACGCCTGCACCAGACGGTCGGCGTCGCCGCGGATGCGCGCGCGGGCGCGTTGCTCGACGCTCCAGGAGTGTCCCGCGATAGCCCCCGCGAGTTCTGCGACGCGGTCGGTGAGCGCGCCGACGTCGATGACGGCATCGGACAGCGCGCCGGTCTCGATGTCGGCGAGGGCATCGATGTCGTCGACGAGGCGCGAGAGGCGGTCGAGCTCGGCGATGCCGAGGTCGCGTGTCTCGGCGACGTCGTACGGGTCGGCGGGATCCATCATCTCGAGGTGGCCGCGGACGATGGTGATGGGCGTCTTCAGCTCGTGCCGCACGTCGTCGAGCAGCTGGCGCTGCGCGTCGACCGACATCGCGAGGCGGTCGAGCATGGAGTTGACCGAGGTCGTGAGATCGGAGATCTCGTCGTTGCCGTGGGGGCGGAGGCGGGTGCCCAGGTCGTCGATCGTGATCGCGTCTGCCGTGGCGCGCAGGCGCCGCAGCGGCGAGAACAGTCGGCCGGTGACGAAGAACCCCGCGACGCCGATGAGGATCAGCACCGCCAGTGCCGTGATGCCGTAGGTGGCGGTCGAGAGGGTGACGAGCTCCATGCGCTGGTCGACCGAGATGACCTGCACGACGGTGCCGCCGCTCACCGGCGCGGCGGCGTAGAGGAGGGGGCCCTGGTCGCTGTCGAGGCGCCCCGTGAGGCGTCCCTCGGCAACGAGCCGGGCGAGGGATGCCACCAGCTCGGCGTCATCGGCCAGGCGCAGGCCCGGGGGCGACGGCGTCGCCGCGAGCACCTGTGCATCGGCGAGGGCGAGTGTGCCGTCGGTGCGGCCCGGGATGGCCGCGGCGACGAGGTCGGCGGCATCCTGACCGCTCGTGGACACCGTCGAGACGAAGCCGTCGAGCTGACGCTCGGCGTTGGCGATCACGCGATCGCTCTGCACGAGGAAGGTCACGCCGCCGGCGAGGATCATGCCCAAGAGCACGACGCCGAGGATCGCGCCGAGAAGTCGCACGCGCGTCGAGAGGGGTCTCGTCGCGGGGCTCATCCTCCGATTATGGCGCGCCTCGGCGTCGTGGACGTGCGTGGGATGCTCAGCCGGGGTGCGTCATCGACAGCAGGTCGAGTTTGGCGTCGAGCACCTCTTCGGTGATCTCGCCCCGTTCGACGTAGCCGAGATCGACGACGGCCTCTCGCACGGTGATCCCCTTGGCGACGGAGTGCTTGGCGATCTTGGCGGCGGCCTCGTAGCCGATGACCTTGTTCAGCGGCGTGACGATCGAGGGCGACATGCCGGCGAAGGCCTCGGCGCGGGCCACGTTGGCCTCGAGGCCGTCGATGGTCTTGTCGGCGAGCACGCGCATGGCGTTCGAGAGCAGGCGGATCGACTCCAGCAGCGCCGTGCCCATGACGGGGATGGCGACGTTGAGCTCGAACGAGCCCGAGGCGCCCGCCCAGGCGACGGTCGCGTCGTTGCCGATGACCCGCGCGCAGACCATGAGGGTGGCCTCGGGGACGACCGGGTTGACCTTGCCGGGCATGATCGAGGATCCGGGCTGCAAGTCGGGGATGTGCAGCTCGCCGAGACCGGTGTTCGGTCCCGATCCCATCCAGCGGATGTCGTTGTTGATCTTGGTGAGCGACACGGCGATGGTGCGGAGTGCGCCGGACGCCTCGACCAGACCGTCGCGGTTGGCCTGCGCTTCGAAGTGGTCCTTCGCCTCGGTGATGGGCAACCCGGTCTCGGACGCGAGCAGCTCGATGACCTTCTGCGGGAAGCCGAGGGGGGTGTTGATGCCGGTGCCGACCGCGGTGCCGCCGAGGGGCACCTCGCCGACGCGAGGGAGCACCGCCTGCACGCGCTCCACGCCGAGGCGCATCTGGCGGGCGTAGCCGCCGAACTCCTGGCCGAGGGTGACGGGGGTGGCGTCCATGAGGTGGGTGCGACCCGACTTCACGATACCCTTCCACGCCTGGGCCTTGGTCTCGAGCGCCACCGAGAGGTGCTCGAGAGCGGGGATGAGATCGGTGATGAGGGCCTGCGTCACGGCGATGTGCACCGAGGTGGGGAACACGTCGTTGGACGACTGCGAGGCGTTCACGTGGTCGTTGGGATGAACGGTCGAACCGAGGATGCCGGTCGCCAGTGTCGCGAGCACCTCGTTCATGTTCATGTTCGACGAGGTGCCGCTGCCGGTCTGGTAGGTGTCGACGGGGAACTGCGCGTCGTGGCGACCGGTGACGACCTCGTCGGCGGCCTGGGCGATGGCATCCGCGATCTGCCCGTCGAGGGTGCCGAGTTCTTTGTTGGCGAGCGCGGCGGCCTTCTTGATGCGCGCGAGAGCGGCGATCTGCGTCGACTCGAGCCCGGACCCGGAGATGGGGAAGTTCTCGACGGCGCGCTGCGTCTGCGCGGCGTAGAGGGCGTCCTTGGGCACCCGCACCTCACCCATGGTGTCGTGTTCGATGCGGTACTCGATGTCGGTCACGTCGTCGTTCCTCCAGATCGGTGTTCGATGGTTCTCAGCTGCGGGCGGCTTCGACGCGCTCGTCGACCACATCGCCCACGATGACGACGGGGAAGGCTTCGCCCTCGTCGAGACGGTAATTGGCGCCCACGACGGCGGTACGGCCCTCGACCACCGCCTCGCTGATGAGTTCGGAGGCGCGCAGCAACTCGGCCACGGTGTGGCGCAGGTGCTCGCGGCCGACCCGCTCGGGGTCGACGTGCTCGGGCAGGCGCCCGTCTACCGCACTGGCGCGCTGCACGCGGCGAACCGCCGGCACGATGGGGGCGATCTGGCGCCAGATGTAGGCCGGCAGGGTCGGGGCATCGAGGCCGGTGCTGTCGATCGCGGCCCCCACGGCGCCGCAGGCGTCGTGCGCGAGAACGACGATGAGCGGCACCTCGAGCACCCCGACGGCGTACTCGAGGCTGCCGATGACCGAATCCGAGATGACCTGGCCGGCGTTTCGCACGACGAACAGGTCGCCGAGCCCCTCATCGAAGATGATCTCGGCGGCCAGACGCGAGTCGGAGCAGCCGAACAGCGCCGCGGTGGGGTGCTGCGAGCTGGCGAGCTCGGTGCGACGCTCCGCGTCTTGCCGGGGGTGGGCGGGAGCGCCCGCGATGAATCGCTGGTTTCCCTCCACCATCTGCTGCCACACCTGATGGGGGGTCATGCGCTCGCTCACGGAACCTCTCTCAACTGCTCGACCTGCTCGGTGACGGATGCGGCCGCCAGAGCCGCCGTCTCCGGGGCTGCGTCGCCGTAGACGAGCACGTAGTCGGGGCCGGCCGGTGTGGCCAGGGCGTAATCGATGTTCCCCGTGCCCGACGGGTTGGCGGGCCGGTAGACGTTCCAGGTGATGCCGTCGATTTCGGTCGTCTCGGTGCTGCGGGTGCCATCGAGCACCTGTCCGACCCACGCCTCGTCGGCGTCGAACCCCTGAGCGACACGGAGGAAGCCCGTCTCGCCGGAGCGGACATAGACCATGGTCCACGCCTCGGTTCCCCCGACGCCCTCGACGGTGGCCTGGTTCACACGCCACCCCTCACCCAGCGAGGGCGACAGCACGGGGCGCCCGCGCTCGGCTTCGAGATCAGCGGCCAGGGCCGGAACGTCGGGCGCGGGCCGCGGCGCCGGTTCGCCCCGGGGGACCGCGGCGACGACGACGACGACGACCGCGATGATGACGAGCAGCGCCGCGATGAGATTGCGGAACGTCTTGCTCGAGCGATACCGGCGCGAGGACTCCGCCTTGCGGTCGGCTGTTTCTTGCGGGGTCTCGGGACGACCGAGATGCGCGACGACGCGGGCCATCACTCGTCTCCTTCGCCACGGGCGGCGTCGAGTCGACGCTTCGCCCCGAGCAGCCACTCTTCGCACCGGGCGTACAGCTTCTCGCCGCGCTCCCAGAGGGCCAACGACTCTTCGAGTGTCGGTGCGCCCTGCTCGAGCTCGGCGACGACGCGCACGAGCTCGTCGCGAGCCTGCTCGAACGAGAGGGACGCGACGTCGGCGGCGGAGCCGGGGGTCGTCGCGGTCATGGCATCCATTCTAGGCGGGACCCACCGACACCCCGTCGCCGGTTGCCTCGGCGTCGAGCGGTCGTTTCACCGGCGCCGGGCATCGGAGCGCTCCACGGCGTCGATCTGCGGCTCGCCGGCCCCACTCGCGCTCGCCGCGCCGTGCGCGACGGCGTCGGGGACGGCGCCCTCCGATCGGGCGGCGATGCTGCCCTGTTCGACCGTCACGCGCACGACGGTCCCCACCGGGGCGTCGGCCGCGTCACGCAGTACCGAGCCGTCGGGGAGTTGCGCGATCGCGTACCCGCGGGCCAGCGTCGCGAGGGGCGAGAGCGCGCGGAGCCCCGCGCTGAGCTCGTTCGTGCGGCGCCGTTCGCCCTCGATGCGGCGGTCGACGATGTCGCGACCGCGGTTCGACAACATCCACAGCTCCTGGGCGCGCGAGGTGAGCATCGAGTGGGGCGCGCGCAGCGCCGGACGCGAACGGATCTGCTCGAGTTGGGCGATGTCGTGCAGCACGCGCTGCGTGAGGCGTCCCGTCAGCCGTGCGCGCAGCTGCGCCACGAGCGCCCGCTGCTCGCTGACGTCGGGCACGACCCGCTTGGCGGCGTCCGTGGGCGTCGACGCGCGGACGTCGGCGACGTCGTCGAGCAGGGGTCGATCGTTCTCGTGGCCGATGGCGCTGACGATCGGAGTGGATGCCGAGGCCACCGCGCGCAACAGCCGCTCGTCGCTGAAGCCGAGCAGCGTCTGTGGATCGCCGCCGCCGCGCGCGATCACGATCACGTCGACGTCGGGGTCGGCATCCAGTGCCTTCAGCGCCGCGATCGTCTCGGGTACGCATCGCTCACCCTGCACGGCGGCGTGCTTGGTGCGGAAGCGCACCCGCGGCCAGCGCAGCTCGGCGTTGCGGTGAACGTCTTTCTCGGCGTCAGAATTCTCGCCCGTGATGAGGCCGATGCAGTGGGGGAGGAAGGGCAGCTTCTTCTTGCGAACCGGGTCGAAGAGGCCCTCCGATCGCAACTGCACACGCAGGGCCTCGAGGCGCTCCAGTTGCTCGCCGAGGCCCACGTGGCGCATCGCCGAGATCGAGAACGAGAAGTCGCCCGTGCGGGGGAAGTAATCGGCCTTGACGCATGCGACGACGTGGTCGCCCACCTTGAGGTCTTTCGGCAGACGGTTCAGCGTGCTCGACCAGATGCGGAACGCGACGGTCGATTCGGTTCCCAGGTCTTTCAGGCGCCCGAACACGTTGCCACCGCGACGGTTGAAGGAGGTGATCTCGCCCTCGACCCATACCGACCCCCAGCGCTCGATGAAGCCGCGGATCGTGTCGTTCAGGCGGGAGACCGAGGTGGGGGCGTCGGTGCGGGAGTCGCGCGGGTGCACGCTGTCGGCGGGCGGCGCCTGCCCTGCGACGGTCTCGGGGTGGAAGGAGGTCATGTCACTCGCTCGGATGCGCGCCGGCGGCAGGAGGCGCAGGAGGCGGGAGGGTCTCGGACGGGAAAGGGCTCATCGTATCCATGCGGGTCGCGGTGGGGAGGTTCGGCCGGCGTCCAGGGGCACCCCGGTAGAATCGCGGGGTGAGCTCACCTGCCGTGCACCTGCCCGTTCCCCGCATCCCGGGTCGACGCGGGCGGCTCCAGGATATCCCCGTCGTCGGAAAGAAGAAGGTGCTGCTCGCCGCACCCCGTGGATACTGCGCGGGCGTCGATCGCGCGGTCATCGCCGTCGAGAAGGCGCTCGAGCGCTACGGCGCCCCGGTCTACGTGCGCAAGCAGATCGTGCACAACATCCACGTCGTCACCGAGCTCGAGAAGAAGGGCGCCGTCTTCGTCGAGGAGGTCGACGAGGTGCCCGCAGGCGCCCACGTCGTCTTCAGCGCCCACGGTGTGTCGCCCGCCGTCGTGTCCGCGGCATCCGATCGGGGACTCCAGGCCATCGACGCCACCTGCCCGCTCGTGACGAAGGTGCACCGCGAGGCCGTGCGCTTCGCGCGAGACGATTTCGAGATCCTGCTGATCGGCCACGAGGGCCACGAAGAGGTCGAGGGGACGGCCGGCGAGGCCCCCGAGCACGTCACCGTCGTGAACTCGCCCGAGCACGCCGACGAGATCGAGGTGCGCGATCCGTCGAAGGTCGTGTGGCTGTCGCAGACCACGCTGTCGGTCGACGAGACGATGGAGACCGTGCGTCGCCTGCGCGAGCGCTTCCCGCAGCTGCAGGATCCGCCTTCCGACGACATCTGCTACGCCACGCAGAACCGACAGGTCGCGATCAAGAAGGTCGCCGTCGGTGCTGATCTCGTGATCGTGGTGGGCTCCGCGAACTCCTCCAACAGCGTCCGCCTCGTCGAGGTCGCGCTCGAGTACGGCGCGAAGGCGGCCTACCGCGTCGACTACGTCGACGAGGTCAAGCAGGAGTGGCTCGAGGGCGTCCAGACCGTCGGTGTGACCAGCGGCGCCTCGGTTCCCGAGGTGCTCGTCACCGAAGTGCTCGAAGAACTCGCCGGTGCGGGGTACCGCGACGTCGAAGAGGTGCGCACCGCCGAGGAAGACCTCATCTTCTCGCTTCCGAAAGAGCTGCGTCAGGATGCCAACGGCCAGCGCGACAGCCGCGCGCTCGGCGGTCGGAGCAGCGCGTGAGTAACGCGTCGTCCGAGAACCCCGAGGCCCGGCCGCGCCCGCAGTACGGCGAGTACGCCACCCCCGAAGAGCAGCGTGCGCGCATCCAGCGTCCGGAGGTGACCGAGGCGCTCGAGGCCGGTGTGGCCCCGCAGCCCGAGCCGCCTGTGTCGACCCCCGCGTCGGCGCCCGTACCCGCCGCCGGCACCCGACCGGGAGCGTTGCGCGGACCGCTGTGGGACCGCGTCATCACGGGCGGTCTGCTCGCCTACGGACTCGTCTCCACGGTCTCCACGATCATGCAGCTGCTCGACTTCCCGCGCTACGCCGAGTCGGCCGCCGCCGTGCTGGGCGTCGACGCCACCTACACGAACCCGCAGGCGGGGTACGTCTGGGGCGCGGCCGCAGCCCTCGTCTACGGCATCGGATGGCTGCTCACCGCCCTGCTCACCTGGCGCCGGTTGAGGCGAGGTCGCATCGCGTTCTGGATCCCCATCGCGGGCTTCGTCGCCACGGCGCTGATCGCCGGTGTGTGCGTCACCCTCGCCCTGGTCGGCGATCAGCAGTTCATGACCGCCATCATCGGCAGCGTCCCGAACTGAACCGCGCGAGCCGGCATCCCGTGTTCACCCGAGAGGGTTTCTCGAGACGGGGAGAGGGGATGCCGTGGTGCGGGACGAGCACGCGCAGCTGACGGCGCTGTACGACGCGCACGCCGTCCCCGTGTGGCGGTACGTCGTCAGCCTGACCGGTGATCACTCCGGCGCCGATGACGTGGTGCAGGAGACCCTTCTGCGTGCATGGCGTACGCCGCGGGTGATGACCGACGATCCCTCCTCGTTGCGGTCGTGGATGTACACCGTCGCCCGCAATATCGTCATCGACGAGGCGCGCAGCGCCCGGCGCCGCCATGAACTTCCCGTCGACGAACTGCCCGAACGGGTGCGCGACGATGACACGGACGCCATGTTCGACGCCCTGCTCGTCGAGGAGGCACTGGCCACCCTCACTCCCGACCACCGCGCGGTCATCGTCAGCGCTTACTACGGCGGGCGCAGCGTCGCCCAGGCCGCCGAGGAGCTCGGCATCCCCGCCGGAACCGTGAAGTCGCGTCTGCACTACGCCGTGCGGGCGCTGCGGCTCGCGCTGCAGGAAAGAGGGGTGACCCGATGACCGCCGATCACGAGCGCCTGTCCGACTCGGACGGCGCCTACGTCCTCGGAGCCCTGAGCGCCGCCGATCGAGCCGAGTTCGAAGCGCACCTCGCGGTGTGCACCGAGTGCCGGGCAGCCGTCTCCGAACTCGCGCCGACCGCCGGGTTGCTGTCGCGGCTGTCCGTCGAGCGGGCGCGTGCCGTGGGCGAGTCGACCGGCCCGGTGCCGATCTCGGTGCCTCATCCGTCGCTGCGGGGCCGCTTCGTGCGAACCGCGCGTCGTCGGCGCGCCCGCCGCATCACGGCGTGGACGCTGGCGGCATCCGTCGCGCTGGTCGCGATCGCCGTGCCGAGCGTCATCGCGGTCACCGGGGCGGTGCAGCCGTCGGGGGCGGTCTACGCGCTCGACGACATCGGGGGAGCGCCCCTCGAAGCCTCGGTCAAGCTCACCTCCGTGCCCTGGGGCACGCGCATCGACCTCGTGTGCCAGTACACCGGGCAGGTGCTCGACGCACCGCCCGGCGGCTGGCCGTATGCCCTCGCGGTCACCGACGACGCGGGCTCGACGAGCGTGCTGTCGACGTGGCGCGCCGGCCCGGGATCGACGACCGAGCTGAGCGCCGGGACCGACCTCGCCACGGCGGACATCGACGCGGTCGAGATCCGCACGGTCGACGGCGACCGGGTCGTGATGCGGCGGACGTTCGACACGCCGTGAGTCGCGGCCGCGGGGCGTGATCGGCCAACGCGTCGACGCCCGAGGCGAATCCGCTGCGGTGCCGACCACGTGCGCGGTGCGCTCCACAGAGTCGGGAGGCGCCGCGGTGACGTTCTAGCATCGACGCATGCCCCGTCTCGTCGCCGTCTGCGCCGTCCATACCCTGCATCCGGATGCCGGATCCGTCGGCGTCACCGCCATCGACAAACGCCCGCTCGAGGGCGCCGTTCGCGTGGGGAAGCTGGGCGTCCGCGCCGACGTGCAGGCGAGCCGGAAGCATCACGGCGGTCCCGACAAGGCCGTGTACGCGTACGCCTACGAGGACGCGGAGTTCTGGGAGGGCGAGCTCGGTCGCGACCTCGCCGCGGGATGGTTCGGGGAGAACCTCCGCGTCGAGGGGCTCGACGTCAACGGCGCCCGCATCGGCGAGGTCTGGCGTATCGGCGACACCGTCGAGGTGGAGGTGACGATGCCCCGCACCCCGTGCGCGACGTTCGCACGGTGGGTCAGCGGCTCCGCGGCGCGCGGGTGGGTGAAGCGCTTCTCCGACGAGGGTCGCCTCGGCGCATACCTGCGCGTGCGCCGGGCCGGCGACGTGCGGGCGGGGGATGCCATCGAGGTGCTGTCGGCACCCGAGGGTGCGCCGACGGTGATCGAGGTGTACCGAAGCTGAGGCTCTGGGTCTCGGGGTTCGGTCGCCCGAGGCGGGGTGTTCGCGCCACGGCGAGGCGTTTCGGTGGCACGCCTGTCGTGGCGGCGTGATCCGGTCGCCCTCGCGCGCGCACAACGGCGGGGGGTTTCGGTCTCACGCCGTTCGCGACGGCGTGAGACCAGCGTGTCGCCGAGCCGGCCCGCCGTTGTGCACGGGGTGCGCGCGTTGCGGTTCGGGCTCGGGCCGTGGCATCCGGAAACGACGAACGCCCCGGTACGGAGACCGGGGCGTTCGCTCGAGCGGGTGTGTCAGCTCTTGGACTGGCCGTACGAGCCGAGCTGCTTGGTGGCCTCGACCACGCGCACCGCCATCGCCGACTCGGCGACCTTGCCCCAGGCGCGGGGGTCGTACTGCTTCTTATTGCCGACCTCGCCGTCGAGCTTCAGCACGCCCTCGTAGTTCGAGAACATGTAGCCGGCGATCGAGCGCGTGAAGGCGTACTGGGTGTCGGTGTCGATGTTCATCTTGACGACGCCGTTCGCGACGGCGAGGGCGATCTCGTCGTCGGTCGAGCCGCTGCCGCCGTGGAACACGAGGTCGAGGGGCTTGGGACCGGTGCCGAAGTGCGCAGCGATGCCTTCCTGGATCTCGCCGAGCAGCTCGGGGCGGAGCTTCACGCCACCGGGCTTGTACACGCCGTGCACGTTGCCGAAGGTGAGCGCCGAGATGTAGCGGCCGTTCTCGCCGAGGCCGAGGCGCTCCACGGCCTTGGTCACGTCGGCGACCGTGGTGTAAAGGGCGTCGTTCGAGCCCTCGTGCTGAACGCCGTCTTCTTCGCCGCCGACGACGCCTACCTCGATCTCGAGGATGGCGTTGATGTTCTTCATGCGGGGAAGGAGGTCGGCCGCGATGTCGATGTTCTCGTCGAGGGGAACGGCCGAGCCATCCCACATGTGCGACTGGAAGATCGGGTTGCGGCCGGCCTTCACCTCTTCTTCAGAGGCCTCGAGGAGGGGGAGGACGAAGCCGGGCAGGGCGTCCTTGGGGCAGTGGTCGGTGTGCAGCGCTACGGTGATCGGGTAGTTCTTGGCGACCTCGGTGACGTACCGGGCGAAGGCCAGGGCGCCGGTGGCGCGGGCCTTGACGGTGTGGCCGGCGAAGTAATCGGCGCCACCGGTGGTGACCTGGAGGATGCCGTCGGAGCCGGCCTCGGTCAGGCCCTGGAGCACCGAGTTGATGGTCTGCGAGCTCGAGACGTTGATCGCGGGGTACGCGAAGCTGCCGGCCTTGGCGCGGTCGAGCATGTCGGCGTACTGCTCAGGGGTAGCGACGGGCATGGAGGTGCTCCTTGGTGTTGTCGGGACACCGTCAGCCTAGCGAAGGCGTCGGATCGTGACATGGCGCACGCGACAGGAACTCGCCACTTCTGCGGAATCGTTAAGAAACACGATTCCTTCGCCCCGGGAGTGGTGAAATCCCGCGATTGTCGTCGCTTTGCTGGATACAGTGGCCCCATGGTGAGCCTGACTGCCGACATGAGCCCTTTGCACCCCGACCGCAACCTGGCTCTGGAGTTGGTGAGGGCGACGGAAGCGGCATCCATCCGCGCCGTTCCCTTCATCGGGCGAGGCGACAAAGAAGCCGCTGACGGCGCCGCGGTCGACGCGATGCGCGCCTTCTTCAGCACCGTCAACTTCGACGGCACGATCGTCATCGGCGAGGGCGAGAAGGACAACGCGCCCATGCTCTACAACGGGGAGCGCGTGGGTAGCGGCCGCGGCCCTCAGTGCGACGTGGCCGTGGATCCGATCGACGGCACCTCGCTGACCGCCGCCGGTCGCCAGAACGCTCTGTCGGTGATCGCGGTGTCCGACCAGGGCACCATGCTCGAGGCCTCGAGCGTCTTCTACATGGACAAGCTCGTGACCGGTCCCGCGGGCGTGGGTGTCGTCGACATCCGCCTCCCGATCGGTGAGAACATCCGGCTTCTGGCCAAGGCCCTCGGCAAGCCCGTCGATGAGATCGTCGTCTCGGTGCTGAACCGCCCGCGGCACGAGCAGCTCATCGCCGACATCCGCGAGGCCGGCGCGGGCACCCGTCTGATGAGCGACGGCGACGTGGCCGGCGGCATCAACGCGGCCCGTCACAACGCCCGCACCGACATGTGCGTCGGTATCGGCGGCAGCCCCGAGGGGATCGTCACCGCCTGCGCGATCAAGGCGCTCGGCGGGCACATCCAGGGAGTGCTCGCACCTCGCACCGACGACGAGAAGGAGAAGGGCCGGGATGCCGGACTCCTGATCGACGGCGAGGTCTACGAGGCCGACGGTCTGGTGAAGGGCAAGAACACGATCTTCGTCGCCACCGGCGTGACCGATGGTCAGCTCGTTGCGGGCGTGCGCCGCGAGGGCGACTTCCTTTACACCGAGAGCGTCGTGCTGCGCGGTGCGTCGGGAACTCTGCGCCGCATCACGTCGGAGCACCTGACGTCCAAGTGGCTGTGACTCCGGCCCTCCTGGGCTGAGTGGTGCATCTCGCGAGACGGCATCTCGCTGACATGACGGTTGCATGCCGCAACCGTCTCGTCGGCGGGGTGCAGTTTCGATGTTTCGGGGGGCGGGTTGTGGCCGGGGCCGGCCCCGCACCGCGGGTCACCCGCGGCCGGCGACCGCGGCGCGCAGGAGCAGCCGGGCGTGTCGTGACGCAAGCGTGACCGGTCTCTCAGGAGGACTCTGGCACAATCGGTAGAGGTGTCAACGGTGACGCTGTGTTCTTCCGAGACCCGAAGGGGGATCGTCCGTGACTACAGCTCCGACGAACCAGACCGCACCTCAGACAGGTGCCCAGGCGGTCATCGCCAGCGCCGTCGACCCGGCACGCCGCCCCGACGTGCTGCTGCGCGTGCGCCGCGCCGAAGGCCACGAAGTCAGCGCGTGGTGGATGGTCGGCGCCTTCGTCGGCGTCTCCGCCGCCGTCATCAGTCTGCTCAGTTGGGTGCCGGGCGGCGCCTGAGCCGCGGGCTCACCGACACACCGTTCAGGCGTCATCCGCCGCCAGCCCCGCTCTCTCGCGCACCTCACCGAGGTCGGCCCCCGGGAGCCGCGGCGATGGGGCGTCTTCATCTGTCTGCGTGACCGACGACTGTCGTGGATCGGACTCCAGGTCGATCATCTCGGGTGCCGTCCACCGTCTGGGCACGGAATCGACAGCGCCTGGAGCCGCGACAACGTCGAGCTTGGTCTCATCGATCCCGGGGAACTTGCGTGCGGTGACCAGCACCCGTGTCTCGAGCGACCCCGCGAACTTGTTGTAGCTGTCGACCGTGCGCTCGATGGCGCGGCGCAGGTCGCCCGCGTGGCTCGCGAGGACGCCCACCCGGTCGTACAACTCGGTGCCGAGGGCGAAGAGGGTGCGCGCCTCGTCTGAGACGTCTTGCTGCGTCCACGTGAAGGCGACGGTCTTCAGCACCGCCCAGAGGTTGACGGGAGAGGCGAGGGCCACTCGACGCGTGAAGGCGTAGTCGAGGAGGGCCGGATCTTCATCGAGCGCGGACGCCAGCAACGACTCGCTCGGAAGGAAGCAGACGACGAATTCGGGGCTCGTCGTCAGCCCGGCCCAGTAGGCCTTCTTGGCGAGCGCGTCGACGTGGGCGCGAACGGCGCGTGCGTGTTTCGTCAGGAGCGCCGCGCGCCGCGCTCCTTCCTCGCCCGCGGCCGTGACGGCGATGGCGCTCGCCTGCAGGTACGCGTCGAGGGGGACCTTCGCATCCACCGCGAGGGCCTTGCCGCCCGGGAGGCGCACCACCATGTCGGGGCGGCCCGCGCCGGCATCGCTGGAGATGGTCGCCTGCAGGTCGAAGTCGACATAACGGGTGAGGCCGGCCGCCTCGACGACCCGCCGCAGCTGCGTCTCGCCCCAGACGCCGCGCGTGGTGCCGGAGCGCATCGCGGACGCGAGCGACTCGGTGGTGGCGCGGAGCGCTTCATCGGCCTCGCGCGAGAGTCGCAGCTGTTCGCCGAGCGCGGAGTACTGCTCGACACGGTCGCGCTCGAGGCCGTCGACCTTGCGCTGCATCGCATCCAGGGTGTCGCGCACCGGGTCGAGCGCGCGCAGGACCGTCTGCTCGCGACGCTCGCGTTCCTCTCGCGCGGCCTGGTCGGCGCGGGACTGGCCGACCAGTTCTCGGTACAGCGCGACCTGGTGGTCGAGTTGGGCCTCTGCGCCCACACGCGCCGTCTCGGCGGCGGCGGCACGCGAGCCCAGCGCCTGCTGCTCGATCGCGGCCCGCGCGGACGCCCGCGACGAACCCACGAACCACCCGGCGGCGACGCCGAGGGCGAGGGCGAGGATCACGAAGAGGAGGGCGCTGGCATCCATGTTCCGAGCATGCACCAGACCTCCGACATCGCCGGAGAGACGCCGCCGGTGGTGCTCAGGCGACGGCGCGTTCGACCGCTTCGACCGCGATCTGCGAGACCCGTACGCCGAGGTGCGCGGCCAAGGCGTGCACGTCGTCGGCGCCTGCGCGGCGCGCGCAGTCGATGGTGATCTCGGCGCAGGCGACGGCGTCGGCGAGCGCGTCATGGTGCGCGAAGGGAGAGCATCCGGCCTCGGCGGCGACCAGCGGCAGGCGGTACGAGGCGAGCGCGTACGTCTTGCGTGACATCTGCACGCTGCAGAGGTAGCGGTACGGCGGGCACTCGTCGCCCGTCGCGGCGCAGGCCCGACGCAGCACCGACATGTCGAAGCCGGCGTTGTGCGCGACCAGCACGTCGGCGCCGGCGAAGGCGGTGAGGCGTGCGAGTTGATCGCTCCACGACGGCGCGTTCACCACGTGGGCGGGCTGGATGCCGTGAATTCCGACGTTGATCGGTGCGAAGTCGTCGTGACCGGCCGGAGGTTTGATCAACCAGGCGGCGGTGGCGACCACCCGACCGCCCCGCACGCGGGCGAGACCGACGGCGCACGCGGACGCGCCGCTGGAGTTCGCCGTTTCGAAGTCGATTGCGGTGAAGTCCAATGCCACGGATCCACCCTCACCCGCCGTCGCGTCGAGGGGGTGAGGCGCGCCGGGGTCGGCGGCATCCGGTCCGGGGCGACGCGGGTGGTTTCCAGACGCGGGCCGGCCACAACGCAGGAGATCCTCGTCGCACCGGGCGACGGAGGCCGGATCGGCACCCCGGACCGGTCAGATCTCCTGCGTTATGTCCGGCGTGCGCCCGCCCGCGGCTCGGCGGAGCTCAGGAATGCGATGGTGGCGGCGGTTCTGCGTCGCGGGAGCCCGCAGCGGATCGGCCGCGATGGGGATGTCGGAGCGTCGGCGCGGGGTGCGTCCCGCGTCAGCGAGAGGAGCCGGGAGCGGTTGAGCGGGCGACAGCCGGGTAACCTGGACTCCCGTGGCTCTTACCATCGGAATCGTCGGCCTTCCCAACGTCGGCAAGTCGACCCTCTTCAACGCCCTGACCAAGAACTCGGTGCTCGCCGCGAACTACCCGTTCGCCACGATCGAGCCCAACGTCGGGGTCGTGAACCTTCCCGATGCGCGGCTGCAGAAGCTCGCCGACGTATTCGGCAGCGAGCGGTTGGTGCCCGCCGCGGTGTCGTTCGTCGACATCGCCGGCATCGTGCGCGGAGCCAGCGAGGGAGAGGGCCTCGGCAACCAGTTCCTGGCGAACATCCGTGAAGCGGATGCCATCGCGCAGGTCGTCCGCGGATTCGCCGACGACGACGTGGTCCACGTCGACGGCCAGGTTAACCCCGCCGGCGACATGGAGACGATCAACGCCGAGCTCCAGCTCGCCGACCTGCAGACGCTCGAGAAGGCGATCACGCGGTACGAGAAAGAGGTCAAGGGCAAGAAGCTCGACCCCGCCGTGCTCGACACCGCGAAGGCCGCGCAGGACGCGCTGCAGCGCGGCGTGCTGCTCTCGGCATCCAAGATCGACCTCTCGCCGATCCGCGAACTGGGTCTGCTGACGGCCAAGCCCTTCATCTTCGTCTTCAACGTCGACGAGGCCGTGCTCACCGACCCCGCCCGCAAAGATGAACTGTCGGCGCTCGTCGCGCCCGCGAAGGCCGTCTTCCTGGATGCCAAGATCGAGTCGGAACTGATCGACCTCGACCCCGAGGACGCCGCCGAGCTGCTGGCATCCACCGGTCAGGACGAGTCCGGCCTCGACCAGCTCGCCCGCATTGGCTTCGACACGCTCGGCCTGCAGACCTACCTCACCGCGGGACCGAAGGAAGCGCGCGCGTGGACGATCCCGCAGGGCGCGAAGGCTCCGCAGGCGGCCGGTGTCATCCACACCGACTTCGAGAAGGGCTTCATCAAGGCCGAGGTCATCTCGTTCGCCGACCTCGTCGAGCTCGGCTCGGTCGCCGAGGCCCGCTCGAAGGGCAAGGCGCGCCTGGAGGGCAAGGACTACGTCATGCAGGACGGCGACGTGGTCGAGTTCCGCTTTAACAACTGATATCTCGCGCGGCGGGGCCCCGCTATGGTCAGGGTCATGGAAAGCCCGAACGAGCGCGCATTCACCTAACCCGGTGGAGTTCCGCTTCAACGTGTAGCTGGGTGACTTCGCCGCGTGATTCCGAGAATCAGGTGGCGTTAGTCTGCACAGAGCCCCAGGATCACCGAGAACGGCGCTCACGAGGCCAGCGGCCGCAGCTCGCGCCCGGTCCTCCGCGCTCGGCCACAAAGGGCCGTAGGTGTTGAGCGTCGCCGTCTTGTGGGCGCGACCGGGGTTTCTCTGCACAGTGACGACGTCGCACCTGCTCGCGATCAGCCGAACGCGCAGAAGTGCTGCAGGTCGTGGAGGCGGATGCCGCTGATCCCGGCCGCGGCGAGCCCATGTGTCCGGTCGCGTCCGCGCGTTCAGACGTCGTTGACAGCGCCGACCCATACTCGGCAGCGGTGAACCCTGCCGTTGACGTGAAAGCGAATGCCGACAGCGCTGGGGGTCCACATGCCCGGTTCGGCGTCGACGAGGATCGGGGTCCCACCGAACCTGATCCAGGCTTTCACGGGTCGAGGCATCGGGTCGGTGGTTGTGAGCTGGCGGGCTCGTCGCAGCCCGGCAGCGATGAGGGTCTCGAGCGGCCCGGATGCCGCGATGCGCTGCAGACTCTGGCGTCCATCTGCCGGCCAACCTTCCCGGCGTACTTGCTGTTGGTTCCCACCGGCCGGCGTGGTTGCCTTCTCCGGCCGAGTGCTCAAAGTATGCAGCGGGCTCTGACATCGAAGACCGCTTCCGCGGAGACCATTCGCGGCTTGCTAGGGTCGGCAAATGGGCTTCGGATTCCGCATTCTGTTCGAATTCGTTCAGAACGGTCTCGACGTTGACGATGAGACGCTAACACTCTGGGACACGGACGGTGAGCGCATCTGGCTCCAAGCGACCACTCCGCTCGCCGGCGCGACTCGCGCGGCGCTCCGCGGCGTGACATACGCCACCGAGGATGACGCTCGGGACGCCGCGTCACGCTGGATGGGAACGTTCGTGCTCGCCCTTACGCGCGGCCACATCGACGTTGACTTCCTCGAGCGGCGGGCCCTCGGAACGTGGTCCGATGAAGCGCTGGTGCTCATGCAGAGCGCGGTCGGTCCGAGTTACCAAGCGGTCAACGAGCGCTCGGGCGTGCTTGTCCATCTGGCTGACGTCGAGCCGGTGTCCGTAAGCGTTTCGGCGACCGGAACGTCTCGGCAGCCGCCCGGCTACTTCGTCGAGAAATTTCGAAGCTCCGTCGCGGATGGCGTGCTCCGAGACCACACGACCCTGGCGTATCAGTTGTTCAGCGCGCGCGGGCGATTTCCCACCGATGCTCAGCTCCTGACGATGGTCTCTGCAGTCGAAGCACTCATCGACCCACAGCGTGTCGGCGAGGACGAGCAAGTCGTGATCGACGAGCTGCTGCAGAACGTCGACGAGTCGAGCCTTTCGGTCGATCGCCGCGTTGCGTTGCGCGATCGGATCGGCCACCTCCGCAAGGAGTCGATTAACCATGCCGGTCGGCGCTTGTCCTCGCGTCTGGGGGATCGCGAATACGACGGAATGGCGCCCGCCAGATTCTTCACGCGCGTGTACGCGATGCGCAGCAGCATGTCTCACGGTAGTCGTATGCCCGACGCACGAGAGGTGGGGAACGTCCTGCCCCACCTCGTCGATTTTGTACGTGACCTGATCGAGCTCTCGATCACTGAGTCCGCCGAGGGTTGACGACCGACTCGCGCAGAATGCCCGCGGTTGGTCACACGCTCCGACCTGGCGATGACCACGGCTCACCCGGATGTCTCAGGGTGGGGTGTCGCTCTCACGCTCACAACGGGCGTCTGTCATCACGCGCACTTGGTGGCCGCGGCGCGTAGCATCCTGTCATCCGCGGCAATGGGAAGTGGACACACGACCCTCACTACCGCCCTCACCGCTCATCGTCATGAGCTTACGAGGAACAATGGCCGTCGCATCCATCCGGATGGATGGGAGCCTGCCGTCGAGGCTTGGTCAGATCGATCGCGTGCGCTCAGAACGCCGGCGATGCCTCCGCGCGACCACCAGACACCGCAGCTCCCACACGGCTGCCGACCCGGTGAAGAGTGTCAGGATGAGCGCGACGGCCCCCTGCAACGGCGTCAGGGCGAAGAGCGGCGCGGCGAAGAACGTCACGACGATCCCACCGGCGAACAGCGCGGTGAAGATGATGAGGAACGTCAGGTGACTGGCGGAGGTTCGACCGCGTTCGTTCTGTGCCACAGCGGCAAGGCTATCGACAGGTCGGCGTGGCCGACGCACGAGCGCAACGTTGTGGGCGCGGGCCAACCGGCCCTCGCGACGACGGCCTACGATCAGGCTGGCTCGGCGTACACCACCCGGTTGTCGACGTACGAACCGGCATCCCGGTCGAAGACGCCACCGCAGGTGATCAGCCGCAACTCGTCACGGGCGGTGGCTCCGAAGACACGGGCGGTGGGAAAGGCCGACTTGGGATAGTCGGCGGTCTCGGTGACGCGGTAGACGTGCACCACGCCGTCGGCGCCGTACACCTCGACCACGTCTCCCACCGCGAGGCTCTCCAGATCCTGGAACACCGCGGGGCCTGTGGGCGAATCGACGTGGGCGGCGATGACGGTGGGTCCGTTTCCGCCGGGGCGCCCGCCGCCGGAGAACCATCCGACCTCGTCGTAGTCGACCGGAACCTCCATGCCCCCGTCGTCGGCGATCCCCAGTTCGATCAGGGGCTCGTCGAGCGCGACGGTCGGGATGACGACACGTGCGGGGGCGACGGGGGCGGGCGGGGCCGGCGCGTCCACGTCGGGCGGCGTGATCGGTGTGGTCGGGGACGCGACGGACGTCGGAGCCGACGGGAGAGGTGTGGGGGAGGCCGCCTGCGGCGCCGCGCTGCACCCCGCGCAGCTGAGC
>NZ_CAUQWC010000019.1:0-25815 GCF_963521695.1 uncultured Microbacterium sp. | reverse complement strand
GGGCGAGCGGAGGGAAGCAGCGACACGGCACCTGAGCCGACGGCCGACGCGCAGCGCTCCGAAGATGAGACATCGGCATCAACGGCCCCCACCGCGTCCGCACCGGCTGCGTCCGCGGCATCCGATGCTCCGCTCACCCCGGCGCAGGTCGCCGGTATCGCCACCGGGTACGCCGCCGACGGCGCGGCGCTCGACCTCGGGGTGCTGATGAACGGGGGGCCGGTGGCATCCGTTCCCGTCCGCATCCCGCTGGCCATGGTCAACCGCCACGGCCTCGTGGCGGGGGCGACGAGCACCGGCAAGACGCGCACGTTGCAGCTGCTCGCCGAACAGCTGTCCGACAACGGTGTGCCCGTGTTCGCGGCCGACATCAAGGGCGACCTCTCCGGTGTCGCCGCCCCCGGAACCCCGAGCGAGAAACTCGCCGCCCGCACGGCCGCCCTCGGTCAGGAGTGGTCGCCGCGGGCGTTCCCGACCGAGTTCTACGCGCTGGGCGACGACGTGGGCTCGGGCATCCCGGTGCGGGCGACGGTATCGGGGTTCGGGCCCCTGCTGCTCAGCCGGGTGCTGGGACTGAACGCCACCCAGGAGTCGAGCCTCGGACTCGTCTTCCACTACGCCGACGAGAAGGGCCTCGCCCTCGTCGACCTGTCGGACCTGCGCGCCGTGCTGACCTACCTCACCGGCGACGAGGGCAAGGCGGAGCTCAAGGGGATCGGCGGGCTGTCGGCCGCCACCGCGGGAGTGATCCTGCGCGAGCTGGTCGCGTTCTCCGCCGCGGGCGCGGAGTCCTTCTTCGGCGAGCCCGAGCTCGACGTGCGCGTCTTCCTGAGGACGGATGCCGCGGGCCTCGGCATCGTGAGTCTGCTCGAGGTGCCGAACGTGGCATCCCGTCCGGAGCTGTATTCCACGTTCCTGATGTACCTGCTGGCCGAGCTCTACGAGGTGCTGCCCGAGGTGGGCGACGTCGACAAGCCCAAGCTGGTGTTCTTCTTCGACGAGGCGCACCTGCTCTTCCGTGACGCGTCGAAGGCGTTCCTTTCCGCCATCACGCAGACCGTGCGCCTAATACGTTCCAAGGGTGTGGGCGTGTTCTTCGTCACGCAGACGCCGAAGGACGTGCCCGGCGACGTCCTCGCGCAACTCGGCTCGCGCGTGCAGCACGCCCTGCGCGCGTTCACCCCCGACGACGCGAAGGCGCTGCGCGCGTCGGTGCGCACCTACCCCGACTCCGGCTACGACCTCGAGCGCGTGCTGCAGGAGTTGGGAACGGGGGAAGCGATCATCACGGTGATGAGCGAGCGGGGGGCTCCGACCCCCGTCGCCTGGACGCGCATCTTCGCGCCGCGGGCGTCGATGTCGCCGATCGCCGCCGACGCGATGGCCTCGGCCGTGTCGGCATCCCCCCTCTTCTCCACCTACGGAACACCCATCGACCGCGAGTCGGCACGCGAGATCCTCGGCGCGCGCATGCAGGCGGCGACGGAGGCCCGCGAGGCGGAGGAACGGGCGAAGAAGGCCGCCGCCGACGAGGCCGAGTACGCCAAGCAGAAGGCCGCGATCGACAAGGCCAACGCCGCCGCGCAGAAGGAGGCGCAGCGTGAGTACGAGCGGATCCTGAAGTCCACGTCGGCGCCGCGATCCCGCGCGAGCGCACCCGCGCCCGGGTTGGACGGGCTGCTCGGGCGCGGGGCGACCAAGAGCATCGTGTCGGGCGTGATCCGCGGCCTGTTCGGCAACAGTCGCCGGCGCTGAACGCGCCGCGCCGCCGGCTCGCGTACCGGGGGCGGTGGTGCGGACGTCACCGTGTCGGGGCGTCCGATCCGGCCGATCCTGAGCGGGCGCGGTGGTGCGCGTCGCCATATCGGGGAATCATCGCGGAACCGGATGCCAGGGGTGTGGCATCCGATTCCGTCCGATCCGACCGGTTCCCGTGGTGGCGGGGTGCGGTTCAGGGCCGGCGGACCGCGAGGGGCATCGTCGAGGTGTCGATGAGCGGATCGCGGTCTTGCCGCTCGACGATGGCCTCCGCCTCGGCGGGGGTCTCCACCGTCGGCATCGAGCCGAGCAGCGGCCGTCGGGCGGTCTCGCGCATCGACAGCAGGGCGATGAGCCCCAGCGCCGCGAAGAACATGATGTAGAACGCGGGCATGAGGGTGTTTCCGGTCCAGTCGATGAGGGCCTGGCTGAACAGGGGGGTCGTTCCGCCGAACAGCGAGACGGCGACGTTGTAGGCGACGGCCATGGCTCCGAAGCGGGATGCCGTGGGAAACAGCGCGGGCAGGGCGGATGCCGAGATCGCCACGTAGAACGCCACCGGCACCGCCGCCATGCACAGCGCGATCATCACCGCCCACAGCTCGCCGATCTGCATGATCAGGAACGCCGGCACCAGCAGCACGAGCGCGGAGCCCGCGGCGATCGCGTAGACGGGCTTGCGACCGATGCGGTCGCTGAGGCGCCCGATGAGCGGAAGCGTCGCCGACATCACCAGCAGCACGGGGACCGTCGCAACGGCTGCCGCGATGTTGGAGATGCCGACCTCTTTCTCCAGGTAGGTGGGCATGTAGCTGGTCAGTGCGTAGCCGGCGGTGTTGGTGGCGGCCACCAGCGCGATGCCGATGAGCAGCGCGCGCCAGTGGTGGCGCACGATGCCGACCAGGCCCTGGCGGGCCATCGGGTCGTCGGCGTCGGCCTCGTGGGTGCCGGCCTGTTCGAACGCCGGCGTCTCGGGGATCCGCAGGCGGAAGTAGATCGCCACGACGCCCAGCGGGATGGCGAGCAGGAACGGGATACGCCAGCCGTACTCGACCATGGCGTTCTCTCCCGAGATCGAGGTGGTGATGGCCGTGGTCAGCGCCACCGCCGACGCGCCCGCGGCGAAGCCCACGTAGGAGCCCACGTCGAGCCACGATGACCAGAAGCCGCGGCGGCGGTCGGGGGAGAATTCCGAGACGTAGGTGGTCGCTCCGGCGTACTCGCCGCCCGTGGAGAAGCCCTGCACCATCTTCAACAGGTACAGCGGCACGATCGCCCACAGCCCGATCTGCGCGGAGGTGGGCAGGATGCCGATGAGCGCGGTCGCCGTGGCCATCATCGCCATCGTGAGGAACAGCACCTTCTGCCGACCGATGCGGTCGCCGAGGGGGCCGAGGACGAAACCACCGAAAGGACGCACGAGGAACGAGATCGCGAAACCCAGGAGGGTGACCAGCAGCCCCCACGGGTCGGGGACGTCCGAGGCGAACACCGCGGCGAGCGTCAACGCGAGGTAACCGTAGATCCCGAAGTCGAACCACTCCATGAAGTTGCCGACGACGGTGCCGCCGATGGCGGTGCGCACGCGTTTCGTGTCGACGACGATGACGTCGTCGACCTCGAGACGGGGGGAGGGGGATGCCGAGGGGGTGTTCTCGTTCATTCTTCTACCCCTAGCCCGATCGCCGCGAGGTCGCCAGTCGGGGCACCGGGGGCGGGGTCGTGCTAGCGGAAGGCCAGCACGCCGTCACCCCACGCACGTCGGAGGTCGGCGTCGAGGTCGTCGACGATGCGGTCGTTCCGGTCGATGACGAGAGTTGCGCGGGAGTCGACCGTGTACGCGGGCCAGTCGGGGGCACCGGATGCCGATGGCGCCCGACCGTACGCGAACGCGCTCCAGCGTTGCTGCATCCGCGTCGACAGCTCTTCTCCGGCGCGGCGCCCTCCGAGGCGGAAGGTCGGGTCTTTCGGACCACCGTCGAGGGTGCCCCACACGTAGATCAGCTCGCTGCCGTGCGTGGCGCCCAGGCGCACGAGACGGAAGAACGGTGTGCAGTGATCGAAGCGGTAGAGGTGCACGGGCGCGACGGCGGCGTGACCCTCGGCCACCCACAGCGTGGGCAGGCGGAAGCCGATATCGCCGGCGATGCCGAGGCCCAGCGCGCGATGGCGGACGTGCTCGTACGCGGTGAGCACCTGTGAGCGCTCCGGCAGCACGACGTCGGGGTTCTCGGCGGCCATGTCGGCGAACATCCGCTCGATGCGGTCGCCGGTGACGGGGATGAGCGGCGACTTCATGTAGACGAAGAGCGACGCCTCGTCTTTGTTCGTGCCGATCATCAGGGGCACGGGGAGTCCACGTCCCTCGCGCAGCACCGTCACGGGCGCCTCGGGCACGAGGTCGCCGTCGATGGTCGGGGCGAACGCGAGGGTCCCCGGGTCGTGCTCGGGCACCTCGGCGAAGAGGCGCTGACCGGCCGCCGCCAGGGTCGCGGGGCTCATCTCCCGCAGTTGGCGGGCGGCGTCGGGCGCATCAGGGTCGACACCGAGCGACCGGACGAACCGCGTCGCGACCTTGCCCGCGCGCTCGCGCCCGTAGACGCTCGACGCCGGCGACGACTCGGCGATGGCGCGGTGGAAGAGTCCGGATGCCGACGGTGTGGCCAAGAGCGTCGTGACGACGCCGCCGCCCGCGGACTCGCCGAACAGCGTCACCCGATCGGGGTCGCCGCCGAACGCGGCGATGTTGCGCTGCACCCAGGTCAGCGCGAGGAGGACGTCGCGAAGGCCCAGGTTGCCCTCGAACCCGGCGCCCGGGAGAGCCGCGTCGATACCGAGGAAGCCGAGGGTGCCCAGACGGTAGTTCAGGGTCACCACGATCACGTCGCCCGCCACGGCCAGACGAGCGCCGTCGTAGGTGCGCTGGCTCGCGGCACCGAACACGTATGCGCCGCCGTGCACCCATACCATCACCGGGCGGGGCGACGGTGTCTCGGCATCCGGAGCCCAGACGTTGAGGAACAGGCAATCCTCATCTTGCGCGATACCGTCGCCGAGCGGCAGGGGGCTGGGCGGCTGCGGGCACGCCGCGCCGAAGGAAACGGCGTCGACCTCCTCGACCGCGTCGGGCGCGGCGCGCGGAGTGCGCCACCGGAGGTCCCCGACGGGGGCCCGGCCATAACGGATGCCCAGCCACCGGCGAGCCCCTGCTCCGACGCGACCGCGGAAGGATCCGGCGGGGGCCTCGGCGAGCGGGCCGGGGGATGCGTCGATCACGCGCCCACCCTAGCGCCGCCGTCAAGCCCCCGGGGATGTCGGAGGCCCGGCGTACGGTGACGGGCATGAGCGAGCTGACCACACCCACCGGCCGCGAACCCGCCCTCGTCGCGCAGCCCCGTGACGACGGCTCGGCACCGCGCGCCCTCGTGCTCGGCGCCACCGGATATCTGGGTGGGCGCCTCGTTCCGCGCCTGATCGCGGCGGGCTACCGCGTGCGCGTGCTCGCGCGCGACCCCCGGCGCGCGACGGCGTTCCCGTGGGGCGGCGACGTCGAGGTCGTACAGGGCGATGCGACCGATACCTCGGCCGTCACCGAGGCCGTGAAAGACGTCGACGTCGTCTACTACCTGATCCACTCGATGGGCGGCGGCCGCGACTTCGAGAGCACCGACCGGCGCGCGGCGCAGACCGTCGCGGATGCGGCCGCCGCGGCATCCGTGCGTCGCATCGTGTACCTCGGTGGCCTGCACCCGCTCGACACGCCCCTCTCGGCTCACCTCCGCTCCCGCGTCGAGGTGGGCGACATCCTGCTCGCCAGCGGGGTGCCCACCCTGGTGCTGCAGGCCGGTGTCGTCATCGGCTCGGGCTCCGCGTCGTTCGAGATGGTGCGTCACCTCACCGACGTGCTGCCGTACATGCCCGCGCCGAAGTGGGTGCGCAACTTCATCCAGCCGATCGCGGTGCGCGACGTGCTGCACTACCTGCTGGGGGCGGCGCGCGTGGCGCCCAACGTCAACAGGGCCGTCGACATCGGCGGACCCGACGTGCTGCGGTACGGGCAGATGATGAACGGCTACGCCCTCGAAGCGGGCCTGAACCAGCGTCCGATCGCGTCGCTGCCCGTGCTCACGCCGCGGCTCGCGTCGCACTGGGTCAACCTCGTGACACCGATCCCGAAGTCGATCGCGCGCCCGCTCGTGGAGTCGCTGCAGAACGACTGCGTGGTCAAGGACCGCGCGGTCGACGACCTCATCCCGCGTCCCGAAGCGGGGCTGATGCCCTACCGCGAGGCGGTCCGCCTGGCGATGCGGCGCGTCAACAACGACGATATCGAGACCAGTTGGCTGGATGCCGAGGTCTCGGGCGTTCCGAGCGACCCGCTGCCGAGCGACCCCGACTGGGCCGGCCGTCTGGTCTACACCGACAAGCGCTCGATGACGACGACGGCGAACGCCAAACAGCTCTGGTCGGTGATCGAGGGGATCGGCGGAGAGAACGGCTGGTACTCCTCGCCGCTGCTCTGGGCGATCCGCGGCTGGATGGACCGGCTCGTCGGCGGCGTGGGCCTCGCGCGCGGACGCCGCAGCCGTTCCGTCGTCACCGTCGGCGACGCGCTGGACTTCTGGCGCGTCGAGGCCATCGAACCCGGCAGCCTGCTGCGGCTGCGTGCCGAGATGAAGGTCCCCGGCGGGGCATGGCTCGAGCTGCGTGCGACCCCCGAGGGTGACGGAGCCCGCTTCGACCAGCGTGCACTGTTCTTCCCCACGGGTCTCGCCGGGCGGCTCTACTGGCTCGCGGTCCTGCCGTTCCACGGGCTGATCTTCAGCGGCATGGCGCGACGCATCACCGCTGCCGCCGAGCACGTGCAGCGCGAAGACCCCGAGCCGCAGTCCGAGGCGGGCCGCATCGCACCGGAGGTGCCCGAGGTCGAGACGATCGGCGGGTGACGGCGGTGTCGCCCGCCCGCGGGGCCTGTGACATCCTGGCGCGCCTAGGCTGATCCCGTGCCGCATGCCGCCCGGGTGATCACCGTTTCCGACCGTTCCGCCGCCGGACTCCGCGAAGACCGGGGTGGTCCGCTCGCCGTCTCGCTGCTGCGCGAGGCAGGGTTCGACTGCGCCGATGCGATCGTCGTCCCCGACGGTGCCGACAGCGTGGAGAGCGCCCTGCGCGCAGCCGTCTCGGCGGGCCCCGGGCTCGTCGTCACCACCGGCGGCACGGGCATCGCACCGCGCGACCGTACGCCCGAGGGCACGGCCCGGGTGCTGGACCGCGAGCTTCCCGGCATCGCCGAAGAGCTCCGCCGTCGTGGCCTGTCCGACACCTCTCTCTCGATCATCTCCCGGGGGCTCGCCGGCATCGTCGACCCGGGCACGCTGATCGTCAACCTGCCCGGGTCGACCCGAGCCGTGGCATCCGGGGTCGCGGTGATCGCGGAGGTCGCGCCGCACGTGCTCGACCAACTCGCCGGAGGAGACCACGCATGACCACGCCCGACAGCGGTTCGCCGTCCGACCTTCCTCTTCGGGGCTCCGTGCGCATCGCGCGCCTCTCCGAGACGTCGCTCGACCTCGACGCGCACCTCGACGCTGTCGAAGACGCGTCATCGGGAGCCGTGACCACCTTCGTCGGGCGCGTTCGCGACACCGACCCCGACGCGTCCGACGCCGTCATCGCGCTCGAGTACAGCGCGCACCCCGACGCCGAGCAGGCTCTGCACCGCATCGCCGCCGCGGCGGCCGAGGGGACCGACGCGATCGTCGCGGTCAGCCACCGGGTGGGGCGCCTGGGCGTCGGCGAGGCAGCGGTCGTGATCGCCGTGGCATCCGGTCACCGCGCGGAGGCGTTCGAGGTCTGCCGACGCGTGATCGAGACCATCAAGACCGACCTACCCGTGTGGAAGCGGCAGGTCGAAGCGGACGGCACGACGGCGTGGAAAGGGCTGGGCGGGTAAGCGTCCGGCGGCGCGCCCGCTTGTCGCAGATCGGGCGCTTCCTCGGAGACTCCCCCGCGGATTCTGCGAGGAAAGGGGGTTTCTGCGAGGTACGGACCCCGGTCAGCCGCCCGCGAAGGGCGGCAGGATGTCGACGTGCGTGACCCCGGACAGGGGGGCGTCGTCGTCACGGCGCTCGCCGTCGACGAGGACGGCACAGCGGTCCAGGATGCCGCCGAGGGCGGGGTGGTCGGCGACGACCGCTGCGCGCAGCGCGGCCAGGCCCGGTTCGTCGCGGTCCTCCGCATCCGTGCCCGCTGCCTCCGCGGCGGCGGCGAAGTAGCGCACGCGCACGCTCACGCGAGTGCTCCGGTGACGCCGGGGTGGCCGCTCGGCGCGTCGGCCGCTGCGGGGGATGACGCGATCCCGGGAGCACCCGGCTCTCCCGGACGCAGCCAGTCGCCGGATTTGCCGCCGGTCTTCGACACGATGCGCACGTTCTCGATGAACGTGCCCTTGTCCATGCCCTTCACCATGTCGACGATCGCGAGGGCGGCGACCGAGACGCTCGTGAGCGCCTCCATCTCGACGCCCGTGCGATCCGCCGTACCGACGGTGGCCTCGATCTCGACCCCTTCGTCGGTGATCGTGAGATCCACCGAGGCGCGGTGCACGCCGATGACGTGCGCGAGCGGGAGGAGGGCGGGCGTGGACTTCGCTGCCTGGATGCCGGAGATCCGGGCCACGGCCAGCACGTCGCCCTTGGGGGCGGTGCCATCGCGGAGGGCCGCCACGACCTCGGGCGCGCACCGGACGAAGCCGCGAGCGGTCGCGGTGCGGACGGTGGGCTGCTTCAGCGTCACGTCGACCATGCGGGCGTGGCCCGCGGCATCCAGGTGGGTGAAGGTCATGGAATCAGCATGACATCGAGCGGGTCGCCCACCGACACGGTCGACACTTCGGCGGGAACGATCGCGAACGCCCCGGCGCGCGCGAGCGAGGCGGCCAGGTGCGATCCGGAGCCACCCGTGGTGGCCGGGCGGACGGTGCCGGCGACGAGATCGACGACGGCGGGGAGGTACTGGCGGCGGCCGGGTGGGGTCGTCCAGCTCTCGGATGCCGTGAGCCGGGCGAGAGGTCGATCGACGGTCGTGCGCCCCTGCAGGGCGAGCAGCGCCGGACGCACGAACACCTCGAACGACACCGCTACGCTCACGGGATTGCCGGGGAGTCCGAACACCAACCGGCCGTCGTCCAGGACACCGAAGGCCTGCGGCTTGCCGGGCTGCATCGCGACCTTGTCGAAGGCGATGCGATCAGCCAGGGCCAGACGCACGGGCTCGTAGGCCCCGGCGCTCACTCCGCCGGTGAACACGACGACATCGGCGCGGGTGGCGCGCGCCAGCACGGCGTCGATGCCCGCGGGATCGTCACCGATACGATCGACGAGCTCGATGTCGGCGTCGGCGTCGGCGACGACGGCCGCGAGCAGCGTCGCATTCGAGTCGGGAGTCTGACCGCGGCCGGGCGCGTGGCCGGGGGCGACCAGCTCGCTGCCGGTGGAGACGATCGCGACGCGGGGGCGGCGCGTGACGGTGACCGTGTCGACGCCCGCGGCCGCAGCGGCACCCAGGGCGAACGCGCCGAGGCGTTCACCAGGGGAGAGCACCGCGTCGCCGGCGCGGGTATCGCCGCCCCGCCGGCGGATGAACGCGCCGAGGGCCGTCGGCGCGCGGAGCACGGTCACGGCGCCCAGCGAATCGGCGAGTCCGCCGACGGTGTCCTCGAACGGCACGATGGCGTCGGCGTCGGCGGGGACGATCGCACCCGTCATGATGCGGGCGGCCTCGCCGGGGGCGAGCGAGGGGTCGTCGGCCGTGCCGGCGGGGAGATCGGCGACCACGCGCAGAGTCATGGGGTTCTCGGCATCCGCCCCCTCGACGTCGGCGAAGCGCACCGCGAAACCGTCCATCGAGGAGTTGTCGAAGCCCGGCAGGTCGTGCGCGGCGAGCACCGGGGCGGCGAGGGTCCGGCCCGACGCCTCCGACAGCGGCACCGACTCGGCGGGCAGCAGGGCAATGGCGGCGAGCACGCGGGCGCGGTGCTCTTCGACGGTGAGGAGGGCGGTCACGAGGGGAACCTTCCGGACGGGGATGAGACGGACGCCGGGACCGTCCGCACGTGAAACCGGCGGATCACGGTCGCCGCGCCCCGGCGAGCGGGAGGACGTCGTGCCGGGCGCGCAGCGCGTCGATGACGACGAGGCGCCCGAGGAGGGGCTCGCCCGCTCCCGTGACGAGCTTGATCGCCTCGGTCGCGAGAAGCCCGCCGACCTGGACGCACAGCGAGCCGAGCACGCCGACCTGGGCGCACGTCGGGGGTTCACCGGCAGAACCGGGCGGGAAGAGGTCGCCGAGGACGACTGCCGCGTATCCCTCGGGCGGATGCGACCAGAACACCGTCACCTGCGCCGCCCATTCCTGCACGGCACCCCAGACGAGGGGGATGCCGAGGGCTTCGGCGCTCGCTGCGACGGCCTCGCGCGTGTCGAACGTGTCGCTGCCGTCGATGACGAGGTCGGCACCCGCGAACAGCTCGAGGGCATTGTCGGAGGTCAGCCGGAGGTTCCGTTCGTGAACGACGGTGAGCGGCGACAGGTCGCGCACGGCGCGGGCGGCGGATGCCGTCTTCGCGGTGCCGATGTCGGCGACGCGGTGCGCGAGCTGGCGTTGCAGGTTCGTCCGCTCGACCGTGTCGTCGTCGATGATCACGAGCTCGCCCACCCCGGCCGCGGCGAGCGAGAGCAGCACGGGGGAGCCGAGACCGCCGGCACCCACCACCGCGATGCGCGCGGCCGCGAGACGACGTTGCCCCTCCTCGCCGATACCCGCCAGCACCGCGTGGCGGGCCGTACGGATGAGTTCTTCCGGGGCGAGGGATGCCGCGGGCTCGACGAGCGGTCTCATCCGCCGATCGCGCTCATGGTGCGCTCGGGCTGCACGAAGTCGGCGCGCGCCAAGCCCGCACGATCGGAACCGTGGGCGCGGGGCTTGGCCCACATGGCATCCCGCCAGATCTGCGCGAGCCCCTCGTCGTCGGCGCCGTCGCGGAGCGCGGTGAGCAGGTCGGTCTCGTCGTGCGAGAACAGGCACGAGCGGATGCGACCGTCGGCGGTGACCCGCGTGCGCGAGCAGGCGACGCAGAAGGGCTCGGTGACCGACGAGATGATGCCTACGTGCCCGGCGAGGGCGGTGTCGCCGTGGCGGCGCACCTCCCAGCGTTCGGCGGGGGCGGCGCCCCGGCCACGCGGATCGGCGGTCAGGCTGAAGCTCTGCTCGATGGCCGCGCGGATGTCACGCGCCGGGATGACGTTGGTAGCGCTCCACGAACGATCGCCGTCGAGCGGCATGTCCTCGATGAAGCGCATCTCGAAGCCGTTCGACACGGCCCAGTCGACGAGCGGCACGACCTCGGTGTCGTTGATGCCCCGCAGCAGCACCGCGTTGATCTTGATGGGCCCGAGGCCGGCCGCGCGGGCGGCCTGCAGGCCGGCGAGCACCTTATCGAGGTGGGGGCGGCGGGTGAGCTCGGCGAAGGTCTCGGGGTGCAGGGTGTCGAGCGAGACGTTCACGCGCGTGAGCCCCGCGTCTTTCAGCGCCTGCGCGCGGCGGTCGAGGCCGACGGCGTTGGTCGTCATCGAGATCGGCAGGTCGGGGTTGTCGGCGCGGATGCCGGCGATGATGAACTCGAGGTCTTTGCGTACGAGCGGTTCGCCGCCGGTGATGCGCAGTTCTTCGGCGCCGAGCGACTGCACCGCCACCCGGACGATGCGGCGGATCTCATCGGTGCTCATCAGCTGCGACTGCGGGAGCCACGGCATCCCGTCGGCCGGCATGCAGTAAGTGCAGCGCAGGTTGCACTTGTCGATCACAGAGACGCGCAGGTCGGTCGCGACGCGACCGAAGCGGTCTTGCAGGCCTCCGTCGGTCGGGGCGCCGGTGGCGCGGACAGCGCCGGGTTCGCGCTGCGGTCCGGGCCGCTGCGCATCTGCCGGTCGGGGCCCTCCGGTGGAACGGATCGCGCCGAGCTGGGCCGCCGGGGCCGCTGCCGTCGTGACGGTGGCGCCGAGCGGCACGGACACCGGACGTGACGTCGCGTGCGCGTGATCGGCATCCATGGCTTGAGCCTAGGTCAGCCCTGCGGGGGCGGGGGCGGGCCGAGACGGAGTGGGAGGAGTTTCGCGGATTCGAGAAGACCACCGTGGGGCTCGCGGTGTACCGCGCGGGGACCTGAGTGAATCGCTGCCGGGGCGAAACCGGTCGATCCTGCACCCGGGTCAGCGCATGGTTCGCTCCGTGCGATGTATTCGTGCGCCGTCGAGGTGATGTGCGTCACGTCTCGGTGGCGGCGGTCCCGGTGTTGGCCAGGTGCTCCGATTCGGTCCAGTTGGCGAGCAACTGCAGGCGTTCGAGGGAGGTCGATCCGGGGGGTGCCGAGAACACCAGCATCTGCAGTCCTCGATCGGAGGCGAGGTCCATGGCCTGAAAGGTGAGATCGAGGTCGCCGACGACCGGGTGGTGGATGCGTTTGGTCCCGGTGCGGTGTTCGCGAACGTCGTGCGCGCCCCAGAGCGTGCGGAACAGATCGCTGCGGGTGGAGAGCTCGCCGACGAGGTCGGAGAGGTGCCGGTCGTGCGGGGAGCGTCCCGCTTCGGCGCGCAGAACGGCGACGATCTGGCGGGTCTGGCTCTCCCAATCCGGGTAGAACGTCTGGGCTTCGGGGTTGAGGAAGATGAAGCGGGCGGCGTTGACGGGAGGGCGAGCGTCATCGAGCATCACCGAGTACAGCGCGTACCCCAGCCGGTTGGTCGCCACCGCGTCCAGGCGCCCGTTCTGCACATAGACCGGCACCGTCGACATGGCATCGATGGTCTGCTGCATCTCCGGCGTCACCTTCGACGTGCGCCCCGATCGCGGGCGCCGCTGAGGGTGGGCGCCGGCATTGGCAGCGCGGATCAAGTCGTACAGGTGAGAGTGTTCCGCGTCGTCGAGTTTCAGTGCACGGCTGACGCCGTCGATGACGGCATCGCTGACACCGGTCGCATTTCCCCGCTCGAGGCGCTTGTAGTACTCGGCGCTCATCCCTGCGACCAGGGCCACCTCTTCGCGGCGCAGGCCGGGCACGCGGCGGCGTCCGCCGAAGTCCGGCAGCCCCACCTGCTCGGGGGTGAGTTTCGCTCGCCGGGTCGTGAGGAACTCACTGATCGCGTCGTGATCGTCCATGACCTCGACGGTACGCCGCCGAACCCGGCCGATGGGGTCCCTGCGGGGGCACCCATAAGGAGGGCCACGCACACGTCGACGGAGAGGCGTTGACTCGAGGGCACCAGCCGCCGATGGCGCCGGCATCCGACATTTCAGAAGGGCAACACTCGTGAGCAGCAACGTATGGTTCATCACCGGGGCCGGCCGCGGCCTCGGTATCGACATCGCCCGTGCGGCCCTCGCGGCCGGGCACTCCGTCGTCGCAACCGGCCGAGACGCCGCCCGCGTGGAGAACGCGATCGGCGCGCACGAGAAGCTCCTGGCGGTCGAGCTGGACATCACCGATCGTGGCGCCGCGAAGGAGGCAACCGCGGCCGCGGTGGAGCGGTTCGGGCGCATCGACGTGCTCGTGAACAATGCCGGCAACTTCTACGCCGGCTACTTCGAGAACATCAGCCCCGAGCAGTTCCGTGCGCAGATGGAGACGAACTTCTTCGGCCCTCTGAACGTCGCCCGCGCCGTGCTTCCGGTGATGCGCACGCAGCGTTCGGGTCAGGTGATCACGGTCACCTCGATGGCGGGCCTGATCGGTCAGGAATTCTGTGCGGCCTACGCCGCGTCGAAGTTCGCGCTCGAGGGGTGGATGGAATCGCTGCGGTTCGACGTGGAGCCGTACGGCATCCGCACGATGTCGGTGGAGCCCGGCTTCTTCCGCACCGAACTGCTCGTCGAAGGAGCCTCGACGATCTGGCCCGAACTGCACGTCGACGACTACGCCGAACGTACCGCGAAGACCATCGAGGCGTGGAAGAGCATGAACGGCCAACAGGGCGGCGACCCGAAGAAGCTCGGACAGGCGCTCGTCATCCTCTCCGACTCCGTCGAACTCCCGCTCCGTTTCATCGCCGGCGCCGACGGCATGGCCGGTGAGGAGGAGAACCTCTCCACCATCCAGGCGCAGATCGACGCCAATCGCGAGTTGTCCGCCTCCCTGTCCTACGACGCGTGATCGAGGGGCATGCGCATGACTGACCCACGACTTTCCCGAACCGTCGCTGTCGTCTCCGGCGCCCGCAGCGGCCGTCACACAGTCAGGACGACATGAAAACCGCACATCTCGGAGACCTCGCTGTCTCTCGCATCGGCCTCGGCGCGATGACCATGGCCGGCACCTACACGACGGGCGGAGGTCTGGACAACGACGAATCCATCCGCACGATCCGACGGGCGTTGGATCTCGGTGTCACCCACATCGACACCGCCGAGATCTACGGCCCGTACCTGAGTGAAGAGATCATCGGGCAGGCCCTCACGGGTCGCCGAGACGAGGTCAAGATCGCGACCAAGTTCGGCTTCGTCTCCCACTCCGGCGGCGGTCCCGGAACCATCGACAGCAGCCCCGCCAACATCAGGACCGCCGTCGAAGGATCTCTGCACCGGCTGGGGACCGACTACATCGACCTGTACTACCAGCACCGCGTCGACCCGAACACGCCCATCGAAGACACCGCCGGAGCCGTCGCCGACCTGATCGCCGAGGGAAAGGTCCTCCACTTCGGGCTCTCAGAAGCATCCGCAGCCACCATCCGCCGCGCCCACGCCGTGCAGCCCGTGTCGGCGCTGCAGACGGAGTACTCGCTGTGGACCCGCGACGTCGAAGAAAACATCTTGCCGCTGCTCCGCGAACTCGGCATCGGCTTCGTCCCCTACTCGCCGCTCGGACACGGCCTGCTCACCGGACAGATCCGCACGGTCGACGACTTCCCCGACGACGATTGGCGCAAGGACAACCCTCGGTTCATCGGCGAGAATTTCCGGCGCAACCTGGCACTCGTCGACGAGCTCCGCGCGATCGGGGCCGAGATCGGCGCGACCCCCGCGCAAACAGCTCTCGCCTGGATCCTCACGAGGGGAAACGACATCGCCCCGATCCCCGGCACCCGCCGGGTCGAGCGAATGGAGGAGAACACGGCCGCGGACCGGGTCGAACTCAGCACCGGGCAGATCGAGCGCCTGGAGTCGCTCCAGCCCGCCGCCGGCGACCGGCACAATGCAGCCAACATGGCCTCCATCGACCGCTGACACCGCGAACCCGAGAGGACGTCGGGGAGGGGATCGGTCTTCCCCGCGGCCCCTCTTCCGTGGCCGAGGAGGGCTCAGCCTCTCGTGGTGCGACCCGGCATCGTCAGCGTGGCACTGCTGGGTACCCCATCGGTTTCGCGCCACGGGCCGTCAGGTTCGAGACGCGTTGCCCTGGGGCAGTGCGAGGTCTTCGACGCGTCGGATTCGAGCGAGCGGCGACAGAGCGACCCACACGATGGTTGAGAGACACAGAGCCGCCCCCAGCCCGGGAGCTGCACGGGTGCCGAGCCACTCACCGGCGAACCCGCCCGCCAGCGCGCCGAGCGAGATGGTTCCGTAGGTGACGGTTCGCATCGACGCGTTCACGCGGCCGAGCAACCCGTGCGGAGTGCGCAGCTGTCGGATCGTCACGAGCAGCACGCTCGAGACTCCCGTCCCGGCGCCGTTGAGTGCCCATACGCCGGCGAGCACGGCGACGATCGCTGTCGCGCCCCAAACCGCGTCCACCAGCGGAATGACGCAGAGCACGCTGCACTCGACCACGGCGCACGCCAGGAGCATACGGCCGGCGCGGAACCGTCGAGTGAGGGCAGGGGTCAGGGCCGCGGCCGCGAGCGCACCGGTCGCCCCCAGTGAGAACACCAACCCGATCTGGCCGGCGTCGAGGCCGAGTTCGCGGATGCTGTGCAGTGTGAACAGCACGACGATCCACTGGGAGAAAGGGTTGTAGAGCGCGGAGAACCCGACGTTCGCGACGAGATACCGGTCGCGCAGCACGTAGGTGATGCCGTCGCGCACGTCAGTCACGAATCCGCCGCGCGTGCCGTCGGTGCGCTCTGGCGGTTCGGGCGCTTGTTCCGGGGTGCGGATGGTCGATGTCGCAATGCCCGACACCGCATAGCCGATGGTGCTCGCGAGCAAGGCCATGGGCGCTCCCACCCATTGCGCGAGGAGACCTGCGATCCCGGGGCCTCCGATCTCAACCCCCGACGCGGTGGCCTGTAGCCGCGAGTTGGACCCTTCCAGTGCGTTCGTCGGTACGAGCGATGGCACGAGCGACTGGTAGCAGACCTCGTACAGCACGGCGAAGGCACCGAGGGCGGTGACGAGCGCGATGAGAAGAGGCAGGCTGAGGCCGCCCAGCAGAGCTGCGACGACCACGCCGAGCATGAGCGCGGCGCGTGACCACTGGCTCAGCGCGATGAGGCCCCGCCGACGGCGTCGGTCGGCGAGCACGCCGAGTGGCAGGGCGAGGAAGAGGAAGGGAAGCCACTGGGCGAGCCCGATCGCCCCCAGTTCGGCGGCCGAAGCGCCGAGCACCGTGATCGCGACCAGGGGGACGGCCAACTCGCGGATCTGCTCACCCGTCAGCGACGCTGCCTGTCCCAGCCAAAAGCGCCGGAAGTCGCTCTGTCATCGATTACTAACGCGTGATCGGGACTTCATACATTACACGGTTGCACACTTCGCTAACGGGAGTAACCCGTGTTGTCCATTAGGCTCAGGCAATGGCGTACGCACGGGGTGTTCGGACTCGAATCCCCTTCTCGTCCATCGCCGGACATCCTGCGCTCGACGCGGTGAATACCGTGCACTGGCGACTGAGCCCCGACCGATGGGCCGACCGCTTGGAGGGCTTCGATGACCTCCTCGCGTGGTCCTTCCAGTTCGGGTTCATCGATGACGAAGCGGCAACGCACCTGGAGTCGCTGGCACAAGCCCACCCCGACCTCGCCGCGAGTGAGCTCACGCGGGTCCGCGCGCTGCGAGAAGGGTTGTACGTTGCGGCCTACCAGTCTGACGAGTCAGGCGCCGAGCTTCTCGCCGGAGAGTATGCGGAGGCAATCGCGGCAGGTCGACTCCAGCGTCTCTTCACCGATGAGAATGCGCCGCGACGATGGCACTTCGACGTCGATCTGGCTCTGCCCCGCCGCCGTCTTACCCTCGCAGCTGTCGACCTCCTCACGCAGACGGACCCCGGGGTACTCGGGCAGTGCGCCGACGACGACTGCGGCTGGGTGTTCGTGGACACCTCACCCCGTAACAACCGCCGTTGGTGCGTAGCCACCGACTGCGGCAACCGCAATCGAGTGCGACGTCACAACGAGCGGGCTCGCCTGGCGTCTCCGCCGGTCGAGGGGGCGTCCGATCCCGTATGAGGCGAGCGCTCAGTGCGAAGGGGCGGCTCCCGGGGCGAACGCTGCGCCCAGTGCCGATACGAGGCGTGGGAGCGCGGTGGGGTCGGATGCGGCGTGAGCGGGGACGAGCTGCCCGATCGACAGACCCCAGCAGTCCTCGTGACGAACGAGATGGGACAGGGCTTCGCCCACCATCTCGACAGTGGGGCCGCTGTTGCGCCCGTTGACGTTCTCGGCGATCGGAGCGTCCAGGAAGTCGAGGACGTCGACGTCGAGGTGCACGACGAATGGGCCACTATCAAGGTGGGCTGCCGCCCGGCGCGCCGCTGCGGTGGGGTCGGCGCACAGCGCGGTCTGGTCGACGACACCGATCTTCAGGATCTCGAGCTGTTCGCGCTCCCACGTCGTGGTTTCCCGAGTCGGATCCGCGCCGAGGTAGACGAGATCGGAGGGGTGTAGCACTGGCGCGCCATCCCGAGTCGATGCGAGTTCGGGAGCGGTGCCGTCGAGTCCGAGCGCGTGCGCCATGCCCATCCAGCTCAACGAACCTTCTGTCGTCGACCGCGGCGTGTTCAGGTCGAGGTGCCGGTCGATGTAGATCAGACGCGGACGGGCGTCGGCTATCGCCATCGCCCGGCACATGCCGAACGCGACCATGCAACTCCCCCCGATCAGCAGTAGTCGTCGACCGCCTGCGAGGAGCGCTCCCGCCGCCTCCGCGAGCTCCGTCGACGCCTGGGCTTCCTCGCCGACGTTCTGGACGAACGGACTCGCGTGGTCGGGGTGCCAGACGCGTGTCGTCAGGTCGCCCGCATCGACAACCGGCGTCCCGCCGAGAGCGAGCGCGTCGAGCAGGCCCGCCTCCCTCAACGCGGCCGGGGCGCCTTCGACGCCGATGCAGTACGCGCTCACGCTGTTGGGGACGCCGAGGACGGTCACGCGATATCCGTCGCGGGCAAGGGTCGGATCGCGCTCGTCCTTCGTCACGCGTCCATTGCATCGTGAAGGGCCCGGTTTGTCGACCGACGCCCGAGCACCGGCGCCGGCTCTGACCCGCCGCGTGGCTCACGTGAGGCGAAATCTGTGGATCTCGCACCAGCGGTGGGTGTTGCACCGGTGATTGAGATCACTGGGGCGCGCATGCGGTGGCTAGCGCCGTCTGGCTGCCGCCGCCGTCGCCCCGACCGCGGCGGCAAGGGTGAGGGCGAGCGTGGAGAAGACGGGTCGGCGGTGGCGGATGGCCCACGTCTGGGGGCTGAACGAGTGGGCGTCGTCGGAGAATATGCCTCGGGCGCCGTGGTCGCCCGTGACGGGTTCCCACAGGTTCGAGGGCTGCGTAGAACGAGGCTTGCCCGTCTCGACCTGCCCGCTGTACGCCGTCTTCGCGAGGAACCAGTCGAGGAACCGACCGGCGAATCGAGCGCCGAGGATGGTGGCCGCAGTGGGTTCGCCCACCCACGTGCGTCGACGTGGCACGTCCGCAACATCCGCGATCGCACGTGCACCGACCTCGGGTTCGAAGATGGGAGGTACGGGCTGGGGGTGTTCGGGGAAGTTCGACTTCACCCAGCCGAACTGCGTCGTGTTCAGCGCGGGCATGTCCACCAGCGACACCGCTACATCGCTGTGATTGTGCGTGAGTTCCGCGACGACGGCGTCGGTGAACCCATGGACGGCATGTTTCGCGCCGCAGTAGGCCGCCTGCAGCGGGATCCCTCGGTGGGCGAGGGCTGAACCGACCTGGATGACGTGCCCCGTCCCGCGAGAAGTCATCCGGCTGAGCGCCGCACGGGTGCCGTTGACGACCCCGAGGTAGGTGACCTGTGTGGCTCGATCGAAGTCCTCGACGGACGTATCGAGGAACTCCGAGATGGTGCCCGCCATCGCATTGTTCACCCACAGGTCGATAGGACCGAGCTCGTCCTCGACCGCCGACGCGGCCGCATCGACGGCGCCCCAGTCCGCAACATCGGTGCTGACGGCGTAGCCCCGGCGTCCCCGCGCCTCGATCTCTCGCACGGTGGCGGCCAGACCGTCCTCGCCTCGCGCCAGCACGGCGACATCCCACCCCCGATCCGCCAGCTCCCGACTGATCGCCCGCCCCAGGCCCGCAGACCCGCCCGTCACTACCGCCACACCACGCGCGCTCATCGTTCCCCCTCATCACCGGTTAGCTTCGCGGCAACCGTACGACCCGCACCCGCCATCGACAGGGGGTTGTGGGACGCCTCACCGCCGTACCCGAGAACTCGAACGGGCTGAGCCTCCCGGCGCGCACCGCCGGAGCGGGCGTGCCAGCTCGCGCGGTTGACTCCGCCGCAGGGGCAAGGCTCACAGTATGAACATGCCCACCACACTTCCCCCGAACTTCTCTGCGGGTCGATTCCGTTCGCTGACCGGCCTCTCCGAGAAGGCGCTGCGCCTGTACGCCGACCACGCCGTTCTCACCCCGTCTGCTATCGACCCGGTAAACGGCTACCGGTCCTACGCCCCCGACCTGATCGTCGACGGCATCACGCTGGACCTCCTCCGTCGAGCGAAAATCCCGCTCGACGACCTCCGCCCCGACAGCCGGTTCCGATTCGACGAGCATCGCGGAAACCTGGCGATACGCAGAGCCATGGAGGACTTCTACCTCGACGTGGCCGAGCGCGTTGCCACCACTGACCCCGATGGCCTCGAGGCGATCGTTCGCGACGCAGATCCTGCGCACTGGATCGGGTGTGAGATCCCCTTCGGCATCTCCTCGGATTCGAATGAGCTGACAGAGACCTTCACTGCGTTGGCGGTGGATCTTCCGAACCTCGACCGTGTCTTCGTCGACGCTCTCCGGGCAGAGGGGATCGAGCTCCTCCCGGAATCCTGGACCACATCGGTATCGACTGTCGTACCTCAAATGCGCCTCGCGCATCGTGTGACAGGTCCTGCTTCACCCGACGCCCTTCGCCGCGTGGGCGACGTCGTTGCACCGCTGCTGGATGCCGCCGCGCGGGTCACGTCAGACACGCTGCCAACGCGACAGGAGCTGGTCTACTCACTGCCGCACGCGACCGCCACGGACGACACGGGCCTCGACGACTCGACGCTCTCCTACCTCGCCAACATCGCTTTCGCCCATCGCATCGCGACCGGCCACGTTCACGCCCTCAGCGACGTCGCCCGCCGCCGGGCCTTCTCGGTGTCCATGTTCGATTCCTCAACCAGCGCCGCAGACGTCTACGACCTGGTGCCCCACTCGGCGCCTCCCCAGCCAGCGGGCGACGCGTGAGGCCACGGATGCAGCGTTCGCGTCTTCTGAGTCTTCGTACTCGCGGGTCTCGCGGCAAACCCTGCTCTCGCCACGGAGCTCCATCCGCATCGGTGGCGGAGTACTGCGGGTCCGCTCGGTGCGAAGCCGCGTCGCCCCTCTCGCGGTGGCGCACGACGTGAAGAGCCCCGGATGCACCGCTTGCGTCCATCCCCGTGACCGGCCCGCGCCCCGGCGGACTCAGGCGCTACGGTCGGGGGATGCCGAACACCTTCCGCATCGCGACGGCCGCCCGCCTCCTCGGGGTCAGCGACGACACGGTGCGTCGCTGGATCGATCAGGGTGTGCTGCCGACGACGGGATCCTCGCCGGCGGAGATCCCCGGCGCCGCCCTGGCCGCGCGCGCGGTCGCGCTCGCCGACGAGCCCGATGACCCGACCGGTGTCGCATCCAGCGCCCGCAATCGGTTCGTCGGGATCGTCACCCGCGTGCAGATCGACGGAGTGATGGCGCAGGTCGACCTGCAGTGCGGTCCGCACCGGGTGGTGTCGCTGATGTCGGCCGAGGCGGCGAACGAGCTGGCGCTCGAGCCCGGCTCGCTCGCGGTGGCGTCGGTCAAGGCGACGGTCGTGACGGTGGAGGCCCCGCACGGGTGAGGCGTCGGTCGCGCCACCCACGACCGAGGTGATGCATGGAGAGCCCCGCGCGGTTCGGGCGAGGGTGACTCCACCGCCGACCGAGGCGGCGCGTGCCGGGGTCGGCGCGACGAGATACGCAGCCGCTTGCCCCACAGCGAGGAGCTGAGGCCCGCGGCGACATGCCGGCGCAGCCGCGCACTCGAGCGTCAGACCGCGAAGCGCGGACCGATGGCGTCGGTGGTGAGGTCCCAGAGCTTCCGCGCGTCGCCGGCGTCGTGGAAGGGCTCCCACAGCGCGATCGGGCGGGCCGGGCCGCCGACGAGCCTTGAGGGCCCGAAGAAGGTGCCGCTGGATGCCGGAGCGGTTGCGGCGAGCACGGCGGGTTCGGCGGCCGATGCCACGGTGCCGGTGACGTGCAGGCGCGAGAGCAGCCGGATGACACGGCGGGCGCCGAGTTCGCGCGAGCGGCCGAGACCGGGTTGTGCCGCGAGCAGGTTGGTGGGCGAGACGCCGGGGTGCGCCAGGGTGCTGGTGATCTGCCATCCCTGGGCGCGGCTACGGCGTTCGAGCTCCTGGGCGAAGAGACCGATGGCGATCTTCGACTGCGTGTACGAGGCCATCGCGTCGTACGGAGCGGCGTCGATGGCGTCCTCGCGCAGACGCCCCCGGCGGGCCGCGATGCTCGTCTGGTGCACGACCCGCGCGCGACCCTCGCGCAGCAGCGGGAGCAGGCCGAGAGTGAGTGCCGCGTGACCCAGGTGGTTCGTGCCCCACTGCAGCTCGAAGCCGTCGGAGGTCGTCTGCCGGTCCGGTGGGGTCATCACGCCGGCGTTGTTGACGAGCAGGTGCACGGGCCGCCCCTCCCCGCGGAGCTCGGTGACGAGAGCGTGCACCGAGTCCAGACTCGCGAGGTCGAGCGTGCGCGTCGAGGCCACGGCATCCGGGACCTCTCTGCGCAGGGCGTCGAGCGCGCGGCGGCCCTTCTCGGGGGAGCGGACGGGCAGGACGACCTCGGCGCCGAGAGAGGCGAGGCGCGTCGCGATGACCGTGCCGATGCCGTCGCTGGCACCGGTGACGACGGCCAGACGGCCGCGGAGGGAAGGAGAGGTGGGGGACATGGTCGGTCCTTTCGCGTCGATGTCTCGATGCTCTCGCCCCCGCCCCGAGCGAGCCAGTGCCCGCTCAGCCACTGTTCGGCGATCCACCCCTCAGCGCCGCACGTCGGGGGCGAGCGCGACCGGGCGGCCTCAGCGCGCAGCGGTGGACGGCGCGCCGATGACCGCCAGCAGGCGGAGCTTGTCGGCGCTCTCGCTACCGGGCTGCGCCGTGAAGACGAGCAGGCGGTGCGACTGCTCGGGGTCCAGCAGCGTCTGGCACGACAGGTCGAGGTGCCCGACCTCGGGGTGGTGGAACCGCTTGACCTCGGGGGGCCGCGCGCCGACCTCGTGCGTGTCCCACAGCGCGGCGAACTCCGCGCTGCGTCCACGGAGGTCGCTGGCCAGCTCGGCCGCGCGCGAGCCCTCGCCGCGCGCGGCGACGAGTTCGCGCAGCCCCGCCGCATAGACCCGCGAGAGGACCGTGGCTTCGTCGGGAGGGTACGCGGTGCGAGTGGTCGGATCGGTGAACCAGCGGTACCCGAGACTCCGCGCGGGACCCGTGCGCCGCGACGCATCGCCGAGGAGCGCGACCCCGAGGCGGCTCTGACGCAGGGTCTCATCGAGCTCCGTGACGATCTCGGCGGGGGTGTCGTCGAGACGGTCCAGCACGCGCAGCATCCCGGGGCTGACGTGCTCCGTGCCGGAGTGGCGGGAGGGCGGCTGGTGTCCCGCGAGCCGGAAGAGATGATCGCGCTCGGCGAGACTGAGGTGCAGGCCCTGCGCGAGGGAGGTCAGCATCTGCTCCGAGGGGGTGGGACCCGTGCCGCGTTCGAGACGGGCGTAGTAATCGGTGGACAGATGGCAGAGGAGGGCCACCTCCTCGCGACGCAGGCCCGCCGTTCGTCGTCGCACGCCGCGCGCGAGCCCGACATCCTCGGGCTGCAGGGACTCGCGGCGGTGCTGGAGGAAGTCGCCCAGGCCGGTCAGGTCGCTCATGTCGTCGCTCGCATCCCCCGTTCCTACCGCGCCGCGCGGAGTCGTGCCAGGACTCGCCGATCCACCTCTCGCGTTCGGGGTGGCGGCTCCGTGGTCGGGCCCGCGAGGGTGCACCCGGCTGACTGAGCGGTTTCAGCTTGCGACCGAGATGTCAGCGAAATGCACTTCGCTGTGAAAGCGGCCTCGTTGCGGCCAAGAGTCCGCATATGCGGAATAATGGGGGCGGTGGCGGTCCTCCGGCGTCGCCGGAAGGATGCCATGTCTCGCTCTGTCCGTCTTCTCGCCCTTCTGGGCGCGGCGGCTTTCCTCGCCGGGTGCGCCAGCGCTTCCACCCCCGTTGCGCCCGCCCCCGCGGCATCCGGATCCGCCGCGTCGTCCGGTGAGCTGTCGGGAACCGTCGAGGTCTACGCCGCGGCCTCCCTGCAGCGCTCGTTCGATGAGATCGCGACGGCGTTCGAGCAGGAGCACCCGGGCGTCACGGTGAGCGCGGTCTACGACGGATCGAGCACGCTCGCCACGCAGATCGGCGAGGGGGCGCCGGCCGACGTCTTCGCCTCGGCCGACGAGAAGAACATGGCCAAGGTCACCGCCCAGGCGCCGGACCCTCAGGTGTTCGCGGGGAATACCCTCGTCATCGCCGTGCCGAAGGGGAACCCCGGCGGTGTCCGGACCCTCGCCGACCTCGCGCGCGGCACGACCGTGCTCTGCGCGCCCGAGGTCCCCTGCGGTGCGGCCTCGGCGACGCTGCTGTCGAACGCGGGCGTCAGTGTGAGCGCGGCGAGCTCGGAGCAGAACGTGACCGCGGTGCTCACGAAGGTCGCGGCATCCGAAGCCGACGCCGGGCTCGTCTACGCCACCGACGTCGTCGGGCGCGATGACGTCGAAGCGATCGTGCCCGAGGGCGCCGACGCGGTCGTCAACCGCTACCCGATCGCTGCGCTCACCGAGGCGCAGAACCCCGATGCGGCGTCCGCCTTCGTCGCCTTCGTGCTGTCGGACGAGGGACAGCAGATCCTCGCCGACGCCGGTTTCCGCGCGCCGTGAGAGTCGCGGGATACGTCCCGCGCTGGCTGATCGTGCCGGCGGTGGTCGGGCTTCTCTTCCTGCTCGTGCCGCTGACCGCACTCATCGTCCGCGTCGAGTGGGCGACGTTGTGGAGTGACATCACCTCGGATGCCGCGCTCTCGGCCCTCGGTCTGTCGCTGTCGACGGGGGCGGTGGCGACGGCGATCTGCGCGATCGTCGGCGTCCCTCTCGCCGTTCTCATCGCGCGGAGCCCCGTTCGCGTCGCGGCGCTGCTTCGGGCGCTGGTCACCGTGCCGCTCGTGCTGCCACCGATGGTCGGTGGTGTCGCGCTGCTCTATCTCTTCGGGCGGAACGGCTGGTTCGGCGCGCTCGGATTGCCCTTCTCCACACCCGCCGTGGTGCTCGCGCAGGTGTTCGTCGCCCTGCCGTTCCTCGTGCTCGCGGTGGAGGGCGCGCTGCGCAGCACCGGGGTCGAGTTCGAGCGTGCCGCGGCATCGCTCGGCGCGTCGCGCGCGACGATCCTGCGGCGCGTGACACTGCCGCTCGCCGCACCGGGGATCGTCGCCGGTGTCGTGCTGTGCTTCGCCCGCGCGATCGGAGAGTTCGGCGCGACAGCGTTGTTCGCCGGCAACCGCCCCGGCGTGACGCAGACGATGCCGCTCGCGATCTACACGGCGTTCAATGGCGCGGGGGTCTCGCAGGGTACTGCCGTGGCGCTGTCGCTGCTGCTGCTGGTGACCGCGGTCGCGGTATTGCTGCTCGTTCGCGGGTGGCGGCCGGGGGTGGGGCGATGAATGGCGGCGGCGGTCGCGTCGACGGCGGCGCGGGATCTTCTCCGGATGCCGCGGTGCCCGGGTCGCCCGCGCGTGCTGACGAGGGTGATCGGGATGCCGCGGCGCTCTGCGCCCGCGTCGTCGTGCGTCGTCGGGACTTCGAGGTCGACGTCTTCCTCGAGGTGGCCGCAGGAGAGACCGTTGCCCTCATGGGCCGCAGCGGCGCCGGCAAGTCGACGGTGCTGGGCGCGCTCGCCGGGCTCACGCCGCTGGACGGCGGCGAGATCGTCTTCGACGGACGGGTGCTCGACCGCCCTCCGCGTGTGCGGACCGCCCCGATGCACCGCGGCATCGTGCTGCTCGGGCAGGATGCCCGGCTCTTCCCGCACCTCACCGCGCGCGAGAACGTCGCCTTCGGTCCGAGGGCGGCCGCGGTCTCGGCATCCGATGCCCGTTCCCGGGCCGACGAATGGCTGACACGGGTCGGGCTGCCGGGCGCGGGCGATCGTCGCCCCGCGCAGCTCTCGGGCGGCGAACAGCAGCGCGTCGCGGTCGCTCGAGCGCTCGCCGCGGAGCCGCGGGTCGTCCTGCTCGATGAGCCGCTCGTCGCCCTCGACGCGGTGACGGCGTCGGAGATCCGCGCGATGCTGCGCGAGCGCCTCGACGGGGTCACGACGATCGCGGTGACCCACGACGCAGTGGATGCCGCGGCGCTCGCCGACCGCCTGGTGATCGTCGAGCGGGGCTCGGTGACGCAGGAGGGACCGATGCGCGAGGTGCTGGCGGCGCCGGCCACCGAGGTGGCCGCGAAGATCGCGGGGCTGGAGCGCGTCGTCGGGGTCGCCCGGGGTGGGGCGTTCGAGT
>NZ_CAUQWC010000018.1:0-25835 GCF_963521695.1 uncultured Microbacterium sp. | reverse complement strand
GGCGGAGGGCGGGCGCCGCGCGGGGGCCCAGCACGGTGTCGACGCCGGCCCAGCGCGTCGACCCGTCGGGGATGGGACCGCTCCGGCTTCCTCGCCGGGCGATCGGACCCGATGGGCCCCGACGTCGGTCCTATCCGACCCGACGTATGTCGCTTTCACCACTGAGGATGCCGCGAGCCTAGACCGACGCGCGCCGCGGCTCCCCGGCCGGCATCGCCGTCCCCCGCCACGATCGGCTCATTTCACGGCCGGGCCGTCGATCGGGTGGGCGAGCCGACGTGGCCCATTCCCCGCATCACATGACCATGCGCGCTGGCGCGAGCGACGTGGTCGACACGGTGGGCCTCCTCGGGGGCCGCAGCGCTCATCTCGTGCAGTCGTTGCTCGAACCCCTCGAGGTCGAACAGCCCCGTCTCGTCACGGATGACGACGTGCAGGCAGTCCCGTACGGGGGCGATCTCCGCCCACACACCCAGGGGCATGCGCAGGTGCGCCGCTAACCCGCCGACGAAGGTGTCGCTCGTCACGAGCGGCATCAGCGTCTCGGCGACGGCGACCTCGGTCGTCGTCAGCGAGACGTGGATCTCCAGCGGCGCGCGCGGCGTCTCCGTCGGCGGTCGCAGAGCGGCGACGGGGTGACGAACGGTGTTCTTCAGCGTGCTCAGCGCGGTGGCGAGCAACCACGCGACGGGTGTGCCCGACTTGCTCGCCGCCGAGATGCGCTCGGCCAGGGCCGTGGCGCTCCAGTCGTCGGCCCGCAGGCGCCCCATGGGCAGGGACGGCGCGAAGTTCCCCTCGACGGCGAATCCCTTCGCCACCCAGCGACGAGCGTCGACGGGAACAACCACACGGAAGTCGGCCTCGTCGCGCAGGCTCTCCCGGAGGCACCGCAGAACCAGGCTCGCGGACTTGACCGACAGCGGCGGGCGCGCCGGTCGTCGTCCATCCTCGGCCTTCTCGGGCGTGTTCGCGATCGTGCGCACCAGGTCGGCCGGCAGCACCATCGACACCATCCGCGTCCGCTCCAGCGACGCGGCCTTGGTGAGCGTCTGCGGGAGCTGATATCCGGTCTCGGTCTGGGCGTTCAGCGCGCGGAAGATCTGTCGAGCGGACCGGATGCCGGCCACCCCCTGCAACCCGAACTTCTTCATCGCCGCGCGCAGGGGCGTCTTCGCCCACGGCAGGGCGGCTCGGGTATCCGCTCCCGGGGCGCCGAGCTTCTCCAGGACCAGATTCACGACGGCCGTCGAACCCGTACCGTCGAACAGGCTGTGCGAGAACGCCATCGCGAGCATCCCGTCGGCGACGAACAGCCGCACCGGCAGCTCTTCGCGCTGGAACTGCCTCTGCAGGACGTGGGTGGCCAGTTCCGACCGGTCGAGGGCCGCTTCCACCCGCTCGACGGCACGTGCGGCGGCCGCGAGAGCGGTGCTCTCATCGACGCGCCGCCACCGCCCCCCACGGGTGCGTACGCGGTGCAACACCGCACCGCGGGGAGAACGCAGCACGTCCTCCAACGCGGTGAGCGCCCGCTCCGGGGTGAGGCCGACGAGGGGCCCGACCATGAAGCAATTGAGGAGGTCGTCGTATCCGAGGTTCCGCAGTCCGCTCATGCGCGTCCGCCCCTCGCTTCGACGTAGGTTCCCGTCGCGCGGTGGTCCACCACGCCCAGCTCGATCGTCGACCCGAAACACTTCACGCCTGCTCCTCCGGTTCACCGCCCGATTCCGCTCGGGCGCCGCGCATCCAGGCCGCATCACGAAACGACCTCGGCGCCGTCCACGTCGGCGCCCGTGCGAACGATCCGCCACGGCGGTGTGGTTCGTTCCTGCCGCGGTGAACGATCGGTTTTCGTTTCGCGGCTCAGCGAGCGTAAAGCGCCGTTCAGGACACCCCGTCGTCGGCGGACGTCCCTTGTCCTGATGCTTCGTGAGAATCCGGAGAACCTTGACGATGTCTTCTCAGCGCGGCGGTTTACCGCACCTGCAGGGCCCCGGCACATCGGATGCCAGGTCGACCAACCCCGGGATGCTCACGCCGATGCCGTCGGTGGGCGAGTCCGCCCGGCCCCGGTACGACGACACCCGGACGCGGAATCGGAAGCCGGTGATCTCGCCGTACAGGCCGGCCGCGACGCCGATCGTGTCCCGATTCGTGCCGCTTCCGCCGCCGGACCCCGCATGAAATGGGGCACGCAACAGGCCAGGTACGCCGCGAGGCGCGGCGTGTCCCCTTTCGTGCTGCTTCAGCCGCCGAATGCCGTACGAAGTGGGACACGCAACCCGCCGCCGGGACCACCCCGGGTCACGAGAGCAGGAGATAGCGCGAGAACAGGCCGATCCAGGGCGGATCACCCTGCTCCGGTCGCATCCCCTGTTCTCGTTGCACGGACACGGGAAACCGCGATTCAGCGCTCCAACACCACCGCGAGCCCCTGCCCCACCCCGATGCAGATCGCGGTCACGGCCACACCGCCGCCGCGGCGCTTCAGCTCGTGCGCGGCGCGCGCGATGATGCGCCCGCCCGAGGCGCCGAGCGGGTGCCCGATCGCGATCGCGCCGCCGTTCTCGTTGAGCAGCGCCGGGTCGAGCTCGGTCCACAGCTTCGCGCACGCCAGCGTCTGCGAGGCGAAGGCCTCGTTCAGCTCGACGAACGACACGTCCGCCCACGTCCGGCCGGCGCGGGCCAGCGCGCGGTTGGCCGCCTCGACCGGTGCGACGCCGAACACGTCGGGATCGTTGCCGAACGCGGCGCGACCGGCGATGCGGGCGAGGGGCTCGGCATCCAGCGCGCCCTCGGAACCCAGCAGCACCGCCGAGGCCCCGTCGTTGATGGGCGAGGAGTTGCCCGCGGTCACCGAGCCACCCGCACGGAACGCCGGACGCAGGGCCGCGAGCACCTCGGCGGTGGAGTCGTCGCGAATACCCTCGTCACGGGCGAGCGCGTGAGCCTCGACCTGCACGATCTCGTGGTCGAAGCGTCCCGCGGCCCAGGCGGTGGCGGCGAGGCGGTGGCTGCGGGCGGCGAAGGCGTCCTGCTCCTCGCGCGAGATGTCGTAGATCTCGGCGAGCTTCTCGGCGCTCTCGCCGTTCGAGATCGTCCAGTCCGACCTCAGCCGCGGGTTGGTCATGCGCCAGCCGATGGAGGTGTTCCACATCGTCTGGTTCGCCGCGGGGAAGGGCCGGGGGCTCTTCTCGACCACGAAGGGCGCGCGGGTCATCGACTCGACACCGCCGGCGAGGATCACATCGGCGTCTCCGGCCTCGATCGCGCGCGAGCCCTGGATCACGGCATCCAGAGACGACCCGCACAGCCGGTTGATGGTCGTGCCGGGCACCGACGAGGGAAAGCCCGCGAGTATCGCGCCGAAGCGTGCGACGTTGCGGTTGTCTTCGCCGGCCTGGTTGGCGTCGCCGAAGACGATGTCCTCGATTCGGGCGGGGTCGATCCCGGTGCGGTCGACGATGGATGCCATGACGGTCGCGGCGAGATCGTCGGGGCGCACGTCGGCGAAGGCCTTGCCGTGCCGGGCGAAGGGGGTGCGGACGGCGTCGTAGACGTAAGAGGACGGCATGTCAGGACCCGTCTTTCGAGAACACAGTGGGCATGGCTCAAGCCTCCAGTTTCAGACCGAGGAGGTGCTCGATCTCGGCGTGCGTGTTGTCACCGAACAGCTCGCGCACACGGAAGCCGTCGGGGGTGACGTCGAAGACGCCATGGTCGGTGTAGACGCGGGAGACGCAGCCGACCCCGGTCAGCGGGTAGCTGCACGCCTCCACGAGCTTGGGATCGCCGCCCTTGGTCAGCAGGTCGGTCATGACGTAGACGTCTTTCGCCCCGATCGCGAGGTCCATCGCCCCGCCGACCGCGGGGATCGCCCCGGGCTCGCCGGTCGACCAGTTGGCGAGGTCGCCGCCCGCCGAGACCTGGAACGCCCCCAGCACGCACACGTCGAGGTGACCGCCGCGCATCATCGCGAACGAGTCGGCGTGGTGGAAGTACGCCGCCCCGGCGAGCGCGGTGACGGGCTGCTTTCCGGCGTTGATGAGGTCGGGGTCGACACGTCCGCGCTCGGGCGCGGGGCCCATGCCGAGCATGCCGTTCTCGGTGTGCAGCACGATCTCGAGCCCCTCGGGCAGGTAGTCGGCGACGAGGGTCGGGGCCCCGATGCCGAGGTTCACCACGGCGCCTTCGGGGATGTCGGATGCCACGCGCGCGGCGAGCGCGGCGCGGGAGATGCGGGTGGTGGTCACTGCGGTGCCCCTTCTTCGATGCGTGCGGGAGAGTCGGGCGTCGAGTCGACGACGCCACCGGACGCCGGGGAGGGCGCGCTCATGACGCGTCCTCGTCGGCGAGGGGCCGGCCCTCGATGTCGACCCCGCCGACGAACTCGCCGTCGCGCAGCCAGGGACGCTCACCGACCGCCACGACCCGGTCGACGTAGAGCCCCGGGGTGACGACGGCTTCGGGATCGAGCCGGCCGAGTGGCACGATCTCGTCGACCTGCACCACGGTGGTCGCCGCGGCGGCGGCCATGATGGGCCCGAAGTTGCGCGCCGTCTCGCGGTACACGAGGTTGCCCCAGCGATCGGCGGCCCGGGCGCTGATGAGGGCGACGTCGGCTCGGATCGGGTACTCGAGCACGTAGTCGCGCCCGTCGATGCGCCGCGTCTCCTTGCCCTCTGCCAGCTGCGTGCCGAACCCGGTGGGGGTGAAGAACCCGCCGATGCCCGCGCCGGCGGCCCGGATGCGCTCGGCGAGGTTGCCCTGCGGCACGAGTTCGAGTTCGACCTTGCCGTCGCGATAGAGCCCGTCGAACACCCACGAGTCGCTCTGGCGGGGGAACGAGCAGATCATCTTGCGCACCTGGCCGGCCGCGAGCAGCGCGGCAAGGCCGGTGTCGCCGTTACCGGCGTTGTTGTTGACGACGGTGAGGTCGCGGGCGCCGTGCGCGATGAGCGCGTCGATGAGTTCAACGGGCTGACCCGCGCGGCCGAAGCCGCCGATCATGACGGTGGCACCGTCGCGGATGCCGGCGACGGCCGCCACGAGGTCGGGAACGGTCTTGTCGATCATGGAGGCTTCCTGTGTTCGCTCTGCGAACTTCCGTTCGCTTTACGCACACTTTACCGCCGACCGCCGGTCAGGACAAGACCCGCGATCACCCCAGGTGCGCGTAGTCGGGGAGCTCGATGGCATCCGCCGGAGGGGTGAACAGACCGCCCGCGAGATGCGCGACGACAGGAGTGGATGCCACCCGCAGCACCGCGCGGAACACCCCGACGCCCAGGCGCGAGGTGGGGTTGGCCAGCCGAGGGGTGCCCGGGGGCAGATCCTGCGCCTGCGCGACGTAGGGCCGCATCACACGCTCGTATCCGCGGAACGCGTCGCGGTGGTCGACGTGGGCTGCGAGCTCGCCCGCCAGCACGTAGGCCCCCGCGAGGGCCAGGCTCGTCCCCATGCCACTGACCGGCGAGGCGCAATAGCCGGCGTCTCCCACCAGCGCGACCCGACCGTTCGACCAGCGGGGAGCCCGCACCTGACCGATCGCGTCGGTGTACAGCTCCTCCGCGCGGTCGAAGCCGTCGAGCACGCGCGCCGCCTCCCAGCCGGCGTCGGCGAAGGTCTCGCGCAAGCGGCGGCGCTGCGCGTCGACATCGCCGCGGTCCGTCCGTGGGTGCTCGCGGTCGGTGACCACCGACATCGTCGCGCGGATCGTGCCGTGCGGATCGGGCCGCAGGGTGATCGACCGGCCGCCCGGCGCGGAGTACCAGCGCCACCAGTCGTCGTCCGCGGCGGTGCGGGGGATCGTGCCGTACGTCGTCTCGAGCCCGAGCGAGCGGATCTGCGGCTCATCACCGAAGACCAGCCCGCGCGTTCGCGAACCGATCCCGTCGGCGGCGACGACGAGCGCGAACCGCTCCTCGGGCGCCCGCTCGAAACGCACGACGACTCCGTCGGCATCCTGGTCCACCCCGGTGACGCGGTCACCGAAGCGGTACTCGGTACGCCCGGCGGTGCGCTCGACGAGTAGCTCGGCGAGGTCTCCGCGCAAGATCTCGAGCTCGGCGGTGGCGCCGTCGGAGTCGCCGCGTCCGGCGGGGAACTCCGCGACGGTCCGCCCGTCGCGTCCGACGAACCGCGTGCCGACCTCCCCCGTGGTCGCCGCGCGCACCGCGGACTCGAGATCCATCCGCCGCAGCACCTCGCGTCCGGCTCCGCGCACGTCGACGTTCTGTCCGCCCGTGCGGAGGCCGGGGGCGCGTTCGACGATCACGGTCTCGTAGCCGTACCGGTTCAGCCAGTACGCCAGCGCCGGGCCCGCGATGCTCGCCCCGCAGATCAGCACCCGTCCTCGAGAGGTCGCCATTTTTCCCCGCTTCGTTGATTATCAATGAGATTGGCAATCTACACGACTATCGTGGAGGAGTGCCCGCGCTCGACGACTCCCCCGACGCACGCGACGACCGCCGCGAACGCGAACGCGCGCGCCGCAGCGAGACCCCCTTGGGCGACGACGACATCCGCGCGCGCGTGCAACGCGTCACCCTGCGCCAGCAGCAGTTCGAGCGACACGTCGCCGCCACGCTCGCCGTCGACGCCCCCGGACTCGAGGCGATGGACCACCTCATCTCCACCAGTGCCGCCACCCCCACCGAGCTGGCCCGGCTTCTGGGCATCTCGACCGCCGCGATGACGCTGGTGCTGCACCGCCTCGAGAACGCGGGGCACATCCACCGCGAACGCCATCCGCACGACGGCCGCAAGCTCGTCGTCACGGCCGTCGATCACTCCCGCGAACGCGCGCGCGACCTCGTCACCCCGTTGATCGACGGCATCGAACGCGTGGTGGACGACATGGATGCCGCGGAGCGCGCCACCGTGCAGCACTTCCTGGATCGGCTCATCGGCGTGTACGACCACGCCCTCGATGCCGCGAACCCGCCCCCGCGCTGACGCTGCGCTCAGACCAGGCGGAGCTCCGCATCGATGGCCGAAGCCGCCGCCGTCAGCGGCGGAAGGCACCTGTCGCGCCACTCGTCGACGTCGCCCCGCGCGCTCGCCGACACGTTGACGGCGGCCACGACGCTCCCGTCGCGTCCGTGGACGGGCACCGCGAGCGAGCGCAGCCCCTGCTCGAGCTCCTCGTCGACGAGGGCCCAGCCCTGCGCGCGGATGCGGACGAGCTCGGCCGTCAGCACGTCGACGTCGGTCCGAGTGCGCGAAGTCAGCGCCTCGGGTCGCGCGGATGCGATCAGCTCCGCGACGCGATCCGAGGGCTCCGCGGCCAGCAGCACGCGGCCCATGCTCGTGGCGTAGGCCGGGAAGCGCGTGCCGATCGTGATGCCCACGCTCATGATGCGCCGCGTGGGGACGCGGGCGACGTAGACGATGTCGTGGCCGTCCCGCACCGCCGCCGAGACGCTCTCGTCGATGTCCCTCGACAGCCGCTCGAGGTGCGGCTGCGCGATGGCCGGCAACGACAGCGCCGATAGGTAGCTGAAGCCCAGCTCGAGCACCCGCGGCGTGAGGGCGAAGTCGCGCCCGTCACTGCGCACGTAGCCGAGCGTCTGGAGGGTCTGCAGGAACCGTCGCGCCGCGGCCCGGGGAAGGTCGGCCCTTCGCGACACGTCGCTGAGGGTCAACGTCGCGTGGTCGGCGTCGAACGCCCGGATCACCGCGAGACCGCGCGCGAGCGACTGGACGAACTCCGGTCCCGCACTCTCGCTCACCGGCTCACCCTATCCGCCGGTCACCCGCCGCCTTGCACGTCCCCACCCTGTACGCCGCCGCCCCGCACGCCACCGCCCGGCGCACCGCCGTTGGGCGCGTCCCCGCCCGGCACGTCCCCGTCCGGCACGGGAGCGTCCTGCGCGAACACCTCCGTCGCGATCCGGAACGCCGTATTCGCCGCCGGCACCCCGGAGTAGATCGCCGACTGCAGGATCACCTCGCGGATCTCGTCGACGCTCAGACCGTTGCGCAGGGCCGCCCGCAGGTGCATCGCGAGCTCCTCGTGGTGCCCGTGCGCGATGAGCGAGCTGAGCACGGCGATCGAGCGCGACCGGCGGTCGAGACCGGGTCGCGACCAGATGTCGCCCCAGGCCACCCGGGTGATGAAGTCCTGCCAGTCGGCGGTCAGGTCGGTGGTCGCCGCGACGGCGCGGTCGACGTGGGCGTCCGACAGCACGGCGCGGCGCACGGCCATGCCCTGGTCGAAGCGTTCCTGGTCGGTGGGCATCAGGCGTCCTCTCGAGAAGCGGATACGAAGAACGACCGCAGCAGTGCCGCGACGGCCTCGGGTTGTTCGGCGGGGGGCAGATGGCCCGCCTCGTCGATGCGCGCCACGCGGCCGTCGCGCACCCCCTCGGCGATCTCGAGGGCCTTGGCCTCGGGCGCGACGGCGTCGAACGCCCCCCACGCGGCGAGCACCGGCACGGCGATCTCGCCCAGCGAGGAGCGCACGTCGTACGCGGCGAGCGCCTCGCAGCAGCGCGCGTAGCTGTCGTCGTCGGCACCCTGCAGCGCGTGCAACAGACGCCCGGTGAGGTCGGGGCGCTGCGCGATCGAGTCGGGGGCGAACCAGCGCTGGGCCGAGGCGACGATGAGGCTCGAGGTGCTCTGTGCCCGCGCCTGCGCGGCACGTTCGGCCCACGCGTCGGGGTCGCCGAGCTGAGCTCCGGATGCCACGATGGCCGCGGCCCGCACCCGGTCGCCGTGTCGCAGGGCGAGCTCCAGCCCCGTCGCCCCGCCGAGCGAGACGCCGGCGGAGAAGAAGGTCTCGTCGGGCACCGCAGCCGCCACGGCATCCGCGAGGTCGGCGACCGAGAACGCCTCCCGCGCGACGGGACCCGTGCCGTGACCCGGGAGGTCCCAGGCGGCGACGCGGTAGTCGTCGGCGAGCAGCGGCACGACGTCGTCCCACAGGATCGTCGAGGTGCCGAGCGAGGGCCCGAGCACGACGAGCGGCGCGCCCTCCGGCCCGACCGGCGCCGTCAGGGAGATCAGCGATGTCGCACTCATTCGTCCACCCCGTGTCCGTTCATGTCGGATGCCGCGCGGCCTCGGCGGCCGGTTGCGCTTCCGGTGGCGGGTGCCCCGACCTCCGTGGGATCCGGAACCTCGGCGGTTCCGCGCGCCGCCCCGCGCGCCAGCCGCGGCGCGAGCCCGACGTAGCCGGTGGGATCGAGCAGCGCGTCGACATCGAGATCCTCGGGCAGCGCCCGCAACGCGTCAGCGAGGTCGCCGTCACCGGCGAGCAGGTCGGCGAAGCGGTCGGCGCCGATCAGCGGCACGAGAACACCGCGCAGGCGCTCGCTCACGAGGCGTCCGCCGGTCGCTCCGGCGTTGCGAGCAGCGGCCGCGGGGTCCACCCGCAGGTGTTCCGCGAGCGAGGAGGCGTGCCACGATGCGCCCAGCGTCAGCCGCAGAAGATCGCGCACTGTCGGCCACTCGGCGTGCCAGGCCCCGTCGGGACGTTCGTCGACGGCGAGGGATGCCGCGAGGTGCAGCGTCGCGCCCAGCTGCGGGGCACGGAGGGCGGCGGAACGGATGAGCACCGCCTCAGCGGGGTTCTGCTTCTGCGGCATGGCCGACGAGCCGCCGCCCACGCCCTCCGACACCTCGGCGATCTCGGTGCGGCTGAGGGTCGCCACGTCGGCCGCGAACTTGCCCAGCGCGTCGAGCGCCTGCACGAGCGCATCACCGAGCTCGGTCACCGGCCAGCGGGTGACGTGCCACGGCGTCTCGGGCACGTCGAGCGAGACTGCCCGTGCGAAGGCCGCGGGGAGGGCCGCCGCGGCATCCGCGGATCCGGTGATCTCCACGAACGAGGCGAGAGTGCCGCCGGCGCCGCCGAGCTGCGCCGGGAAGACGAGCGCGTCGAGACGGGACACCGCGCGCTCGATCCCCTGCGCCCACGTCGCCGCCCGTGCACCCACCGTCGTGGGCACCGCGTGCTGCGTGAGCGTGCGCGCGGCCGCGACGTCCTCGGCGTGGCGAAGGGCGAGCCGTCGCAGCCATTCGGCCGCGTCTCCCAGGGAACCGCGCACCTGCCCAACTGCGCGCTGCGCGACCACCATGAGGGCGGTGTCGAGGATGTCCTGACTCGTCGCCCCGCGGTGGACCCACGCGCGGTGCGCGGCAGGCACCCGTTCCTTCATCATCCCCACGAGCGGGATGACGGGGTTGCCGCCCGCGACCGATGCCGTGACGAGCGCGTCGACGTCGAGCGTCTCCGACGGCGAACCGCCCGTCTCGTCGAGGCCGAAGGCGTGGTCGATCGCGATGCCCGCCTCCCGCGGTGCGACTCCTCGCGCGACGTACGCCGCGACGAGCGCGCACTCCGCCCGCACGAGGGCATCGAGCACCGCGGCGTCGGACACGAGCGCATCGTGGCCGACCGCGACCGGGGTGAGCAGTCCGCGCTCGAAGGGTTCAGAAAGCAAGGAACACCGTTTCTCCCGCGCCCTGCAGCCGGATGTCGTGCCGCAGGTGGCCGTCGGCCGCGCGCGTCGCGATGAGAGTAGCGCGCTCCTCCGACGTCAGCGTCGACAGCAGCGGATCGGCGGCGAGCGCCGCGTCATCCCCCGGCACGTAGATGCGCGTGTGCAGCTTGTCGGGCAGTCCCCGGGCGAACACGATCGCGGCGTAGAAGGCGGCGCGACCCCGGATGCCACCGGGCTCGCGCGTCCAGAACTCGAAGTGCCCCTCGTCGTCGGTGAACGCACGACCGAAGCCGGTGAACGTGTGGTCGTCGCGGCGGAACGCGGCGCGCGCGCGCGGCACCGAGCCGTCGGCTTCCGCTCCCCGGATCTCGAGCAACGCGTCGGGCACCGGTGCGCCCGCGCCGTCGTACACGGTGCCGCCGAGCACGATCGCCCCGGGCGAGTGCGGGAAGGCGACCTCGTGCTGCTTCGGGTACTTCAGCCCGTAGGCGAAGAACGGCCCGACCGTCTGGCCGGGGGTCGCGCGGCGGGTCCTGGCGGGGATCACTCGTCGCCCTCCTGCTCGCCCTTCGACGGGCTCAGGGACCGGGTCATGCGTCGATGTCGTCGTCATCTCACTCGCCCTCGGCCTCGAAGTAGGTGGCATCCGGCCCGTCGACGACGATGTCGAAGCGGTACCCCGTCGCCCACTCGGGGGAGGTGAGGTCGTGGTCGTAGACGCCGACGAGGGCGTCGCGGTCCTTCTGCCGGTGGATCGTGTTGTAGATCGGGTCGAGCGCGAACAGCGGGTCGCCCGGGAAGTACATCTGCGTCACGATTCGCTGGGTGAACGACGAGCCGAACACCGAGAAGTGGATGTGCGCCGGACGCCACGCGTTGCGGTGGTTCTTCCAGGGGTAGGGCCCGGGTTTGATCGTGGTGAAGCGGTACTCGCCGTTCTCGTTCGTCACCGCACGCCCGGCGCCGGTGAAGTTCGGATCGAGCGGGGCGGGATGCTGGTCGCGCTGGTGGATGTAGCGCCCGGCCGCGTTGGCCTGCCAGATCTCGATGAGCTGGTTCGCCACCGGGCGGCCCCACGAGTCGAGCAGGCGCCCCTGCACGCTCATGCGCTCCCCCAGCGGTTCGCCGGCGTGCTGCAGCGTGAGGTCGGACTCGATGGCGGCGACGTCGCGCTGCCCGAACGCGGGCGAGAGCAGCTCGATCGTCTCGGGGTCGACGAGTTTGGGGTTCTTGGTGGGATGCCGCAGCACACTCGAGCGGTACGCGGGGAAGTCGTGGGCGGTGGCGGCGACGTCCTCCCCGGCGGCCTCCCGTGCGTCGAGCTCGGCATGGCGGGCGCGGATCTCGTCGACGATCTGGCTCTGCGTCGCCTGGTCGGGGGCGGCGAGCAGCGTCTCGGGTGCGGCGGCGGGGTTCGACATGGGGTCTCCTTCGACGCCTCCATCGTCCAGCACGGTGCGACGGTGCGGCGAGTCGTTCCCGACCAATGGGAGTCGTGGCATCCTGACCCCATGGCGAACTCCCCCTCCGGCGACTCGGTCACCGACCGATTGGTGCGCATCCTCGAGACCTTCACCCCCACCCGCACCGCCCAGACAACGGCCGACATCGGCCGCCGAGCGGGCCTGCCGAGCTCGTCGGCGCACCGGATCGTGGGCGAGCTGGTGGATGCCGGGCTGCTCGAGCGCGACGACGAGCGACGCGTGCGTGTGGGGATGCGGCTGTGGGAACTGGCCACGCGCTCCTCCCACGCCCTGCGGCTGCGTCAGGCCGCGCTGCCGTACATGGAACGGGTGCAGCAGCGGGTACGCGAGCACACGCAGCTCGCGATCCTCGAGCACGACGAGGCGCTCTTCCTCGAGCGGCTCAGCGCGCCCGACTCCGGCGCGAACATCACGCGGGTCGCCGGTCGCCTGCCCGTGCACGCCTCGTCATCGGGGCTGGTCCTGCTCGCCTTCGCCCCGCACGACCTGCAGGAGCGGGTGCTCGCGCGCCCGCTCGCCGCCGTCACCCCCGAGACCATCGTCGACCCTGCGGCGCTGCGGCGCGCCCTGGCCGAGATCCGCACCCTCGGCCGGGTGGTCGCCCCCGGCACCGTCGACGAGGTCTCCACCGGTGTCGCGGTCCCCGTGCGAGACGAGACGGGCGCTGTCATCGCGGCCCTGTCGGTCGTGCTTCCGCGTGATGCGGAGACCCAGTTCGCGCTCGTCGAACTGCACCGCGCAGCCCGCGACACGGAGCGGGCCCTGGGCTACCGCCGGTGACCCCCGCTCCCTCCCCCGAGCCCCGCGCCCTCCTCCCTCTCCCGCTCCCTCCCCCGAGCCCCTCCCCCTCCGTTGAGAGTCCAGGAAACGCCGCACCATCTCGCACCGAAGCGGCGTTTCCTGGACACTCGACGGCAGTGCACGCCCCGGAACGGCATGCCACGGCATCCCGATCAATGAGAGTCGCGGCCTCGCGCGGCGGGCGGGAAGGCAGCATCGACCACAGCCGCCGTCGAGGGAGACGCCATGACCACCACCGTTCGCACCCGTGTCGCCATCATCGGCGCCGGCCCCGCAGGGCTGATGCTGGCGCACCTGCTGGCGCAGGCCGGCATCGAATCGATCGTCATCGACCAGCGCACGCGCGACGAGATCGAGAGCACGATCCGCGCCGGCATCCTGGAGCAGGGCACGGTCGAACTGCTCGACACGATCGGCCCCGCCTCGCGCGCCCGCACGGTGGGACATCGCCACGACGGCATCGAGCTGCGCTTCGAGGGCGAGGGCCACCGCATCGACTTCGCCGAGTCCGTCGGTCGCGCCGTCTGGCTGTACCCGCAGCACGAGGTGCTGAAAGACCTGATCGCCGCGCGCCTCGCCGCCGGTCAAGACCTGCGCTTCGGCGTCACCGCCGACGGCGTCGAAGACGGCGATCACCCCCGGGTGCGCGCGCGCGACGCCGACGGGGTCCCCGTCGAGATCGAGGCGGATTTCGTCGTCGGTTCCGACGGCTCGCGCAGCGTCGCGCGCGCAGCCGTGGCAGGCTCGCGCAACGGCTCCTTCCGCGAGTACCCCTTCGCCTGGTTCGGCATCCTGTGCGAAGCCCCGCCCAGCAGCGAGGAGCTGATCTACAGCAACTCCCCCGACGGGTTCGCCCTCGTCAGCCAGCGGTCGGCGACCGTGCAGCGGATGTACTTCCAGTGCGATCCCGACACCGACACCGCCGTCTTCAGCGAGGAGCAGCTCTGGGACGAACTGCAGAAGCGCGTGCCCGGCACCACGCTGCGGCAGGGTCCGATCTTCCAGCGCGACGTGCTGCGCTTCCGCAGCTTCGTCGCCAACGAACTGCGCCGGGGCCGAGTCGCCCTCGTCGGCGACGCCGCGCACACCGTGCCGCCCACCGGCGCGAAGGGGATGAACCTCGCGATCGCCGACGTGCGCCTGCTCGCGGCCGCCCTGCGGGCGTTCCTGCTCGAGGGCGATGAGCGCCTGCTCGACGCCTACCCCGACACGGCGAGCCGGCGCATCTGGAAGGCCCAGCACTTCTCGTGGTGGATGACGAGCATGCTGCACGTGGCCCCGGATGCCACCGACTTCGACCGCCGACGTCAGCTCGGCGAGCTGCGCTCCGTCGTGGAGTCGGAGCACGGCCGCGCCTTCCTCGCCGAGGCGTACTGCGGCTGGCCGCTCGACGCCTGATCCTCCCGCCCGGGGGCGCGGCCGGTTCGGGGCGTCCCCGGCCCCTCGGGGCGGAAACGCCGGGGGCGGAGCCGCATCGGGGCCTCCCCCGCCCCCCCGGGCGGAAACGCCGGGGCGCAGCCCGTTTGGGGCGCAATCGACCCGTCGGGGCGGAAGAATCACGCCCCAAACGCCGGAAGCTGCCCCGAACCGTAGAGGCTCCCGGCATCCGGCCACGACACCGCGCATCGCGCGCGGGCCTTCGCCCCCCCTCCATCAGCTGGGCACAGCCGGTTCGGGGCGCAATCGGCCCGCCGGGGCGGAAGAGTTACGCCCCGATCGGCGGAGCCCGCCCCAACCCGCGGGCGGATCCCGGCGCGACCGCACGCCGTCCGTGAGGGCCGAGCCGCCCGCGGACTCAGTCCTCCGCGCCGGTCGCCCTCGAGAACGGACTCGGCACCACCGGGTGCGTCCCGGTGAACCCCTCGCGCTCCGCGGCGAGCGCGGCGATGCGCCCGCGGCAGGCGTACCAGCCGATCACGATGCCGATCACCGCGATGACGGTGGCGACCAGGGTCGCGGGCGAGTCGACGAAGACGAGCACGAGGACGCCGGCGAGGAACACCAGCGTGACCCAGTTGGTGTAGGGCGCCCCGAACAGGCGGAACGACGGCCGCACGAGCTCTCCGCGGTCGGCCAGCTGCTTCAGGCGCATCTGGCAGACGATGATCGTCGCCCACGTCGAGATGATGCCGACCGACGCCACGCTCAGCACCGTCTCGAACGCCTCGGCGGGGACGAAGAAGTTCAGCACGACGCCCAGCAGCGCCACGGTCGCGGTGATCGCGATGCCGCCGTACGGCACTCCCGCCTTGTTCATGCGGGCGGCGAACCGCGGCGCGGACCCCGCGATGGCCATCGACCGGAGGATGCGCCCCGTCGAGTACAGCCCCGCGTTCAGCGACGACAGCGCCGCGGTCAGCACGACCATGTTCATGATGACGTCGACGCCCGGAACGCCGATCGAGGCGAAGAACGTCACGAACGGGCTCTCACCGGCCGAGTAGGCGGTGAACGGCAGCAGCAGAGAGAGCAGCAGCACCGAGCCGACGTAGAACACCGCCACGCGCACCACCACGGAGTTGATGGCCCGCGGCATGACCTTCTCGGGGTTCTTCGTCTCACCGGCGGCGGTGCCGATCAGCTCGATCGACGCGTACGCGAAGACGACGCCCTGCATGAGGAGGATGGCGGGCAGGATGCCGTTCGGCAGGAACCCGCCGTTGTCGGCGATGAGCGTGAACCCGACGGGTGAGCCGTTGGGGGTGCCGAACACGACGAAGTAAATGCCGACGAGCAGGAACGCCACGAGGGCGGCGACCTTGATGAGCGCGAACCAGAACTCCAGCTCGCCGAACACTTTGACCGACACCAGGTTGACCGCGAGCACCACGACCAGCGCGATGAGCGCCCACGCCCACTGGGGCACCGCGCCGATCCACGGCACGTACTTGCCGAAGAAGTTCATGTAGACCGCGGCCGCGGTGATGTCGACGATCGTCGTCATGGCCCAGTTGATCCAGTAGAACCAGCCCGAGACGAAGGCCGCCTTCTCACCGAAGAACTCGCGGGCGTACGACACGAACGACCCCGAGCTCGGCCGGTGCAGCACCAGCTCACCGAGCGCGCGCAGGATGAAGAAGGCGAACACGCCGCAGACGGCGTACGAGACGACGATCGCCGGACCGGCCTCGGCGAGACGGCCTCCGGCGCCCAGGAACAGCCCCGTGCCGATCGCGCCGCCGATGGCGATCATCTGCACCTGACGGGACGACAGACCCTTGTGGTAGCCGCTGTCCTCGAGGTCGACGGTCGAGGTGTGGGTCGGCTCGGCGGCGTCGCTCGAGCCCGGAGTGGAGTCGTTCACGTACCCATCATTCGTTTCGCGCATCGACTGTCCAGCAAGCGCGCCGAGATCGACGGCATCCGGATGCCGTGGCTCAGAGCCACTTCTTCCGCTTGAACGTCAGCCACAGTCCGCCCGACACGGCCACCATGAGCGCGATCGCCATCGGATAGCCGAACTGCCATTCGAGCTCGGGCATGTTCCGGAAGTTCATGCCGTAGATCGCGCCGACCAGGGACGGTCCGAACAGGATGGCCGCCCAGCCCGAGATCTTCTTCACCTGCTCGTTCTGCTCGAGCGAGGTCTCGGTCTGGCGTCGGGTGACGAGCGTCGCGTTGACGGTCAGGGCGTTGTCGAGGATCGCTCGCAGGGCTGCGAGCTTGTCGCTCTGACGCAGGGCGTGGTCGAGCACGTCGCGCAACGATCGTTGCAGCTCGATGTCGACGGCGTACTTGTCGGCCCCGCGTAACAGGGCCTCGAGCATGTCGCGCAACGGCTCCACCGCGCGCTGGAAGTGGATGACCTCGCGCGCCAGCTGGTAGATGCGCTTCGACAGCTCGGCGCCGTCCGCACCGAAGAGCTGATCCTCGATCTCGTCGACGTCGTTCTGCAGACCCCGCGCGACGGGGTCGTACTGGTCGACCACCTCGTCGAGGATCGCGTAGAGCACGGCCTCGGGGCCGCGCGCGAGCAGGTCGGGGTTGTCTTCGAGGCGGTGACGCACGCGGGCGAGATCGGGGACCTCGGCATGACGCACGGTGACGACGTAGTCGGCGCCGATGAAGACGTGCAGCTCGCCGAACTCGACCGTCTCGGTCTCGTCGATGTAGCGCGCCGGGCGCAGCACCGCGAAGAGGTTGTCGCCGTAGCGTTCGAGCTTCGCCCGCTGGTGCCCCGCGAGGGCGTCCTCGACCGCGAGCGGATGCAGCGAGAACTCGGCAGCGACGCGCTCGAGCTCCTCGGTCGAGGGGCGCAGCAGTCCGATCCACGCCATCCCCCCGTGCGCCTCCATGTATTCGAAGGTCTGGTCGAGGCTCGAGGGGTTCTCGATGCGACGACCGCTGACGTACACCGCGCTGTCGATGATGGGCATGACTCCGTTGTACCCCCACCGCCTATGCCCGGGGCCGACGCGCGGGTTACTTCTCGGGGTCGTTGCCCCAGTTCATGAGCGAGTAGCGCCAGTCGGTGTCGGTGGTGTCGCCCTTCGGCTTCTGTGCGCTGTGACGCTTGACGTAGCCGACCACCTTGCGCATGTGCTGGAGGTCGTCGTCGGTCAGGTCGGCCTTCTTCTTCTCGAGGATGCGCACGATGCGACGCCCGCTCGCGTGACCGGTCGACTCCCCGCCGCCGTCCTTCTTCTGCCCCACCGACTTCGACTCCTCGGTGTCGAGCCACTTCTTCAGCTCGCTCGCGGTCATGTTGACCGCGTCGTCGAAGTCCTTGCGGGTCTGGTCGTCGTCGTCGTCGCTCATTCCGTGATCCTCGCCCCGGTCGTGCGGCGCAGACGCCCCCTTGCGCCGACCGCGGCGCGGTGGCATCCGCTCAGACGACGGGCTCGCTGAGCGGCTCGCCGGTGTCGGGTCCGGGATGCCGTGCCGCGGCGGTCCGACGGGTGGCGGCGAGCACCGCGCCGATGCTCGCCGCGATGACCAGCACGATGCCCGCGATCTCGAGCCACGACAGGTGCTGACCGAGCAGCAGGAACCCCGCGATCGATGCCGTCGCCGGGCCGAGGCTCATGAGGATCGCGAATGCCGAGGCGGGCAGGCGCCGGAGCGCGACGAGCTCCAGTGCGTAGGGGATGGTCGACGACAGCAGCGCGACCGCCGCTCCCAGCGCAAGAAGGTCGACGCGCAGCAGCGCGGGTCCTGCCTGCCAGATCCCGAGGGGCAGCGCGATGACGGCACCCACCGTCATCGCCAGCGCGAGCCCGTCGAGCCGCGGGAACTCACGGCCCACACGCGCCGACGCGAGGATGTACAGCGCCCAGCTCACGGCCGCCCCCAGCGCGAAGACGACACCGAGCAGGTCGAGACGGTCCCAGCCGCCCGCGCCCAGGGCGACGACGCCGGCCACGGCCAGCCCCGCCCACAGCCAGCGGGCGATGCCGGTGGCGGTGAGGATGGACAGGGTCAGCGGACCGAGCACCTCGATCGTGACGGTCACCCCCAGCGGCAGCCGCGCGAGTGCGAGGTAGAACAGCCCGTTCATGGATGCCAGCACCACACCGAACCCGACGACGGAACGCCACGCGTACCCCGTGTGGCCGCGCAGGCTCGGGCGGGCGATCAGAAGCAGCAGCAGCGCCGAGAACACCAGCCTCAGCATCACGATGCCGAGGGGCCCCGTCTGCGGGAAGAGCATGACGGCGAACGACGCCCCGACCTCCTGGCACGCCAGTCCGACGAGGACGAGGGCCGCAGCCGACCCCTGTCCGCCGCGTGGGGTCACCCGGCGGGGGGCGAGCAGATCGCGTTGGCGGCGATGCTCTCGCGCATCTGGTCGGCCGTCCAGGGCAGCCCCGCCTCGGGGATGGTCTGGCCCTGAGCGGCCGGCGCCTTGGAAGCGATCGCCGCGAGCTGCCACGCGAGCCAGGCCCCCGTGTTCTCGTTGCCCGCCGAGTTGTTCAGCGCGACCGCGACCGACATTCCGGTCGCGGGGTCGGCGAAGGCTCCGACGATGTAGCCGGGCGTCGAGCCGAACTGTCCGATCAGCGACCCTGCCTGGTAGGCGCCGCCCGCCGCGGTGAACCACGTGGGCTGGTCGGAGGCGACCGGCACGGGATTGGCGAAACGGTCGCTGCCGTCGGGCAGGAGCGCATCGGTGGCCAGCGCCTGCGCATAGCGCCCGAGGTCGCGGATGTCGGTGACGGCCCCTGAGGCGGCGGCGCCGTAGCTCGCCGACATCGTCGTGAACTCCAGCGGCGCGGCGCAATCGAACGCGCCCTCCGCGTTGGGTTGAGACCAATGACCCGTGAGCGACGACGTACCGGGCGGCGCGGCCGCCGGTGCCGGCAGGGAGGTCGCCGTGAGGTCGAGAGGCGTCGTCACGCGCTCGGCGATGACCTCGCCGAGCGACTGGCCGGTGACACGTTCGACGGCGAGGCCGGCGACGAGGAAATTCGTGGGCGAGGCGGCGAACGCCACGCCGGGGTCGTTCAGGCGCGGCTTGGAGATGCCGTAGGCCATCAGTTCGCGGGCGTTCCAGACGCGATCGGGGTTGCTGAGAACCAGACCGTCGAGACTCGAGGTGTAGGAGGCGAGCCCCGAGGTGCCGTCGCAGAGCTGCCTCAGCGAGATGTCTTCGTAGCCGGGCACGTTGCTGACCCACTGGGTCACCGCGTCGTCGAGCGAGAATCGACCGTCGGCGGCGAGCCGGTAGAGCGCGTCGCAGGTCATGGCGCCGGTGACGTCGGCCGCGCGGAACTGCAGGTCGGCGGTCACCTCCGCTCCACCAGGGCTCTGGGTACCCACGCCCGACACCCAGCTGCCGCTCCACGGTGCCCAGACGCCGACGACGGCCCCGGCGGCACCGGTGGCGGTGATGGCCGCGGTGACGGCGTCGCGCATCTCGGTGACCGTGGCGTCGGGAAGGGGGGCATCGACCTGAGCGGGGACGTCGATCGACACCGGGCCCGGGCCCGTGCAACCGCTCAACAGAACGACGAGCACCCCCACGCCCGCCGTCGCGATGGCAGCGGAACGACGCCATCTCCCCATGTGGACCCCCAGTGTTTCCGAGCGCGACGAAGCGCGCTCCCGATGCATTCAAACACACGGCGCCTGGGCGCAACCGCCGCTTGCGCGCGCGGCCCGTCACGTCTGCATCACGACTGCGCCCAACCGCCGACGCGCGGGAATCTAGGGGTTAGGTAAACCTAACCGTTTGCGTATGATGGCCGCATGAACGTCGTCCTCCCGTTCTCCGCGGCCCTGCGCGAGCGCTCCAGCAGCGCGCACTCGCCGCGCGAGTGCGACGGCTTCATGACAGACCTGCTCACCGGCGCCGGCACCCGCGACGACTACATCGCGCTCATCGCCCAGCACTGGTTCCTCTATTCCGCCCTCGAAGAGGCGTCGGCGCGCATGCACACCGACCCGGTGGCATCCGTCTTCCTCAGCGACAAGCTCTCGCGGCTGCCCGCCCTCGAAGCCGACCTCTTCTTCCTGATCGGCCCGCACTGGCCGAACGAGATCCGGCCGTTGCCCACCACCCAGGCTTATGTGTCGCGCATCCGCCGGGTGGCCGCGACGTGGCCGGGAGGGTTCGTCGCGCACCACTACACGCGCTTCCTCGGCGACCTCTCGGGCGGGCCGTCGATCGGTCGGCTCATGCAACGCCGCTTCGGCTTCGAGACCAACGGCATCGGCTTCCTGCTGTTCGGCGACATCGCCGACCCGAAGGCGTTCAAGAGCGTCTACCGCGAGCAGCTCGACGCCGCCCCCTGGGACGACGCCGAGAAGGAACGGGTCATCGCCGAGGTGCTCGTCGCGTACCGCTTCACCACCGAACTGTTCGCGGATCTCACCCGCGCCAAGGCCCACCAGGTCGCCTGACCGATCGCGCCGCCGGGCACCGCGCCGCCGGGGGCATCGCGCCGCGCGCACGGGGCGACGCCTGACGGAGCCGCCGCCGCGTCGTGCCCGGTATGCCGCGCGGGGCTACGCCTGCCGCGCTGCCGCCGCGTCCTGCCGGGTGAGCCACGCCTGTTTCATGAAGCGGCGGACGTCTTCGTCGACCCTGATGTCGCCCGGGCGCAACGGTCGCGTCAGGTACAAGCCGTCGAGAGAGGTGAGACGGCTGAGGGCGACGTAGGTCTGCCCCGGCGCGAAGGCACCCGAGCCCAGGTCGACGACCGCGCGGTCGTACGTCTTGCCCTGCGACTTGTGGATCGTGACCGCCCACGCCAGGCGCAGGGGGAACTGGGTGAACTCGGCGACGATCTCGCGCGAGAGGTTCTTCGTACCTGGGTCGTAGGCGTAGCGGTACCTCTCCCACACCGCCGGTTCGACGTCGTGCTGGATGCCGTCGACCTCGACCCGCACGCTGTCGCCGGCGATGCGGGTGACCGTACCGATCGTGCCGTTGACCCACCGCGGGGCCTCGCCGAACTGCGCGCCGTCGTTGCGGAGGAACATCACCTGCGCCCCGACCTTGAGCGTGAGTTCCATCTCGGCCGGGTAGTTCGCCTCACCGCGGCCGAAGTCGCCCGAGATCTCGGCGGCGGCCGTTTGCGTGCGCCCGATGAGCTCCTCGAGGTGGCGACGGTTGATCGTGTTCACGCGGTCGTTGCGGGTGGCGAGCGTGATGATCGGATGCTCGCCGTCGGCCGGATGCGGGGGCGTGCGCGCTCCGGCGGTGTTCAGGATGCCGGCCATCTCTGCCGTGACGCGCCCGTAGCGCACCGCGTTGAGCAGCGTCTTGAAGCCGGCGTCGGACTGCCGGTGGATCTCGACGAGCTCGTTGACGTGCAGGTCGGCCCCGTGCCGGCCGATGTCGATGAGTCCATCGCTCGCGGCCTCACCCGACCAGACCTTCGCGTCGAAGAACCAGAACGAACGGTAGTGGTCGGCGATGTAGCGCGCCTCGTCGCCGCGGGGCGGCACCGGGGCCAGCTGGTACGGATCGCCGAACATCACGATCTGCGTGCCACCGAACGGTTCGGAACGCCGGCCTCGAGCCTGCCGGAGCGAGCGGTCGATGGCATCCATCAGGTCGGCGTTGACCATCGAGATCTCGTCGATCACCAGGGTGTCGATGGCGTTGAGGAGCTTTCGCGTGGCGTCGTTCTGGTCGATGTCGCCGTTCGCGATGAGCCCGATGGGCAGGCGGAACAGCGAGTGGATCGTCTGCCCCTCGACGTTGAGTGCGGCCACCCCCGTCGGCGCGCACACGGCGATCTGCTTCTTGGTGTTGTAGGCCAGGTGCTGCAGCAGCGTGGACTTGCCCGTGCCGGCACGGCCCGTGACGAAGACGTGCTCGCGCGTGTCCTCGATCAGCCGGAACAGCGCCTGCTGTTCGGCGGAGAGGGGCGGCGTGGTCACCGGCCCATGCTAGTTCGCACCGTCGCCGGCGGCGTGTGGACGGGGCGCACCGGCTGTGGATGAACGGCGGGGCCACCCGGGTTATCGCCTAGCCTCCGTTCCATGGAACCACCGCCCTGGTCTGGCAATCAACTGAAGCGGCTCAGCAGGAAGATCCGGGCGGGGAGCCCCATGTCCGGGTCGACACCCTCTTATGGGGAGGTGATGCTCTGGTACAACGACCTCGCGGAGTCGGTGCAGTCGCGCATCGCCGCCCTCGACTGGACGCCACTCCTCGGCGACCGTGCGTTCGAGATCACTTCCCGCCCGAAGACCCTCGACACGCTCCGCCAGAAGCTCGAACGCGATCCGGGGACCCCCCTCCCGAGCGTTCAGGATGTCGCCGGCGTTCGATTCGAGGCCGAGATGACGCTGGATGAGCAGGATGCGGTTGTCAACGCCATCGCGGGGCACTTCGATCACGAACTCTCGCAGTGCGTCCGTGATCTACGATCTGATCCGCATTCCGGATATCGCGCTGTACACCTATGGCTTCGATTGGAAGCGCGGGTCGAGGTGCAGGTGCGAACCCACCTCCAAGGCGACTGGGCCAATATATACGAAGTTGCAGCGGACGTCTTCGGCCGTCACATCCGGTACGACTTACTACCGGAGTCGGACATCGAGCGCCAGATCGTTCAGTCGCTCCGCGCCATATCGACGACCCGCGTGGCGCAGATCGAGAAGGATCGCAACGAGGTTTCCTCGCTGCAGTTGTCACTCGATGAACTACCGAGCGGAGTCAAGACGAGGGCTCACTACCCGCGCGGCCCGTCGTAGAGTAGAACTTCTGCAGGATCGGACGCGATCGAATGAACGCAAGCTCCGCGAGGATCTCGATAAGCTTCGGCAGATATTCCGCGATCAGCGGCTGAATCCGGAAGGAGACTGACTCGTGGCAGGTTTCGTCATCGAGTACAACCGGCTCAGCGGCGAGCGTCGGATCCACAGCTTCCCCGGTACGCAAGGGCATCGGGACGCCCTTCGTCGTCGACTAGAACTCGAAGCCACCCGCGAGAGCGACGACTGGGAGATCGTCTCGCTGAACAGCGACTCGATCGAGACTGTCCGTCGCACTCACGCCCGTTACTTCGAGCGCGACCGCCTCAGCGCATAGTCCCGTCATTCTCCGGATGCCTAGACGATCGGGCCGCCCGTCGGCTCGGTGTGCAGGAGCAGCCAGCGCGCCTCGCCCGAGAGCACGTCGGCGACGTGGCTGCGGAACCGCGGGCACTGGGTGATGTCGTGCGAGCGGCACCGCAGGGCGTGCTCGGTCATCGCCCGCGCCTGCGCGATGTCGGCGGCGCGGCGGTCGAGTTCGGCGACGTGCTCCTCGAGCACACGGTGCCGGTCGGGGGCGTCGTCGTCGAGCAGCACCCGGATCTGCTCGAGAGAGAGCCCCGCCGCCTTGTTGCGCAGGATCACCGCGATGCGCACCGCGTCGTCGTCGCCGTACCGGCGCCGGCCCGCACCGTCGCGGGCGGGCCGCAGCAGACCCTCGTCCTCCCAGTAGCGCAGCACGTGCGTGTCGAGCCCGAACCGCGCCGCCGCCTCACCGATGGACTCCCCGCTTGACTTCATGTCGACATGAAGTCACACGATGGACGAGAACACAAGCGGAAGGAGTCCATCGTGTACGACGCGATCATCATCGGAGGCGGGCCCGCGGGCCTGCAGGCCGCCCTCACCCTCGGGCGCATGCACCGGCGCGCCCTGTTGCTCGATTCGGGCTCGTACCGCAACGGCACCGTCCGTCACGCCCACAACCTGCTGACCAACGACGGTCGCGACCCCGCCGAACTGCGCCGGATCGGGCGCGCCGAGATCGCGGCCTACGACAGCGTCGAGGTCCGGGATGCCGCCGTCACCGAGGTCGTCCGTGACGACGACGGTCTGACGGTCGCCGTGGACGGCCGACGGCTCCGCACGCACGCGGTGATCCTCGCGACCGGCGTCGCCGACGAGCTCCCCCCGATCCCGGGACTCGGGGAGCACTGGGGCGACACCGTCGCCAACTGCCCGTTCTGCCACGGGCACGAGTTCGCGGGCCGACCTGTCGTCGTCGTCAACGCGTCGCCGCACGCCGCAGCTCTCGCCCTCATGCTCGAGCCGGTGGCATCCGAGGTCTTCGTCGTGGCGCCCGCCGACGTGCGGGCGGTCACGGGCACGACCGACGGACTGCGTCTGGAACTCCTCGACGGCTCCTTCCGGGAGGTGGCGGGCGCGTTCGTGGCCCCCGCCTGGACCGTGCGCGGACAGCTCGTCGACACGCTCGGCCTCGAACGCCAGGAATCGGGCGCCGTGCGCACAGATCCGTTCGGCCGCACGAGCGTCGAGGGCGTCTACGCGGTGGGCGACCTCGCCCAGCCCGATCACCTTCCCGGCCCGATGTTCTCGCTCGCGGCGGCGATCGCCGGAGGGCAGCTCGCCGCCGTCGCCGTCGTGCAGTCGCTCGTCGCCGGGTGACGTCACCGCGCGACCTGCGGGGAATCACCGGAGTGCGACCTCGCGGGGCGCCGCGCGGCGTCTGCGCAGGTGCGTTTCTTAGACTGGGTCCGTGAGCAACGCCGGCGGGGGCCCCGCGACGCCCGAGGGGGTCCGCGGTGCGCGTCGGCGCCGTCGGTTCGAGATCCCCGCGATGGTCCTCATCGGCGTCCTGCTGGTCGCCTCCCTCGGCGCGGGCGCCGCCTCGCTCTACCGCGAGTTCTACAGCCCCCGCGCCTTCGTGCTGCACTACCTCGAGCTCCTGCAGGAGCGTCGAGCCGCCGAAGCCCTCGCCATCCCCGGTGTCGCCGTCGACTCCGCCGAGCTCGAGGCCGCGGGCCTGCCGGCCACGTCATCCGAGGCACTTCTGCGCCCCGAATCGCTCCAGGCGGTGACGGATGCCGTCATCACGGGCGAGAGCGTCGACGGCGACCGCACGCGCGTCACCGCGAGCTACTCCGTCGGGGGATACGCCGGGACGACCACGTTCGACGTGCAGCGCGACACCGGCGGCGCGCTCCTGCCCCGCTGGCGCTTCGCCCGCAGCCCGCTGTCGGTGATGGACCTGTCGGTCCAGGGGTCGATGCGTTTCGCCGTCAACGGGTTCGAGGTCGACAAACGGCAGGTGTCGATCGAGGGCTCCGACGTCGACCCGACCGCTCCGCTCCCCCTGCTGGTCTTCTCACCCGGGCTGTACTCCGTCGCCGTCGACACCGCCATCTCGTCGACCCCCGGCGTCGCCGTGCTCGCCGACGCGCCTCTGGCCGGCATCCCCGTCGACGTGCAGGCGCAGCCGACGAAGGAGTTCCTCGGGGTCGTGCAGCAGCGGGTCGAGGACTTCCTCTCGGCCTGCGCCGAGCAGAAGGTTCTGCAGCCCACGGGCTGCCCGTTCGGGTTCACCGTGCGCAACCGCATCGACGACGCCCCCTCGTGGTCGATCGTCCAGCAACCGCAGGTGACCGTCGAGCCCGACGGCGCCGGATGGCGCATCCCGTCGGCCAAGGCGGTCGCCCACATCGAGGTCGACATCCGGTCGATCTTCGACGGCAGCGTCCGCACGGTCGAAGACGACGTCGACTTCACCGTCGACGGTCAGATCACCGTGCAGCCCGACGGTTCGGCATCCATCCTGGTCGGCGGATCGTCCGACTGACGCGACGGACGGATGCCGCGGGCACCACCGCGGGCCGCTCCCGCGGCACGCCGCCCGGTGCCACTTCCGCACGGCGCGTCGCCCAAACTCCCCGCC
>NZ_CAUQWC010000017.1:0-26051 GCF_963521695.1 uncultured Microbacterium sp. | reverse complement strand
CTCGACGCCCTCCTGCAGGAAATGATCGCGCAGCGCACCCGCGCTCGCGCGGAGAAGGACTGGGCGGCCGCCGATCGCATCCGCGATGCCGTCGCCGCCGCCGGAATCACGCTGGAGGACACTCCGGCCGGAACACATTGGAGTATCGATGCCTAAGCCTGGACGCCCGGGAGCACGCAACCCCGGCAAGAAGAAGGGCCCCCTGAAGGGCACCGGCGGGCACGTCCGCAAGGCGCTCGAGGGTCGGGGTCCCACCCCCAAGGCCGAAGATCGCGCCTGGCACCCCGCCGGCAAGCGCAAGGCCGCCGAGGAGCGCTACGCCGCCGCCGGCGGCAAGGGTCGGCCCGGCGTGCGCGCGGTCGGCAACCCCAACCGCAAGAGCCCGAAGGCGGCCGACGACACCGAGACGGTCACCGGCCGCAACTCGGTGCTGGAGGCGCTGCGCGCGAAGATCCCCGCCACGGCGATGTACATCGCCCAGCGCGTCGAGATGGACGACCGCGTCAAAGAGATGCTCTCGATCGCGACGAACCGCGGCATCCCGGTGCTCGAGGTCACCCGTCCCGAGCTCGACCGCATGGCCGGCTTCGACGGCGTGCACCAGGGCGTCGCACTGAAGGTACCGCCCTACTCCTACGCGCACCCGCAAGACCTTCTCGAGCAGATCATCGACCGCGGCGAGGTGCCGTTGCTGGTGGCGCTCGACGGCGTGACCGACCCGCGCAACCTCGGCGCGATCATCCGCTCCACGGGCGCCTTCGGCGGTCAGGGCCTCATCATTCCGCAGCGCCGTTCGGCGAGCGTCAACTCCGCCGCCTGGAAGACCAGCGCGGGAGCTGCCGCCCGCATCCCCGTGGCGCTGGCGGCGAACCTCACGGCGACGCTGAAGGAGTTCAAGAAGCAGGGCGTCTTCGTCCTGGGCCTCGACGGCGACGGCGACGTATCGCTGCCCTCGCTCGAGCTCGCCGACCGTCCGGTCCTGATCGTCGTCGGTTCCGAGGGCAAGGGCCTGTCGCGCCTCGTCACCGAGACGTGCGACCAGGTCGTGTCGATCCCCATCACGGCCGCCACCGAGTCGCTCAACGCCGGCATCGCGGCATCCGTCGCCCTCTACCAGGTGTCGACGCTGCGCGCCGCCGGGTGACGCGCCCGACCCTGCTCTGAAAGCAGGAAGAACCTCCGGCGTCGCATTGCCGAGCCGTGCCGAACGCGGCACGCTGGACGACGACGAGGTCTGCTCCGCGCACGACCGACGAAAGGAACGCCATGCCCCGCATCGCCGTCATCGGAGGCACCGGCTACGCCGGTAGCCATATCGTGACCGAGGCCGTCCGTCGCGGCCACACGGTCGTGTCGATCGCCCGCTCCGTCCCCGCCGAGCGCATCGAGGGAGCCACGTACATCGAGGGCACCGTCCTCGACGTGCCGGGTCTCGTCGCCCAGCTCGAGGGCGTCGACGTCGTGGTCTCAGCCGTCGCCCCGCGCGGCGACATGGAGGGCAAGCTGCGCCCCGCCATCACCGAGCTCGTCACCGCGTTGCCCGAGGACGTACGTCTGGGCGTCGTCGGTGGGGCGGGCGGTTCGCTCGCCTCCGAGGGCGGACCGCGCCTGCTCGACACCGACGGCTTCGCCGAGGAGTACAAGCCCGAGGCCCGCGAGGCCATCGGCATCCTCGAAGACCTGCAGGCCGACGACACCGGCCGCGACTGGTTCTACGTGCACCCGGCCGGCGGCTTCGGCGCGTGGGCGCCGGGGGAGCGCACGGGGTCCTACCGAGACGGAGGCGACGTGCTCGTCGTCGACGACAACGGCGACTCCTTCATCGGCGGCGCCGATTTCGCCGTCGCCGTCCTCGACGAGGTCGAGGACCCGAAGCACACGCGCGAGCGCTTCACCGTCGGTTACTGACACCGCATACGGCAGAGGCCGTGGCATCCCGGATCTGATTCCGGATGCCACGGCCTTCGTCGTTCCGCGTGCGGCGCGGTCGCTCGGTGGGCGGCCAGATCACACGATCGGTGCGAGGTCACCCGCTCGCACCCGCGCCAATCGCGTGATGTCGAACGGATCGTGTGATCTCGCACGGGGGACCGCGGCCCCGTGCCCGGGCGGTCGATCAGACCAGGTCGCGCCAGTCGACGAGGTCGGTGTCGGTCGTCGGCACCTCACCCGTGGCGGGGGCGTCGGCGTCGGACACGGTGGGCAGTGACATGGTGTCGGTCGGCGGACCCATCACGGTCGCCTCGTCTCGGCGGTGGCGCAGCACGTCGTCGATGTAGGAACTCACGACCTCGGCCAGCGGCACCGAGCGGCCTCGCGCCTGCGACATGTACCACCTGTGCTCGAGCACCTGGTGGAACACCTCCGCCGGCTCGAGCTTGGCCCGCAGGTCCCACGGGATGGCCATGACGATGGGCTCGAACACCCGAGTGAGCCACTCGTGCGCGACCATCTCCTCGTCGGCGCCGAGGCGCGAGACGCGTGCGCGGAACTCGTCGAGGTCGTTGAGCAGGCGGCGGGCCTGATTCTCTTCGACGTCGAGCCCCGTGAGGCGCAGGAGGCGGCGCTGGTGGTGCCCGGCATCCACGACCTTCGGCTGGATCGACACCTGCGTGCCGTCGCTCGCCGTGCGGATCGACATCTCTCCGATGTCGAAGCCGAGGGCGTTGAGCCGATGCACGCGCTCGGTGATGCGCCAGGACTCATCGACCGCGAAGGACTCCTTGTCGGTGAGCGCGCCCCACAGCGAGTGGTACGACGACACCAGCCCGTCGGCGATGGCGATGGCATCCACCCCGCCCTCGAGTCTTCCTCCCGCCTCGAGGTCCATGATCTCGCCGGCGATGTTCGTGCGCGCGATGTCGAGGTCGTGGGCGCGCTGCCCGGGGCTCAGGCGATTGCCGTGCAGCTCACCGGTCTCGGCGTCGACGAGGTAGGCGGCGAACTCACCCGCGTCGCGGCGGAACAGGGTGTTCGACAGCGACACGTCACCCCAGTAGAACCCCACGTTGTGCAGACGCACGAGCAGCACGGCGAGGGCGTCGACGAGGCGCGTGGCGGTGTGCGGTCGCAGCACCTGCGTGAAGAGCGCGCGGTAGGGGAGCGAGAACCGCAGGTGCGCGGTGACGAGGGCCGCGGGCAGCGGCCGGCCCGATGCGTCGGTGCGCCCGGCGATCACGGCGATGCGGTCGACGCAGGGGGCGGCGAGGCGGTCGAGGTTGCCGAGCATGTCGTATTCGCGCCGCGCCATCTCCTCGGTCGTCTCTTTGATGGCGACGACACGGCCGGAGAGGGTGGCGAAGCGCACGAGGTGACGCGAGATGCCCTTGGGAAGCGCCACGATGTGGCTGCTCGGCCACTCGCCGAGTCCGGTCGACCACGGCAGCTGCAGGAGCCCCGGATCGACGGAGCTGGCCGTGATGCTGAGGGATTCGGACACGGGAACCTCCGGGAAACAGTGCGGCGCGCCCCCGGCCCGAGCGAATCGGGACCGGGGACGCGCCGCGTCGGTGCGTGGGTCAGGCCGAAGCGATGGCCCGGTCGGTCAGGCGGTCGCCGGACTCGAGGTCGAACACGTGGATGTGTCCGGGGACCGGAGCCAGCACGACCGTCTCGCCCGCGTTGGGGTGACGGCGACCGTCGACGCGCGCGACCAGGTCGGTGCGCTTGCCGTTGATCTCGGTGTGACCGTAGAGGTAGCCGTCGGCGCCGAGCTCTTCGACGAGGTCGACGACGACCTTGAGGCCACGGCCGTCGGCCGGGGCGACCTGGATGTCTTCGGGACGCACACCGATGGTGACCTCGGAGCCGTGCGCCTTGCCGATGGTGTCGGCCTCGACCGCGACGACCATGTCGCCGAAGCGCACGCCGCCCTCGGCCAGGTCGGCCGTGAAGAGGTTCATCGCGGGCGAGCCGATGAAGCCGGCGACGAAGACGTTCTTCGGGGTCTCGTACAGGTCACGCGGGGTGCCGACCTGCTGGAGGAGACCGTCCTTGAGGACCGCGATGCGGTCGCCCATGGTGAGGGCCTCGGTCTGGTCGTGCGTGACATAGACGGTGGTGACGCCCAGGCGACGCTGGAGCGAGGCGATCTGGGTACGGGTCTGCACGCGGAGCTTGGCGTCGAGGTTCGACAGCGGCTCGTCCATGAGGAACACCTGGGGCTGACGGACGATCGCGCGGCCCATGGCGACGCGCTGACGCTGGCCACCCGAGAGGGCCTTCGGCTTGCGCGTGAGGTACTGCTCGAGGTCGAGGAGCTTGGCGGCCTCGAGCACGCGAGCGGCGCGGTCTTCTTTGCCGACGCCGGCGATCTTGAGCGCGAAGCCCATGTTCTCGGCGACGGTCATGTGCGGGTACAGCGCGTAGTTCTGGAAGACCATCGCGATGTCGCGGTCTTTCGGGGGCACGTCGGTGACGTCGCGGTCACCGATGAGGATGCGGCCGGAGTTGACCTCTTCGAGGCCGGCGAGCATGCGCAGCGACGTGGACTTACCGCAGCCGGAGGGGCCGACGAGGACGAGGAACTCGCCGTCAGCGACGTCGAGGCTCAGCTTGTCGACGGCGGCGCGGGTTCCGCCGGGGTACAGACGGGTTGCGTTGTCAAAGGTGACGGACGCCATTTCTTCTTCTCCTTCACCGGCAGGTACGTGCCGGACGATCCGTAGTGAATGGAATGAGCGGGGGCGACCCCGTGCGCGCGACAATGCGCGCAGGGTCAGTATGGCACGTGTCTGGTCATTTCTCAGCCAGCGTGGCTACCATCGGTGCTCGTTCGCCCACCCGTGCGAACCCCCTCGTTTCATGCGGCGATCACCCGCGTCCGGAAGGTTTCATGTCCCACGACCCCTCAGCGAATGCGCCCGCCGAACGCGACCGTCGCGAAGCGGTGCGCGAGAAGGCGCAGCAGGTCAAGGCGAAGCAGACGCGCTGGCGCATCGCGCGTCGCTCCGCCATCGCCGTCGGCGCCGTCGCGGTGATCGGCATCGGCGCCGTGGGCGTCTCGGCCGCGCTGAACTCGCGCGAAGACCGCTCGCAGGCTCTTCCGGATGCCGCCAGCGACGACGGATTCCTCATCACCAACGCACCACAGGTGGCCAACCCGCTGGCCGACCAGACCGTCGACGGCACGGCCGCGACCATGGCGGCCGAGGCCGCACCGACCGCGGAGCCCACTCCCGAGCCGACGTCGACCGCCGCGCCCGTCGACATCCGCGTCTACGTCGACTACCTCTCCACGGAAGCGCGGGAGTTCCAGTCCGCCAATGCGACGCAGTTGTCGAAGTGGGTGGGCGACGACGCCGCCACCCTCACCTACTACCCGGTGGCGATGCTCACCTCGAAGTCGAACGGAACGAAGTACAGCCTGCGCGCCGCGGGAGCCGCCGCGTGCGTGGCGACCCACGCGTCGGACCGCTTCTTCGCCTTCAACCACGAGCTGCTCACCACGCAGCCCGAGGTCGACACCGACGGGTACAGCGACCAGCAGCTGGCGGACATGGCCCAGGGCGCGGGCGTGAGCGACGTCGCAACCGTGCGGTCGTGCATCGAGGACGAGACGTACACCGCCTGGGCCAAGGCCGCCACCGATCGCGCGATCAAGGGGTTGCCCGGCACGGACGGACAGGCGCTCACCTCCACTGCCACCGTGCTCGTGAACGGCACGCCGTACGTCGGCAACATGGATGACGCGAAGGAGTTCGCGCAGTTCGTGCTGACCGTCGACAGCAACGCCTATTACTCCACCGCCACCCCGGTGCCGTCGACCACGCCCGCGGGCTGAACCGATCTCTCGGTGGAGGCGGCGGTGTGCGATTCTGTTGTCATGAATGAGGAGATCGAGGACTCCCCGCCGCGGCGGTCCCGTGATCAGCTGAAGATCTGGGTGCAGGAGTTCCGCGATCAGGGGCACCTGGTCGCGGGGAAGATCAAAGTCGTCGACCAAGAGGACGCGGACGGCCAGGACACGGGTCTCGTCGTCGTCAGTCTGTCGAACGCGAATGCGTCGATCTACATGCAGCCCCGGGGCTATGACGAGCCGCTCTGGGAAGCGACGCTCAGCGCCCGCCCCGACGATCTGACGCTCACGCCGCACGAGATGGCCAGCCTCGCGGCCGAGCTCGTCATCGCCGGAAACCTCTGCTCGTTCCTGCAGTTCAAGTCCCTCGACTGGGATCGCCGCAGCGGCACGCACCGCGAGTGACACGGCCCACGGCCTAGACTCGTCCTCCGAGACGCCCGCGGCGTCTCACGCCGGCTTGGCGCAATTGGTAGCGCACCGTACTTGTAATACGGGGGTTGCAGGTTCAAGTCCTGTAGCCGGCACGTCATCCCCGCACCGGTCTCCGCGCTTCAGGCGACCGGGAGCGGCCTTTCGACGCCCTCGGCCGCGTCGTCGCGGGACGACGCGCGACCTCGATGCTGCATGAAGGCACCGATACGCTCCTTCATATGACCGAAGATGCGGCGTCGATCGGTCGCATCGACTACCTCGACGGCTTGCGCGCTGCGCTCATGCTGCTCGGCATCCCGTTCCACGCGGCGCTCGCCTTCTCCGGGGGAGGATGGCTGGTCTCCTCACCCGTCGATTCACCGGCGCTCGTCGCGTTCGCCGATTTCCTGCATGCATGGCGCATGCCCGCGTTCTTCCTCGTCGCGGGCTTCTTCGCCGCAGTTCTGCTGCAGCGCCGCAGACCGGGGTCGTGGTTTCGCGGCCGTCTCGAGCGCCTCGGCATCCCGCTCGTGTTCGGAATGGTTCTGACCGTCCCCGTGCAGTGGGTGCTCATCGGCCAGCACCGATACGGCAGCTGGCCGGAGACCTGGGGGTTCGTGTCGACACTGGCCGCGGCCCCGAGTCAGTGGTGGCTGCTGCACCTGTGGTTTCTGCTCGAACTGCTCATCCTCTGCGCCGTGGCGGCGGTCCTCGCCGCGAGTCCACTGCGTGCGGGTCTCGGTCGGCTGGGTGACGTCGTCGCCCATTGCGCGCGCCGCCGCCCCGGCATCACGGCCGCCGCCGTCCTGCTGACCGCCTCAGGGTGCGTCCTTCTCGGCCGCGGTGTCTGGCGCGTTCTGTCGCTCGATGAGGTTCTCGGCGGAGTCCTCTCCAGAAACCTCGTCATCTACGCCCCGGCTTTCGCGGTCGGCGTGCTGCTCGGATCACGCCGAGACCTTCTCGCCGTCATCACGTCTCGCGCAGCCGCGGCGTTCGCCCTCGCGGCCATCGCCGCCACGATCGTCGCCACCACCGTCCCCGGCGCGGGGATCGGCGCTGTCGTCCGATCATCGGCGTGGACCGTCGTCGGGCTGACCGGGGCGGGTGTCGCGGTCTTCACCGCGAGGCGACTGCTCGATCGGCGACGACACGTCATCAGGTGGCTCGTCGACGCCTCCCTCGTCGTCTACCTCGTGCACCAGCCGATCATCCTGGCCCTGGCCGTCGCGCTGTTCTCCGTCGGCATCCACGGCCTCCTCGGGTGGACGCTGACGGTCGTGGCGGCGCTCGTCCTGTCGGCGCTGATCTACGAGGTCGTGAACCGCACTCCCGGCGTGCGCTTCCTTTTGACCGGTCGTGCGTCCCGGCAGACGTCGCTCGTTCCGGGAGAGCGTCAACTCCGGGCTCCGTAGGCGGGGCCGGCAGCGGGGTCCGGCAGCGGGATCCGGCGACGGACCTGTGGAGCGGATCCTCCTCACCCGTGGACTCGCCCCGAAGACGCGGGGAGATGGTCCCCCCGTAACGTCCCCGACCTTCCGTTTGCGTAGGGTGGGTCGGACGTTGGTGGGGACCGTTACGGAGTGTTCGGAATGAAGAATGACTGATTTCTCTCGACGGACCGCGATGTCCCTGATGCTTCTGGCGCCGGTGGCTGTCGTCGCCGCGTGCGCCCCCGAGCGGGAACCCGTGACGCCGACCACGTCGTCGTCCGCGCCGGATTCCTCGGGCGAAGGTCTCGGCGTCGTCGGCCCGGCGGCGGCGTCCACCGCTCCGGAGATCCCGCCCGCGGGTGACGTCTTCGGCCCCACCGGCCACACGTGGCCGACGCGGACGCCGCGCGCCTACGACGCGTTCGACGCGAGCATCGAGTGCGAGTGCACGTGGGAAGCCATCGCCGCCGCGATCACCGCCGTCGACGTGGCGGCGCCCGACGGCTCGGCGCGCGTGCTGGTGCGGCCGGGCGTCCTGCCGGGCAACGGCGCGGGATCCACCTCCGAACCCGTGCTCGCCGACGTCGGGCGCGAGGGACGCGCATCCCGAGTCCTCGTGATCCCGCGCGACGGGACGGAGTCGGTGACGATCGACGGGTCTCTCCGGCTGGACGCCGTCGTGGGCGTCGCGTTCGCCGGGTTCTCGACCTTCCCCAAGAGCCTCGTGCTCACCTCGACACGTGACGTGGCCTGGGCCTGGTCGAAGGGGCAGGCGTTCAACATCACCTCCGGCGACAGCGGACCCACCGAGAACACGGAGTTCGTGGAGTGCGTCACTCCGGACGCGGTCTCGGGGGATGCCGACACCTGGGCGTTCCGGACGGGGTCGAACCCGTTCCGCGACATCTCCGTGCGGGGCTGCTACATCGCCCCGACCTATAAGGAGGACGGCTCGTCATCGCACTGCGACACTCTTCAGCTCTCGGGTAACGCCGACAAGGAAGGGCTGCTGCTCGAGGGGACCGTGCTGTTCTCCTCCACCAACGCCGGGTTCATTCCGGCGGCGGAGGCTCGCGACATCGTCTTCGATCGGAGCCTTCTCGTGGGAGGCGACCGCATGCTCGAGCGCTATCCGTTGCCCGACGGCGCGAACGCCTTCACCTCCGGGGCGCCGTCGGTGGTGAACGCGGCCAAGTCCATCGACGAGATGAGCGCGAAGGACTCCATCTTCATCGGCCGCGTGCGGGGGACGTTCGCGAACGTCGAGAACTCCACCATCTCGGCGACGGATCCGCCCGCTGCCACGGGCGGTGCGTTCGAGTCGGATCCCTCGCTGGCGGACATCGACGCCGAGTGGTTGGACGCGCGGGCGCCGATGCCGACCGACGACCGGCTGCGGGAGATCTGGCAGCTGCGCTAGCGACGCGTCACCGAGTCCGGAGGCGCTGGCCGGTCGGAATGCGAAGAAGAGATTAAGTTCAGCGGTCGATTCCCGCAAGCAGCGTCCGTCTATTCAGGTTGCTCTTATATTTGCGCCATGAATTCACTCACGCGCCGCACTTTCGTCGGATTCCTCACTGCGGCGCCCCTGGTCGCCGCCTCCGCCCTGCTCCTCCCGCAGGTCGCCTCCGCCGCCACCGTCATGTCGACCAGATTCGGACCCGACGGTTCGCATTGGCCGTCTCGAACCCCCCGCCCCACCGACGCGTTCGACAAGACCATCGAATGCGACTGCACCTGGGCGGCGATCGCCAATGCCATCGCGTCGCTGCGCACGGTCGCGCCGAACGGCAATGTGCGCATCCTCGTGCGCCCCGGCCGCCTGTCCGGCAACGGCGCCGGTTCGTCGTCGAAACCCGTCCTGCAGGGCGTCGGCCAGACCGGTCGGGCCCGTCGCATCCTGATCATGCCGCGAGACGGTTCCGCCAGTGTGAGCTTCGACGCCTCGATCCGGCTCGATCGCGTCATGGGCGTGAGCTTCGTCGGATTCTGGACCTTCCCGAGCTCGCTGGTCCTGACCGGCGTCTCCGACTTCGCGTGGGCGTGGTCGAAAGGGCGGGCGTTCAACATCTCGAGCAACGAGACGGCGGCCGTGTCCGGCGTGGAGTTCGTCGAGTGCGTGACCCCCGAGTCGCAGCTCACCGAATCCGACGCGTGGGCGACGCGGACGGCGGGCAGCACCGTGACCGATCTGTCGATCACCGGCTGTTACATCGCGTCGATGTACAAGCCCTCGGGCTCGTCGGCGCACCTCGACACCTACCAGTTGTCGGGTACGCACGCTCTCCGCAACGTCGTGATGAAGGACACCGTCATCTTCGCCTCCACGAATGCGGCATTCATTCCCACCGAGATCGCGAGCGGCGTCCGTTTCGAGCATTGCCTGGTCGTCGCCGGAAGCCGAATGCTCCAGCGTTATCCGCTCCCCACGGGCGCCTACACGTCGACCACGGGTGCGCCCCAGGCAGCGAACGGGTCGGGCACCAACGGCGTTTTGGCGGCACGCGATTCGATTATGATCGGAAGCGTCCCAGGCGTCTGGGCATCCGTTGAGAATTCCTTCACGCCGGCCACGACGACCTACTCCAATTCCGGGAGATGGACGAGTGATCCGACCCTTTCAACCGTAGATTCCGCGTGGCTCGAACAGCGCACACCTACACCTACCGATGAATACCTGAGGGCCATTTGGAAACTGTGATCATTCCGTCGACTCGCCGGAAGCCCGCCGACGTCTTCGAGAAGAGTGCTCCGTGAGCGCGCTCCGTCGCCTCGCGAAACCGCTGCAGTCCGAGGGGCTGATCCGCCTCGTGGATCGGATCCTCCTCCACGCTCGACCGCAGAAGGGGGCCCGCAACCATGTCCTGCTGGCGCCTCCGGGTCGCGGCAACATCGGCGATCAAGCTCTCGTGGAGGCCTTCGTCGAGACCGTCGACGGACCGGTGGTCGTCCTGACGCGATCCGTGCAGGACTTCGACGTGCCGGCCGCTCTGCGCGAGCGGATGCGCGTCGTTCCTCTTCCCGCTCTCGTCTACGGCTCCGCGGTCGGCCACGCGCGCGACGTGCGCGCCCTGGCCCGCGAGCTCCGCTCTGCACGGTCGTTCTCCGTCATCGGTGCCGACATCATGGACGGCGCGTACGTGCTGCGTGCATCCGTGAACCGCGCGGGACTCGCCGAACGGCTTGCCCGTCTCGGGTGGCCCACCCGCATCGTGGGCTTCAGCTGGAACGCGGCACCTCACGAGCGGTCCGTAGCGGCCCTGCGCCGCGCCGGCGATGCGGGGGTGCGCCTGTACCTGCGCGATCCGCGCTCCGCCGCACGGGCGCGGGCAGACGGTCTCTCGGTGAGGGATAGCGCCGACATCGTCTTCGCCGCGACATCGCGGGACGACACGATCGTGCAGCGTCTGCTGCCCGAGCTCGGCGACCGCGAACTCGCGCTCGTGAACGCGTCGGGGCTGGTCGGCGACAGACTGCCCGCCTACGTGCGGGTCGTGAAGACCCTGCGCGCCGCGGGCTTCGTGGTCCTGGTCGTCCCGCACGTGTCGCGTCACGGCGCCGACGATCTGCCGCTGTGCCAGGCGCTCGTGGACGCCGCCGGAAGCGACGCCGACGTGCACCTCGTTCCGCGCCTGCTCGCCCCGGCCGAGATCCGCGGCCTGGCCGCCCGCGCCTCGGTCACGGTCACCGGGCGCATGCACCTCGCGGTGATGTCGCTGATGGCCGGGACGCCGCCGGTGACGGTCGCGACGCAGGGGAAGGTCGAGGGACTGATGGACCTGTTCGGAGCGCCGGAGCTGTGCGTCGCTCCGGGGTCGTCGTTCGACGCCGATCTCTTCGCCGCGGTGTCGACCGCCGTGGAGCAGCGAGCCGAGCTGCGTTCGCGGATCCTCGGCGCACGCGAGGCCGTCACGGACCTCGCGCGGCGCAACGTCGAGGGCCTGTCATGAGGGGGCGGGCCATCAACCCGATGACGCTGATGGAGTACGCCACCCGCGCGCGGGATGCGGCGTATACCAAGATCGCGGCAACCGGATTCGCCGAGTTCGGGAGCGGATCGCGAATCATGCTGCCGTTCCGCGCCGGCAACCCCCAGAAGGTCGTGGTCGGCCGCGATGTGCTCATCGGGCCGTCGTCGTGGTTCATGGTGCCGCGGCTCGACGCCGCCGGTCCCGTCATCCACATCGGCGACCGCGTGCGGATGAATCAGACCTCGATCACCGCCGTCGAGGAGGTGATCGTCGAGGATGCCGTTGCTCTGGCCCGCGGCGTCTACATCTCCGATCACACGCACGGGTTCGACGATCCCGACATCCCCATCCGCGACCAGCCGCTGTCACGCGTGGCCCCCGTCCGGATCGGTCGCGGCGCCTGGCTCGGTCAGAACGTCGTGGTCATGCCCGGCGTCACCATCGGGGCCGGCACGGTCGTGGGGGCGAACGCCGTCGTGACCTCCGACCTCCCGCCCCGCTGCGTCGCCGTGGGCGCTCCGGCCCGCGTGCTCCGGGAGATCGTCTCGTGAAACGCGACGTCGTCTTCACGTTCTCCTACGAGACCTACGCCGATGCGGCGGCTCGCGGGATGATGCGTCCGCCGGACCGCATCCTGCAGACCCTCATGTCGTCGGACGAGGTGGGCAACCTCCTCGTCGCCAACCCGTTCCGCTCGCTCGCCAGCGTGGCGGCCCGGGGGATCCGGCCGGCCGAGTCGTTCCCCGCCCGCGCGGACCGGCGACTCATCACCCCGACCCGTCTCGCTCGTCGTGACCCGGTCAGCGTGCCCGCGATCGTGCGCACCTACCGCTCGTACGACGAGCAGTTGCGTACCGCGGCCGCCCGGGCCGGCATGAGCCGCACCGCCATCGTGACGACGAACCCGCTCGTGGCGGCGTTCTGTCCGTTCGGGTGGGCCGACACCGTCACCTACTTCGGTCGTGACGACTGGCTGAGCTCCGAGGCGCGTCAGGCCTACTGGCCGGCGTATGCCGCGGCCTACCGGCAGATCAGCGAGAGCGAGGTGGGTGTCGCCGCCGTATCGCAGCAGATCATCGACCGGATCGCCCCGCGTGGACCGGCTGTCGTCGTTCCGAACGGCGTCGACCCCCGCGAGTGGATGGGCCCCCGCCCCGCGGCGCCGGACTGGCTGGCCGCCATCCCCGGTCCGCGTGCGATCTACGTCGGCACGATCGACAGCCGACTCGACGTCGAGGGGATCGCGCACCTGGCGGTTCTCCGACCCGACCTCCACATCGTGCTGCTGGGGCCCACCCCCGAGCCCGGCTACACCCGCGAGCTGCGCGAGATCCCGAACGTGCATCAGCACGCCGGGGTCGGTCGGTCGGAGCTCGTGGCGGCGCTGCGCAACTGCGACGTGTCCCTGCTGTCGCACCGTCGCACGGCCCTCACCGAGGCGATGAGCCCGCTGAAGGTGTACGAGTACCTCGCCGCGGGTCTTCCCGTGGTCTCCGTCGACCTCCCGCCCGTGCGGGGGATCCACGAACGCGTGACCTTCTCCGCCAGCACGGCCGAGATGGCCCCGCAGGTCGACGACGCGCTCGAGCGCGGGCCCCTCACCGACGCGCAGCGCGCGGCGTTCATCGAGGACAACGGGTGGACCTCGCGGCACCGTGCGGTGCTGGACCTCGTTCTGCGGTCGTCCGCCCGCCACCGCGCGGCGGCACCGGCGAACGTCTGACACCCTCCGTCGCGTCCGGCCCCGTCGGTCGGTCGGGGCGCGACGAAGGGGCGTGCGGACGGGCAGCCGCCGAGGGCCATCTGCACGGCGGGCCACGCCGCGGCCGCCACCTTCGCCTGGCCGGAGGCCGAGGGGTGGAAGTGATCGGCCGACGAGATGTCGTCCAACGAGAACGTGATCTGGTTGACGGCTCCGTCGTCGGTCGTGCACTCGGCCACGGCCGCGCACGCGTCGACGATCGAGGCGTTGTAGCCGGCGAGGGTCTGCATGACCGAGGCTCGTCGCTCCTCGTCCGCCGCGGCATCCGAGTCGGCGTCACCGAGCAGGGTGCGGCAGGACGGGCTCTGATTCCACAGGCCGACGATCTTCGGGTCGCTTCGACCCGCTTCCCACAGCTGGCTGATGTCGGGCAGCGACAGGGCCACGATGGGCGCGTCGGGTACGCCGGCGCGGATCGTCGCGAGCAATTCGCCGTACGTCTGCCCGAACTCGTCGACGGGCGTGATCTTGTCCATGCTGCTCGTGCACACGTCGTTGGTACCGACGGCGACGAGGACGAGATCGGCCGACTTGCCCTGGGCATTCTCGACGGCCGTGATCCGGTCGGCCACGACCGCGCCCGGACGAGCCAACGAGAGGGGAGTGATCGAGTCGCCCCCCAGGCGTTCGCGGATGGATGCCACGGCGGCATCCGTCCCGAGCGCCCACGAGGCCTCGGGGCAGGCGTCACGTGAGCCGCAGGCGGCCATCCCGACCGACATCGAGTCGCCGACGACGGCGATCGACGAAACGGCGCGCATCTGGGCGTTGGGGGTCTCCGTCGGGGTCGAGGGCGCGGCCTCGGGCGGCGTGCACCCCGCCAGGACGGCGACGAGGGCGAGTCCGAGTGCGACCGCGGAGATCTTGGTCTTCATCGTCGGCTGTCCTTCCGTCGAGCGCGTTCCTGCTCGATCTCGGATTCGAGCTCGCCGGCCGACGGCTCGTCGGCGCCGAGCACGGTGGCCGGGGCATCGACGGGAGTCGCCTCGAGGTCGATCTCGGCCGCGGTGGGCTGCGAGACCGCGTCTGCATCCGATGCCGCGGCGCTGGTGGGCTGGTCGACTGCGGGCTTGCGCGGAGCGGGCTTTCGCGCCTGCTTCACGAAGTCGAGCATCATCCGGTAGTCGCGGCGGTAACCGGGGACGACATACAGGATGCCGAGGACGATCAGGCCCGCGAGACCTCCGCCGATGACCTGGAGGATCGCGAGCCAGTCGACGAGCAGCTGCGCAGTTCCCCAGGACGCCCCGAAAGCGAGGGCGGCCGCGATCGTGGGGCGGATGAGGGGGAGGGCGATGTCGCGACCGCTGCGCAGGAACGTGCCCTGGGTCGCCACGAGGAATCCCGGGACGAGGAGCGCGAGGGTCACCAGGCCGTACAGCAGGGCCAGGCCGTTCACGCCGTTCCACGCCACGCCGATGAAGAAGGCGGCGATCACGATCGGGCGCGTGATCAGGTAGTAGACCAGCTGGCGGTGCGCGCGTCCGAGGGTGATGTAGATCCACCCGTTCACGTTGCCGACCGCCTGGGCGACGCCCGCCAGGGCGAGGAGCGCGAAGGCGTCCGCCGCCGTATCCCATCCGGGACCGAGCAGCAGAAGGATCAGCGGATGCGCGACGGCCGCGGCGATCGCGTACACCGGGAGGGCGAGATAGCCGATGACCACCATGGCGTTGCTGATGTAGCGCCGGTAGCGCTCGCCGTCATCCTGCAGGCGGCTCAGGATGGGCAGGGCGACCCGGCCCAGGGGAGCGGTCAACTGCTGCTGCGGAAGGAGGAAGAGTGCGTAGGCGCGGGAGTATTGGCCCAGCGCCGCGGCGCCGAGCTGCTGACCGATCACCACGTTGTCGAGGTTGCGCGAGGCGTAGTTGAGCAGCTGCACACCGAACAGGCTTCCGCCCGTCGAGAGCAGCGGACGGATGTCACGACCGACACGGGGGCGACCCCAGCGCGGCTTGGCGGCCATCCACAGGGCGATCAGGCGGTACACCTGTCCGGCCCCGGCGAAGACGACCAGCGACCACACGCCGAAGCCCACCAGGGCGGCCACGACAGACAGCGCGACGCCGACCGCCATCGCCACGATGTCGATGAGAGCAAGGGTCCCGAAACGCAGGTCGCGTTGCACCGAGGCCTGCAGCGGCATGCAGAGGCCGTTGATCAGGAGCGTCGGTGCGATGGCGAGGGTCAGGATCGTCAGGCGGGGTTCGCCGTACAGCAGGGCGATGAGCGGAGCGCAGGCGGCGATGCCGATCATGAGCACCGTGCCCAGCATCGCCGAGAACCACAGCAGCGACCGCCACTGATCCTCGGTGAGCTTCTTGGCCTGCAGGATGGCTCCGGTCATGCCGAAGTCGCGCACGAGGTCCGCCACACCGACGATGGCCATGATCATGGCGACGAGACCGAAGTCCGACTGGTCGAGGAGGCGTGCGAGCAGCATCGTGGAGATGAGCTGCAGCGCCGTCTTGATCCACAGGCCGCCCGCGGTGACCGCGGCGCCACGGGACGCTTTGTGTTTGAGGTCGCTTGTCATCGGCGTGATGCCTCTCTGAGGGAAGTGTCGCGGTCCCACGCGATGGGACCTGCCGATCGGCGACGGGCGATGAGCTTGGGCATCGCATATCCCCACACGTAGAAGGGGAAGGAGAGCCAGAGGCGGGGGGAGCGGGCCACGCGCCCGAGGAGCCCGCCGCGGTCACGCTCGACGCCGCCGTTCGGCAGCTGCCGGTTGCCCAGCTCGATGCGGACCCCGCGGCGCACGAGCGCGCGCATGTTCCTCGGAGCGTGGACCGTGAAGGTCTCGTCGGCGAGGGTCGTGCGCTCGTCGGGTGCGAAGCGCAGCTGCACGAACCGGTCGTCGGCGATGACGTCGGGGAAAGTCTCCCAGCGCTCGCGGCCCGCGGCGTTCACCGCGTAGACCCCGGAGCCGACGTGACCGCGGGAGCGATAGGCCGACGCCGCCCAGACGCGCGAGTGGCACCGCACGGGCAGGCTGGACCGCGACGTGTCGACGATGAGGCGCGGGGCCACCGCGAGCGGCGCCGGCGTGCCGGTGAGCTCGTCTGCCATCGCCCGCAGAGCCGACACCGACAGCGCGACGTCGGCGTCGATGTAGGCGCGGGGGAGCACCTGCGCGAGCGCGTCGCCGGCATTCAGCGCCGCGATCTTCGAGCCCTCGGTGATTTCGTGGACCGTGACGCCGGGTACGGCGCGCGCCTGTTCCGCGGTGTCGTCCGAGCACCCGTTGGCCACCACGACGACGTCGAACTCCCCGGGCGCCGCGCCCCGGAGCATCTGCTCCAGGCTTCGGCGCACCAGGGGGCCCTCGTCGTGGGCGGGGATGACGATCGACATCCGAGGGGTCATAGGGCGACCCCGGATGACACCGTTGTTGCACGGGGCCACCGGACGAACATCCCCTCGCCGGCCGCACGCGCCTTCAGGGCGGGCGGGCTCGAGGTGAGCAGCCACCCGGCGACCGCGAGCAACATGGAGTACACGAAGAAGGTCTGCATGAAGCCGAACGCGTCATAGAAGAACAGCGCGGCGGCGTAGCCGGCTCCGCTCAGGAACAGCGCGAACGCCAGCATCGCGTAGCGCGGTTCGTCCCGCGCCGTGGTGAACGCCCAGGCGCCCATCATCAGGATCGGAACGAGGATGAACACGGCCAGACCGAGCACGCCGACGGCTCCGACCTCGAGGAGCGAACCGAGCACCTGATTGTCGAGGATGTAGGCGTTCTGCTCGTCACCCACGACGATGCGGCTTCCCAAGCCGGTTCCGAAGAACGGAGACTGCGAGGCCTCGATCAGAGACGGCCCGAGGTCGGCCAATCGACCGGCACCGCGGAAACCCGGCGACGTCTGCTGCGAGGCGATGAGCGCGTCGATGTCGAGGAAGGACAGCACCAGCGTGCCGACGACCTTCGGGAGGGCTGCCATGCCGACGGCCAGCAGCGGCACACCGATTGCCAGCAGGGTGATGCCCAGCCACGGCCGCAGAAGCAGGGTGAGCAGGAACATGACGCCCAGCACGATGACCGCGGTGCGCGAGACCGCGACCAGCACGCCCATCAGCAGGACGAGCGTGACGAGGGAGTAGACCAGCCGGCGCGTCCACTCGTTCTTGGGCCACCGGCCGTAGCGCGCGAGGTAGATCGCCAGGGGGATAAGGATGCAGAACATCACCGACAGGGCGATCGGGTGCTGCGACGAGCCGAACGAGCGGTAACCACCGGCGCGGAACGATTCGCCGTCAGCGGAGATCAGGTTCAGCGGCAGGAAGGTCTCGAGCCGGTGGAAGACATTGATACGCGTCACGCGTTCGAACACCGCGAACACCGACACGACCGTCCCGCACCACACGAGCGCGGTCATGAGGCCCATCGCGATGGTCTCGGTGTCGATGATCTGCCGGACGATGTAGAAGACCGACAGCAGCACGACCCAGTTGACCAGGGTACCCACGGCGCTCGTGGCGAGGCCCTCCTCGACGAGCCGTGTGCCGTTCGGCGGGATGGAGACGAACAACGAGACGAAGAAGATGCCGATCGGCCAGCCGAAACCGACCGGCTTCCATTTGCGGTTGCGGTCCAGCAGAAGGGCCGCGACCATGCCCGCGAACATCACGAACAGCACGAGGCGGTAGGCCTCGAGCTGGAAGGGCAGCGGGATGGGCAACGCGTAGCGCCGGATGGGGATGAACATCACCACGGCGACGAGGATGCCGAGCCAACCGACCCACGAGGTGAGGATCCTCCGTGCCAGGACCGCCAGGGCGACGACGATCATCGCGCCACCGGCCGCGACCGGGGGCAGGAAGATGACGGATACGGCGGCCACGGCGACGAGGATCACCACGGCCAGGATCGCCCTGCCCACGGGCAGGGTCACCTCGTCCTCCGTCACCGGAGCCGGTGAGGAAGGAGGCCACGCGGGGGCAGCATCGTGCGGCCCCCGCGTCTGCGATGTGTGCAGTGACACGGGAGGGGCCTCGGGGTTCAGAGGTCGCTGCGAAGAGTCGAGGACTCGACGCGGGAGGACCGGCTGCGCGCTCGCGAGCGGACGGCCTCCGCCTCGGACTCGGAGCTCTGGCCCGGCAGGAGGTCGTCGATGGAGAAGTCGGCGTCGTCATCGAGCTTGGCCGATGAGGGGGCGTCGTCGTCCTCGCGAGCAGCCTTCGCGGCACGCTTGCGCTCGCGGGAGGCCTTGGAGCCGGCGATGATGTACGCCGCCGCCACGAAGAGCAGGAAGACGCCGAGGAAGGTGACCACGACGGGGATCGCCGGGTTGGAGCCTTCGAGGGCCGCGCCGGGCTTCTGGTCGATGGTCGTGATCAGGACGCGGTTGCCCTCGGGGATCTCCGCGGCGGTCTGATCTGCCACGACCTGCGCCTCGAAGGTCTGGGCAGCCGTGCGGGAGATCTGTTCAGCCCGCTCGGGCGTGGAGGCCGTGCCGACGACCTCGAGGATGGGCAGCACGTAGCGGCCGGCGAAGGACTCGTCGCCGGCGGGCTGCGTGGTGCGACGGAGAGCGGTGAGCGTCTCCTCTTCGGCGAAGGTTCCGATCTGCGACTCCACCGTGGCGCGCATGTCCTGACCGCTGATCAGGTAGGCGTACAGGATGGCGCGCGAGGTCAGGTCGACCGTCTGCGGCTGGGTCTGGCCCTCCTGCAGCTCCTGGCCGGGGATGACCGCCTGGTAGAGCGGCTGGTCAGGGCCGTTCAGCAGCAGGGTCGTGCCGGCGCGGTACGACTGCTCGGCGCGCGGCTCGACCTGGCCGTTCGTGATGGTGAAGCCGGCGAAGAACGCAGCCACGGCCGCGACCACGGCGCCCACCACGAGGAGCCATTTGCTCCTCCACAGGACGCGCAAATACGTCGGAATTTCCATTGTTTCCCCTCCAGTCGCCCCCCCGGGCGACGATGTAACTTGAGCCACCTATGGCGAACGAGAGGATCTCCGGAGACACCCGGTAACCGGCGAACCGACCGACCTCACCTTGACAGTATGCGGGCAACCTCTGGTATTAGCGATTCCTACGTGTTACAACGTCGCGTCGTTCGGGTGTACAACAAGTACTCAACTTGCAATGCCGGCGCCCCGTGTCCACAGTAGGAGTCCGGCGGGTATCGATGTCTGCATTCGGTGTCTGCTCGAAACGGGGGCAATGTCTATGCGGGTGCTTTTTTCGTTTCCTCATGCACTCGGGGCGCCAGGTATCGGCTGGACGGCGTGGAATCAGGTCGACGGACTCGCCCGGCTCGGTCACGACGTCCACGTCGTCGCGGCGAGCATCGCGCGGCCGGTGCCGGCGAATGTGTGTGTGACGCAGACCCTCGCTGTCCGAGGCAAGAGGGTCCCGCACCGTGCAATCGGGCGCGACCGTGCCTTCGCGTGGCACGATGCCCGGGCGGCGCGATTCGCGGCGCGTGGGGGATACGACATCGTGCACCTGTGGCCCACGGGCCCCGGACGCACTGCGGCGACGGCGCGCGAGCGCGGGATCGCCGTCGTGCGCGAGGCGCCGAACACCCACACGGAGTTCGCGTGGCGGGTGGTCGCCGAGGAGGTCGCGAGACTGGGCCTGCAGGGCGAGGTCGACACCGCGCACACGGCGAACGACCGTCGCCTCGACATGGAGCGCGCGGACTGGTCGCAGGCGACCGCCATTCTTGCGCCGTCGGATTTCGTCGCGCAGACGTTCCGTGACGCCGGTTTCGCCGACGACCGCATCCTCCGCCATCAATACGGTTTCCGCCCCGGGACGCGGGTAGCGCGGGCCCGCACCGCGGCGCCGGCGCCTCTTCGCGCCGTCTACGTCGGACTCGGCGAGCCCCGGAAGGGACTCCACTACGCCCTCGACGCGTGGCTGAGGTCGGAGGCGAGCAAGGAAGGGACCCTCACGGTCGTCGGGCGCATGCTCCCGGCATACGAGGCGCTCCTCGCGGACCGATTGGCCCACCCGAGCGTGCGGGTCGTCGGCTTCACCCACCAGGTGGAGGCGGCACTGGCGGCATCCGATGTCCTTCTCCTCCCCACCATCGAGGAAGGGTCGGCGCTCGTGACATACGAGGCCCAGGCGATGGGGTGCGTCCCCCTCGTGTCGACCGCATCCGGGGCGCTCGTGGAGGACGGCGTGCAGGGGCTGTTCCACGAGCCCCGCGACGTCGACGCCCTCGTATCGCACCTCGACCTGCTCTCGAACGACCGTGCGGAGCTGGCGCGGATGAGCGCCGCCGCGATCGCGCACGGCCCGGAACTGACCTGGGATGCCGCAGCGCACACCCTCGTCCGCTGCTATGACGCCGCGCGCGACCGCGCCACGGCGGGAGGTGCGCATGCTCACGCCGTCTGACATCTCGGTCATCGTCTGCACCCGCAACCGCCCCGGATATCTCCGCGAGGCGTTGGCGGCCATTCGTAAGACCACTCCGGCCGAGACCGAGGTCGTCGTCGTCGACAGCGCCTCCGACACGGACGAGACGCGGCAGATCGCCGAGGAGGCCGGCGTCGTCTACGTGCTCGCCGGCGCCGGACTCTCGGTCGCCCGCAACGCCGGCATCCATGCCTCCGCGCGCCCGTTCGTCATCTTCACCGACGACGACTGCCTGCCGGAGGAGGGGTGGATCGACGTCGTCCTCCCGCATTTCGAGGACCCGACGGTCGGGGCGGTCACGGGCCGCATGCTGCACCGATCCGAATCCGCCGCCAAGGCCCCGTACCGCAGACAGCGCCTGTATCGCACGCCCGTCCAGGGACTGGATGCCGGCCACGGCGCCGTCATGGCGTTCCGACGCGAGATGCTTCTGCGCATGGGCGGCTTCGACGACGCCCTGGGCGCCGGCAAGCCCTGGGCCGGTGCCGAGGACCTCGACATCTTCGTCCGCATCGTCCGCGCCGGGTCGACGATCGTTCACGACGCCACCTGCATCGTCTGGCACAACAACACCCGTGAGGGCCAGGACTACGTCAACCTGCACCGCGGCTACGGCCTGGGGCTGGGAGCGATGATCGCGAAGTGGGTCCACATCGATCCGGTGCTGGGCACCCGGCTCGCGTGGCGTCTCGTGGGGCGCTCGGTGGTGCGCATCGTGCGGGCGTTCGCCCGCAAGAAGCCGGCGGCCCATGAGCACGCCATGTTCGACGGCATCGTCACCGGAGCCCGCCAGGCGTGGAGCTCGCCGGTGATCGGCGAGCGGTTCGCCTCCGCCCCCTCCTCGGCGAGCGTCTCGCCGGCGCCCGCCGGAGACGCCCCCACCGCCCCCGGTGTGTCGGTCGAACTGCTCCGCATCCTCGACGAGACGCACCTCGCGACGAACATCCAGTACGAGACGATGCACACCGGATGCATCCTCGTTCTCAGCGGTCGGAATCTGCATCTGGACGACGGCTCGCTGGACCAGGAGAAGATCCTGGCCGGGGTCGATCGCCTCGTGCGACGGGTTCCGGAGTTCCGGCTGCGTGTCATCGACTCCCCGCTGGGGGTGACGGCGCCCGCATGGGTTCCGGCAGAGGACTTCACCCTGCGGGATCACGTGCACTTCCCCGAGGGGACCCATGACCTCGGGACGGACCGCCTGCGGTGGTTCATCGAGGGGGACCGCGGCCTGCTCCCGCGCGACCGCCCGCTCTGGGACTTCACCTTCACGCAGCTGGCCACCGGCCAGGTCGCCTTCGGGGCCCGCATGCACCACGCCAACGGGGATGCCAAGTGGGCGATGGAACGTCTCACCGAGCTCACCGAGGCGTCCGAGGTCTCCGAGGAGACGCCGCTGCCGCGCACGGCACGACCGCCCGCATCGCGCGCGCTCGTGCCGCTGTACGCGGCCCGCAACTGGTGGCGACTGCAGCCGAACGTGTCCGCCGCGTGGCGGGAGTACTGGCGCAAGCCCGTCGTGAAGAGGGCGAAACGCGTGGTCGGGCGCAACATCCGCCCGCTCAAGGAGGTCTACGCGACCCGCCGGAATCTGCGTGCAAGCTTCATCCCGCCGTTCACCGACACCTACTTCGAGGTCGATGCCTCGGCGACCACGCGCCGGGCGGCCAAGCTGCGCGGATCGTTGAACGACCTGATCGTCGCTGCCGCCATGTGCGCGGTCGACGACGACCGTGACGGTATCGACGTGATGGTGCCGGTGTCGCGCCGCAAGAAGGGCGAGCGCGCCATCCGCAACCACGTGGAAATGCTCCGCGCGCACGGGACCCCGGCGTCGGGCCTGCCCGAGGTCATCGCGTCGGTGCGTTCCCAGGTCGCGGCGTTCGCTCGCGGTCTGGCCGTCGAGGAGCCGCCGCGCGGTCGCTCGATCGGATACGTGACGCTGGTGCCGTGGTCGCGCGAGCCGAGATTCTTCTCCGGCGACGTCGTAGAGCGCTTCATCGTGCTGCCGGCGTCGGACCGTCGGGACGAACTGGCCGTGTTCGCCGCGGTCTACGGCGAGAAGATCACCTTGACCGTGACGACCCGCGCGGAGTTGGACACCGCCGGCATCGCCGGTCGGATCCGCTCGACGCTCGAAGGGGTGGACGAATGAACAAGATCCGCAAAACGCTCGTGGCAGTCGCCTCACTGCTCGACCCGCGGGTGTACCTGCACGGATTGCGCGTGCTGCATTTCTACGGGTACTCCCACGTCTCGCAGGTGCGCAAACTCACACGCGGCACGGACGTGACCTTCGCGCCCAACGTCTCCTTCCGAAACGCCGAGCGCATCACCATCGGCTCCGGCACGCGGATCGGGGAGTACTCCACCATCTGGGCGGGCAATTCGACCGGCCGGATCACATTCGGCGAGAGGGCGCTTCTCGCCCCTCGTGTGACGCTGACGGCGTCGAACTACGGCATCGCGAAGGGTGTCCCTCCCATGGACCAGCCCAAGCAGGAGGATGACATCGTCATCGGGGCCGGAACCTGGCTCGGGGCCGATGTCGTCGTCCTCGCCGGCGTCACCATCGGAGACGGGGCGGTCATCGCTGCCGGGGCCGTCGTGACGAAGGACGTCCCCGAGAACGCGATCGCCGGCGGAGTGCCGGCCAAGGTCATCGCCTACCGGCGAGACGCCGAGCCCGCGTCGACGCCCGACCGGGTCACCGCGTGAGCGCGCCCACCGTCGACGCGATCATCGTCAACTACAACACCCGCGATCGCACCCTCGAAGCCATCGGCTCCCTGGTCGATCTCGACCTCGACTGGCTCGGGATCGTGCTGATCGACAACGGATCGACCGACGGCTCCCTCGATGCGATCCGCGCCGCGCATCCCGCCGTGACCCTGATCGACGCGGGCGAGAACCTCGGCTTCGCGCGCGCGGTCAATCGGGGAGTGGAGGCGTCGACGGCCGACTACGTCATGCTGTTCAACCCCGACGCGTCCGCCTTCCCCGGTTCGCTGGAAGCGCTGGTCAGCTTCGCCGAAGCCCACCCCGAACACGGGATCTACGGCGGTCGCACGGTCGATGAGACCGGCGCGCTGGACCCGTCGTCGTGCTGGGGCGCGCCGAGCCTGTGGTCGCTGCTCTGCTACGCCACGGGGGCTTCCGCCGTCGCCAAGAAGTCCACCCTCTTCGACCCGGAGTCCCTGGGCCGCTGGAAGCGCGACACCGTCCGCGAGGTCCCGATCGTCACGGGCTGTCTCCTGATGACGCGTCGTGACGTGTGGCACCGCATCGGCGGCATGGACGAACGCTTCTTCCTGTACAGCGAGGACGCGGAGTTCTCGACGCGGGCGTGGCGCCGCGGCTTCCGTCCGATCATCGTGCCCGAGGCCGTCATCCGTCACGACGTCGGCGGGTCGAGCAGCTCGAGCGGGCGCCGGCTGGCGATGGTCCTCGCCGGCAAGGTCACCTATTTCACGACGGTCTGGTCCGCTCCCGTCGCGCTGCTCGCGGTGCTGCTGCTCCAGGCGGGTGTGGCCCTGCGTGCTCTCCTCGAGTCCCTGCGTCGCAGCTCGCGCGACGCCTACCGGCAGGCGTGGGCGCACCGCCGTTCGTGGCGTCGCGGGTTCCCCGCCGCCGAACGCACCCTCTTCGGACGGGAGCCGTCGACGACGGCGCGGCATCCGTTGGTCGTCCAGGCCGAACCTGCTTTCCGCACCGAGAAGGCGAATCCGTACACCGCCGACCTCGCGCGCGCTCTGCAGCGGCAAGGCGCCGTCGTGCGCGACCTGCACTACGGGCGTCTGCTCGTCGAGCGCACCGACGTCATCCATCTGCACTGGCCCGATCTGTCGTTCCTGTCGGGACCCCGGCTGTACCGGCACGTCTGCCGACTCGCGCTGTTCTACGGCAGCCTCGCGCTCTCGCGGCGCCGGGGGACCGTTCTGGTGTGGACGGTGCACAACGTCGCCGCGCACGAGGAGCGCTCGACGGCGCGCCTGCGCGCTCTGGCCGACAAGCTGCTGCTGAAGAACGTCGACGGCATCATCTCGTTGACGGCGCAGGGCGTCGTCGGCGCCCGGACCGCCTATCCCGAACTCGCCGCCGTTCCCGCGGAGGTCATCCCGCACGGCCACTACCGCGACTCGTACGACTTCGGGGTCGGCCGCACCCAGGCGCGCGAGCGACTGGGGGTCGACCCCCGTCGTCCGGTCATCGTCAGCGTGGGGCAGATCCGCCGCTACAAGAACGTCCCTCACCTGATCCGGGTGTTCCGCGAAAGCGAAGTGGATGCCACCCTGCTCATCGCCGGGAAGATCTCGCCTCCCGAGCTCGAGGCGGAGATCCGCGAGGCCGCCCGCGGAGACGACCGGATCGTGATCGATGCGCGGTTCCTCCCCGATGACGACATCGCCGCAGCTCTCGCCGCGGCGGATCTGGTCGTCCTCCCGTACTCGCGCATCCAGAACTCGGGCTCGGCGATCCTGGCCGTCTCGGCGGACCGCCCTGTGCTCGTTCCGCAGTTGGGGGCCATGCAGGAGCTTCAGCAACAGCTCGGCGATGACTGGGTGCGCCTGTTCGACGGCGATCTGACACCTGCCGCCCTGGCGAGCGCACTCGAGTGGTCCACGACATCGGGGAGGCCTGAGCGGGCCGACCTGCGCGCGCTCGATTGGGATGTCGTCGCCGCGCAGACCCTGAACGCTTACCGCAACATTCTCGGCCGGGCTCGGGCCTAGGCCTCGCGGACGGGCTCCGGAATCCCGGCGATTCCGTTCGTTCTGCGTCGTGGACGGCGGTGCGCACCGCATTCCTGGTCAGCGCCGTTGCTTTGCTGGACACGGCCCTGTAATGGGCCTGCCGTACAATTCACTCTGACGTCGGGCCCGGGAAAGATCGGGCCCGACACAAGATCTGGGGGAGATCAGTGATTCTTACTCGTGCGTCCGACAATGCGTCGTCCGGGAGGGCGGCGACGAGAGAGCGCCGGCGAACCACGGCGACCTCCGCCGCAATCCGTCTCGGAACGGGTGAGGCCCGATGATCGCGGCGCGTGATACGTCCGCCCGCCTCGACCTGAACCCCGACAACCCGCGCAAGATGCTGCTCGCGGCGTCGACCGGTGGGCACATCGCCCAGCTCGTGCGCCTGGCACCCGGACTCGGGGCGACGGACGACTCGCTGTGGGTCAGCTTCGACTCGCCCCAGACCCGATCGCTCCTGCGCGACAGGCGCACCCTTCTCGTGCCGTACATCAAACCGCGCGACTGGCGCGGCACGCTCAAAGCGGTGGGACAGATCGAC
>NZ_CAUQWC010000016.1:0-26167 GCF_963521695.1 uncultured Microbacterium sp. | reverse complement strand
CCGCGCGTCAGGCCGGACGGATCCCGCGCGGTACCGCTGCGCGTGAGTCGGGACGGGTGCCGCGGGTGAGCGCGCGTCACCGCTGCGCGTCAGGCGGAACGGATGCCGCGGCGGCGACCGACGGCGACCGTTCCGAAGGCGAACCCCACGATGACCACGGCGATCGCGACGATGTAGAAGATCACGCTGCCCCACCCGGCGGCGTTCGGGTCGAGGAACGGATACGGGTACCAGTACGGCGCTCCGGTGGTGGGGTTCGTGATCTGCGGCGCGCGCAGCATCGTGTAGATCACCCAGGCGATGGGGAAGATCGCCGCCGTCAGGGCTGCGCGCCAGGGGAGGCGCCGACGCCCGGGGCCGAGCAACAGATCGAGCAGCAGGAAGAGCGGGCCCCAGACGTGCAGGATCTCGTTCGACCAGGGCACCGTCTCGGGCTGCAGGGGCAGGCCGCGCAGCAGCAGGTTGTACACGACGCCGGTGACGAGCATGTAGGTGGTGACCCAGGCCAGGACGGTCGCCAGGGCGAGCGGTTCGGGGCCGGTGCGGCGGCCGCGCACGAAGAACCGCACGCCCACGATCAGCAGCACGATCGCCGCCAAGACGTTGGAGAGGATCGTGAAGAAGCTGAAGAAGTTCGCCACGATGGTGACCACGTGCCGCCCGGCTTCGACCGCCCCTGTCACCGACGAGACGAACTGCGCGATCACCGCGACCGCGATCATCGCCGCCGCCGCGATGCGCGCGGCGTTCCATCCGACGGCCCACTCGCGCGTTCGCAGCATCGACCCAGGGTAGCGCCGGCGCGTCCCGGCGTCTCGGGTTCGCACCGTTCGCGGCGAGGCGGGGGGGGCGCGCTCGGGCGGGGCCGGGGGGGGGGGCGGGGTGGCGGGCGGGGGTTGGGTGGGTATGGGGCGGGGGGTGGAGATTCGGTGAGGGGAGGACGCGGGAGCGTCCATTGCTCCTCCGCTCGCGGCATCCCCTCCCCTCGCCGCCGTCATGCACCCTTCGGCGACCGCCCCGTGTCCCGCTCACCCCGCGGGGCCACCGCCCGCATCCTCGGGGCCGGGGGGAGGAGATCCGGCGAGGGGAGGACGCGGGAGCGCTCATTGCTCCTCCGCTCGCCGTATCCCCTCCTTTCGCCACCGTCATGCACCCTTCGGCGACCGCCCCATGTCCCGCTCGCCCCGCGGGGCCACCACCGGCATCCTCGGGGCCGGGGGGAGGAGATTCCGTGAGGGGAGGACGCGGGAGCGTCCATTGCTCCTCCGCTCGCGGCATCCCCTCCCCTCGCCACCCGCCCCTGCCGTCTCGCCGCCCGCACCGCTCGCCGGTTCCCCGGCTGGTCGCCTCGCCCTGTCGAGGGGGGCCGTGTCGGACCCGCTCGATAGGATGGGGTGTACCGCCGGACAACATGCGAGGAGCACTCATGCCCGGAATCGTGATCGTCGGCGTCCAGTGGGGCGACGAGGGCAAGGGCAAGGCCACCGATCTGCTCGGTGAGCGCACCGACTGGGTGGTGAAGTTCAACGGCGGCAACAACGCCGGGCACACCGTGGTCATCGGCGACGAGAAGTACGCGCTGCACCTGTTGCCCAGCGGCATCCTGTCTCCGGGTGTGACGCCCGTGATCGGCAACGGCGTCGTGGTCGACCTCGAGGTGTTGTTCTACGAGCTCGAGGCGCTCAACGCCCGCGGTCTCGACACCTCGCGCCTGAAGATCAGCGCCAACGCGCACATCATCACGCAGTACCACCGCACCCTCGACAAGGTCACCGAGCGCTTCCTCGGCAAGCGCATGATCGGCACCACCGGTCGCGGGATCGGCCCGGCCTACGCCGACAAGATCAACCGCGTCGGCATCCGCGTGCAAGACCTCTTCGACGAGAACATCCTGCGCCAGAAGGTCGAGGGCGCGCTCGATCAGAAGAACCACCTGCTGGTGAAGGTCTTCAACCGTCGCTCGATCACGGTCGACGAGATCGTCGAAGACCTGCTCTCGTTCGCCGAGCGCGTGCGTCCGATGGTGGCCGACACGTCGCTGCTGCTGAACGACGCTCTCGAGGCCGGCGACGTCGTCGTCTTCGAGGGTGGCCAGGCCACCATGCTCGACGTCGACCACGGCACCTACCCGTTCGTCACGTCGTCGTCGGCCACGGCCGGCGGGGCGTCGACGGGTTCCGGCGTCGGCCCGAACCGCCTCGACCGCATCGTGGGCATCGTCAAGGCCTACACGACGCGCGTGGGCTCGGGCCCGTTCCCGACCGAACTCTTCGACGAGAGCGGCGACTGGCTGCGTTCGCGGGGCTTCGAGTTCGGCACCACCACGGGTCGTCCGCGCCGCGTCGGTTGGTACGACGCGCCCATCACGCGCTACGCCACGCGCATCAACGGCATCACCGACCTGGTGCTCACCAAGCTCGACATCCTCGGCGGACTCGAGCAGATCCCCGTGTGCGTGGCCTACGACGTCGACGGCGTGCGGTACGACGACCTGCCGGTGAATCAGACCGACTTCCACCACGCGAAGCCGATCTACGAGAACTACCCGGGCTGGAGCGAAGACATCTCGTCGGCGCGCACCTTCGACGACCTTCCCCAGACGGCGCAGGAGTACGTCCTCGCGCTCGAGAAGATGAGCGGCACGCGCATCTCGGTGATCGGCGTCGGCCCCGCGCGCGACCAGGTCATCGTGCGCCACGACCTCATCGACTGATGCGGTTCTGGGTCGGCGCGTACACCCCCGACGCAGGTTCGGCGGAGGGTGTCGGCATCCTCCAGGCGGGGGCGGTCGACGCGCCCGACGCCGGCGGCCCGCTCGGCATGGTGGGCACGGCCGTCGCCGCGCCCGGCTCGCCGTCGTGGCTCGCCGCCCACCCGACGGCGCCCGACATCGTGTACGCCGCCGTCGAGTTCGACGGCACGGTGCAGGCCTACCGCCGCATCGGCGAGACGCGCTTGGCTCCTCTCGGCCGCCCGGTCGATGCGGGTGCGGCCGTCTGCCACGTCGCCGTCGCACCCGACGCGTCGTTCCTCGTCACGAGCTGCTGGGGTGACGGACGGGTGGTGCGCATCGACCTGGATGCCGAGGGCCGCCCCTCCCGCCCGATCATCGCCGGCGAGGCCGCCGACCCGTATGGGTCGGGCGAGTCGCCGGAGGGCACCGTCTCGACCGGCGCGCGCGTGTCGGGGGCGGTGGTGCCCGACCTCGCGGCCGCGGCGCGCGCCCTGCGCACGGCGGCGGGCGAGGAGTTCTCGCACCTGATCCCCGCCTACGACGACATCCCCGAGACCGACGCCGAATCGGAGGAGGCTGTCGCCGGTGACCGCGTCTCGCGGGCGCACCAGGCGATCTTCCTGCCGGGCGGTGTCGTGGCGACCACCGACATGGGCTACGACCTCGTGCGGTTCTGGCGATCGACCCCGGGCGGCCTGCGGCTGGCGCAAGAGGTCGTGCTGCCGCAGGGGAGCGGTCCGCGTCACGGGATCTGGCATCCCTCCGGGCACCTCTACGTCGTGACCGAGCTCAGCTGCGAGGTCTTCGTGCTGGCCGCCGACCGCGCCGGTCGGTGGCAGGTGCGCTCCGGCGAGCAGCTCCTCGGCACGCTCGACACCGACACCGCCGCAGAACTGTGCGCGAGCCGCGACGGCTCGACGCTGTACGCCGGTGTGCGGGGCAGCGACACCGTCGGCGTGCTGTCGGTTCGCGGCGCCGGCGAGGCGCTGCAGCTCACGGCGCTGGCCGAGACCGGCACGCACTGGCCGCGCCACCACGTCGTCGTCGCCGACACCCTGCTCGTCGCCGGCCAGCTGGCGCACGAGATCGTCTCGCTGCCGTTGGATACCCGCACCGGCGTTCCGGGGCGCGTGCGTCACCGCACGCCGTCGCCGTCGCCGACGCGGCTGCTGCCGATGCGCTGAGCCGGCGCCCGCGTACACGGGACGCCGGCTCAGGGGCCGATCCGCGGGGTCGTTCAGGCGGTCGGCATCCAGACCCTCATCGTGGACGGACCGCGGTTGCCCCAGTCGTGATATGGGACGAGCGCGACCCGGCTCGGTTCAGCATCCGGCGCAGCGGGACCGTCGCCGAACGGCCACCCGCCGGCGGTGGGGGTGCGGTCGGCGATCTGCACCCAGACGCGACCGTCGCCCTCGACGGGGAGCGCGGCTGCGTCGAGGACGACCTCTCCGACGTCGTCTCCCGAGTTCAGATCCACCGACTCGAGAGCGAGGACCTCCGGACCCCGCTCGATCGCGACGCACCCGCGGATGGCGTCGATACGCGGATCGGGGACCACGACGCGCGGCGCCATCGGCAGGTCCAACTCGACGACGTCGCCGGCACGGAACGCGCGCGTCACGTGGGCCCACCCCGCGTCGACGGCCGTGTCCTCCGTGACGGAGCCGTCGCTCCACACGCGCACTCCCGCACCCCGGGCCCACTCCGGGACGCGCAGTGACAGAGTCCAGGCCTCATCCGAAGCGTGGTCGACGGTGATGCGGACGGTGCCGTCGCTCGGATAGGCGGTGTCGACGTGCAGTGACACGTCACGACCGTCGTCGAGGGTCGTGCGGATCTCAGCCGGTGCGTACTGGTGGATCTGGATGCCGCGATCGTCGGCCGTGGCGACGTAGGCGTCGAGACTGGCGAGGGTCCGGGCCACGTTCGGGGGACAGCACGACACCTCGAACCACGGTGCGCGCAGCGACGAGGAGGCGCGCGGCGAGGTCGCGTTCGGGTCGGGCACCACACCGGGGACGCGCTGATGCAGCGTGTTGGCGTAGAAGAAGCTGCGGCCGTCGGCGGAGGGCGAGGTGGCCACCACGTTGAAGAGCGTGCGCTCGATGAGGTCGGCGTAGGCGGCGTCGCCCCCGGACAGCAGCAGACGCCACGCGAACATCACCGACGCGATGCCGGCGCACGTCTCGGAGTACGCGCGGTCCGACGGCAGCTCCCAGTCATCGCCGAAGGCTTCGTCCTGATGGTGGGAGCCCTGGCCTCCCGTGATGTAGGTGCGGCGTCCGCGCGTACGGGTCCACTGTGCGCGCAGCGAGGCCAGGAGGTCGTCGTCACCGCTCTCGACGGCGACGTCGACGGCGCCGGCGGCGAGGTAGTTCGCCCGCACGGCGTGGCCGCTCAGGGCGGTGGCGTCGCGGACGGGGACGTCGTCTTGGAAATAGCGACGGCCCCACTCGATGTCGGAGAGCGTCGCGTGTCCGCGGCGCGCGACGAACAGCGCTGCCTGCGCGGCGTACCGCTCGTCACCGGTGACGCGCGCCAGTTCGGCGAGGGCGGCTTCGATTTCGGGGTGACCGCAGAAGGAGGGGATCCCCTCGGCGCCGAAGACATCGCAGACGAGGTCGGCGGCGCGCCGGGCGATGACGAGGAGACCGTCGTCGGCTCCGGGACGCGTGCGCTCGCGTGCCACGGCCGCCTGGAAGAGGTGGCCGAGGCAGTAGAGCTCGTGGCCCCACTCCAGATCGGACCACCGCGGCTGCTGGCCGACCCGGCCGAACTCGGTGTTGAGGTAACCGTCGGCCTCCTGGGCCGCGCCGACCCGGTCGACGACGGCGCGGAAGGTGCGCTCGAGATCGGCGTCGGCGTGACGGCCGATCTCCCACGCCGCGGCTTCGAGATATTTGTACACCTCCGAGTCGCTGAACTCCCGCCCGCGGCGTCCGGCGGGCAGTGTGCCGGCCGCGGCGCGATCGAAGTTCGGCAGCCAGCCCTCGGACTCGAGACGGCCCAGGATGTGGGACAACGTGTGTGCGGCGTTGACGGCTTGGCGCTCACCCCAGAACCCGCCGGTGATACGGACTTCGTCGAGGCCGAGCGGCCGCAGGCGCGAACGGGAGGGGACGACGGGGGCGACGACGGTGCGGGCCGTGGCGGAGTCGAGCGGACGGGAGGGAAGTGTGGTCGACATGGTCATCCCTTGAAGGCGCCGGACATGAAGCCGCGCACGTAGTGACGTTGGAGGATCAGGAACAGGACGATGCACGGCAAAGCGAGGACGACGACACCGGCTTCGGTCACGCCGTAGTCGATGACGCCCATGGTCTGGCCGCGGAGGTTCGCCACGGCCAGCGGCAGAGTGATGCGCGACTGGTCGTTGATGAGGATGAGCGGGGCGATGAAGTCGTTCCACGCGGTGAGGAAGGCGAAGAGACCCACCGTGATGAGTCCGGGTTTGACGGCGGGCAGGAGCACGCGCCAGAGCGCACTGAAGCTCGTGCAGCCGTCGACGAGCGCGGCCTCGTCGAGTTCGCGGGGGACGGACTCGAACGAGATGCGCATCATGAACATCGAGAAGGGCAGCTGGAACATCGTCAGAACCAGGGCGACGCCCACGAGCGAGTTCTGCAGACCCACGGCGTTGAGGATGACGTACAGCGGGATCAGCAAGGTGGCGTACGGCACCATCAGGATCGCCAAGACCGACAGGAACAGCAGGTTCTTGCCCGGGAACGAGAAGCGGGCGAACGCGTAGCCGCCGAGGAAAGAGATCAACAGGGTCAGCACGACGGTCAGGACCGAGACGAACAGCGAGTTGCCGAGGTAGACCCAGATGCCGGATTGGAAGTTCGCGAGCTTCTCGTAATTGCCGAAGCCCCATCCCTCGGCCTGGTTCGTGCCGGCCTGCGGGCTCACCGAGGCGACACCGGTCCACACCAGCGGGTACAGGAAGATGATCGCGAGGGCGCCCGTGAAGACCTTGCCGGGCAGGCCCCACAGCATCGGTCCGCTCGGCCGCGATCGACCGCGGTAGCCGGGGGCGACGATGGCGCGGGTGCTGCCCGTGACGGGCGTGCGCGGTCGGATGTCGGTCGTGGCCATGTCAGGCCTCCTCGGGACGACGGAACGCGCGCAACTGCACGGCGTTGATGATGACGAGGGCGAGCAGGATGACGACCGACAGCGCGGCGGCGATGCCGAGGCTGTTCTGCCCCTGGAAGGCGATGTTGTAGATCAGCTGCACCACGGTCATGGTGCTGTTGTCGGGACCGCCCTTGGTCAGGATGTAGAACTGGTCGAACGCCAACAGCGACCCGGTCACGCACATCACCGTGGTGAGCGCGAAAGTGGGGCGAAGCAGCGGCACCGTGATGTCGCGGAAGATCTGCCACCGCGACCCGCCGTCGATGCGCGCCGCCTCGTAGATCTCCTCCGGGATGCCCTGCAGGCCGACGAGCAGCAGCAGCATGTAGAACCCGGCGAACCGCCAGACGATGAGGAACACCGTCGACCACAGGGCGCCCTCGGGAGAGCCGAGGAAGGTGATGCCCCACGACTCCATGAGTCCGGCGAACGGCCCGGCGATGGGGGAGTAGAGCACGTAGAAGAGCAGGGATGCGGATGCCAGGCCCAGCGCGCTCGGCAGCAGGAACGCCGTCCGCAGGAACCCCTTCCAGGCCGTGGACTCCTGGACCAGGAGCGCGAGACCGAGGCCCAGGCCGATGAGCAGGACGGTCGTGATGGCGGTGTAGAGCAGCGTGAACCGCACCGAGTCCCAGAAGAGACGGTGGGTCACGGCATCCACGAAGTTCTCGGGGAAGTTCGGACCGCTGTTGCCGCGCAGCAGGGGCCAGTCGGAGCCGGACATCTGCAGCACGAGCAGGAGGGGGATGACGAAGAGCGCGACGACGAACAGGGCTGTGGGGGCGGCGTAGAGCCAGCCCTGGACGGGACCGCCCAGCGCCGTGCGGCCGTACCGTGAACGGCGGGGCGAAGTGGTGAGAGCCACGGTGTTCCTTCCGGGGGTGTGGGGGTGCCGCCGGGACGGCACCCCCACGGGGATTACTGGGACAGGACGGCGGTGATCTCGTCGTTGTCGGCGTCGACGGTGTCGGTGCCGTTCAGGACGGCGTTGCGCACGAGCGTCAACCAGGGGCTGCCGGGAGCGTTGAACGCCTGCTGGAAGTTCAGCGCCACGGGCGTCTTGCCCTTGCCGGCGACCTCGTTGATCGCCACTTGCCGGGGGTCCTTCGAGGAGAACTCGTTGTCGGCGAGGTCGGAACGCGCGACGGTGCTGCCGTCCTTGGCGAGAACGCCCACCTGCGCGTCCTCGGACGTGAGCCAGGACAGGAAGTTCCACGCCTGCGCGGACTGCTTCGAGTCCTTCGAGATGCCGACGCCGTCACCGCCGACGAAGGTCGACTCGCCGCCGTCGACACCCGGGATGCCGGAGACACCCGCGTCGAAGGACAGCCCCGACAGCAGGGTGGCGGGGAACGGCATGATGCCGACGTTGCCCTCCTGGAAGCCGGCGACCCAGGTGGCGCCGGTCTCGTCGGCCGACCCGGGGGCGACGGCGCCGGCGGCGTCGAGGTCCTTCCAGGTCGAGTAGACCTCCTTGGCCGCGTCGTTGTTCAGCAGCGACTCGGTGCCGTCGGCGCCGAGCACTTCGTCGCCGGACGCCCAGATGGAGGGGAACCAGGTGAAGAGCAGGCAGCCGCCGCAGTTCAGCCCCGTCGAGGTGCCCGAGACTCCGGGCTTGTTCAGCGCCTGCACGGCCTTGGCGGTCTCGGCGAAGTCGGCCACCGTGGCGGGGGCCTTCTCGGGGTCGAGCCCCGCCTCGGCGACCAGGTCCTTGTTCCACATCATCACCGAGAGGTCGAGCACGAAGGGCAGGACGTGTTCCTTGCCGTCGAGGGTGCCCGCGTCGAGGTGACCCTGGTTGATGGTGTCCTTGTACGACAGCCCGTCGATCTGCGCCGAGATGTCCTGGAAGAGCCCCTGCTCGACCCAGTTCGGCACGTAGACGATGTCGGCGGCGAACAGGTCGGGGAGTCCGCCCGAACCCGCGGCGGCGCCCACCTTGGCGACGTAGTCGTCATTGGGGACCACGGTCAGCTCGACCTGGTTCTGGTGGCTGGCGTTGTAGGCCTCGACGAGGAGCTTCGCCTGCTTCTCGAGGGGTGCGCGCGTCCACAGGGTCAGGGTCGAACCGTCGTCGGTGCCCTCGGCGGGGATGTCGGCCGGTGCGGTGGCGGTCGAGCCGCCCGAGCACGCGGCAAGTCCGCCGACGAGAGCGCTCGCGGCCAGGATGGCCGTCGCGGCCCGAAGGGCGAAGCGGCGCCGGGATGGGGTCATTGCAGTCTCCTCTAGCTCTTCATTGAGCGGATGCGACAGTCGGGGTCGGCACCGCTGGCGGGGTGGTCATCGAAATAACCGAAATCCCTTTCGGGACGGTAACGTGTGTGTTGCCGATCCGTCAAGACGGCGGAAGGTAACGAACATGAAACGGAAGCCGATGACGACCGATCCCGTGCGCGCAGCCACGCTGAGCGATGTGGCCCGCCGCGCCGGCGTCTCGATCGCCACGGCGTCGAAGGCGCTCAACGGTCGCGGTGACGTCGCCGCGGGGACGCGGCAGCGCGTCATGGAGGCCGCGGCAGAGCTCGCCTTCACCCCCAACGCCATGGCGCGCGGTCTGCTGGCCGGGCGCACCGGCACGGTGGGCCTGCTGACCAACGACCTCGACGGTCGTTTCGTGATCCCCATCCTCATGGGCGCCGAGGACGCGTTCGGGGCGGGGCAGATCAACGTCTTCCTCTGCGATGCGCGCGGAGACGCGATACGCGAACAGCACCATCTGCGCGCGCTGCTGAGTCGCCGGGTCGACGGCATCATCGTCGTGGGGCGCCAGACCGACCCCCGTCCCTCGCTGGGACAGGAGCTGCCGGTGCCCGTCGTCTACGCCTACTCCCCGTCCGACGACCCCCGTGACCTCTCGCTCACCCCCGACAACTACTCGGGCGGGCGCCTGGCGATCGAGCACCTGCTGGCCTGCGGTCGGCGCCGCATCGCCCACATCTCGGGCGACCCGTCGTACGCCGCCGCCCAGGACCGCCTGGCCGGGGCTCGTGCCGCACTCGCGGCGGCGGGCCTGGACTTCGTCGGTGAGCCGATGTTCGCCGCGTGGAACGAGCACTGGGGCCGTGACGCGGCCGCGATCCTGCTGGAGCGGCATCCCGAGGTGGACGCCGTGTTCTGCGGTTCCGACCAGATCGCCCGCGGTGTCCTCGACACCGCGCGCGACTTCGGCCGCGACGTTCCGGGCGATCTCGCCGTCATCGGGTACGACGACTGGGAACTTCTCACCGAGAACGCCCGACCGCCCCTCACGAGCATCAACGCCAACCTCCAGCAGCTCGGCCGACAGGCCGCGCAGCGGGTCTTCGATGCGATCGACGGCGTCGACGTCGGCGCCGGGACGCACCCCATGCCGGTCAAGCTCGTCATCCGCGCATCCACGATCGCGCGGCGCTGATTTTCGGAGTTCTGTCGCGTTTTCGGTGATGTTTCGAAATTACCGAAAACGATTGCGAAACATTCTCCGCCCTCGGTAGCGTGCCTCCCACGCACCCGCTGCTCATCGACGAGCAGCGCCGAGAGGAACAGACACAGTGGACTGCAATCCGACGACCCCCCGTCGCGTCGGGCGTTCCGCGATCGCCGCAGCGGCGATCGCGACGGTGCTGGCAACGACCTTCGTGGTCGCGCCGGCGAACGCCGCGAACACCGACATCGGCTACCCGACGTTCTCGGGAAGCCCGACCCCCGTCCCCGACACGGGAGTGACCTACACCCCCGGTAATCAGCTGCAGAGGATCTTCGACGCTGATCTCGCCGCCGGCGCGGGTTCGAGCGCGTCGAGCGACTTCTGGATGGACGAGATGCTCGCGCGCACCGGCGACGCGGGCAGCTTCGGCGACAACAACCAGTGGTTGTTCACGCGCGGGCGTGCCGCCTTCATGAAGGAGCACAACCCGGCAGTCCTCGGCTTCGGCGGTCAGCTCGCGTATTGGGAGTCCATCGACGGGCGATCCGGCTACACGATCGTCGCCCGCATCGGCGGGAACGAGGTCGGTCTGACCGAGGACGTCGCCCAGCGCAAGCAGACGCCCAGCTACTGGCGGAGCGTCCACCGCGGCGGTGGCATCGAGGTCGTGCAGACGAAGTTCATCACCGACGCCAACGTGCTCGTCACCAACCTCGAGGTGCGCTCGACCGGCGGGTCCGTCGACGTCGAGCTCGTGGCATCCTCCCCCTACGCCGTCACCGCCGAGGGTGACGAGCTCGTCGGCCACGTTCAGGCGCTGAACGACCTCACGAAGCTGTCGCCCCGTTTCTCGGGCGACGGGTTCGCCCCCGCGGGCGAGACGCTCACCCGCACGCTGTCGGTGCCCGCCGGGGGCTCTGCCACCGCGAAGGTGCAGCTCGGCCTCGTCACCGACGAGATCGCCGCCTCGCGCACTGACTACGACGCGACCCGGGCAGAGTCCGCGGGTGAGGCGTACACCGCACACGTCACCGCCTACAACAAGTGGTGGGCCGACAACGTGCCCTACCTCGACACCCCCGAAGACAACATCGACAAGACGCTCTACTACCGCTGGTGGCTGATGCGCTACAACTTCCTCGACGCCGACATGCCGGGCAACACCTACCAGTTCCCGGTCGCCATGGAGGGTGTGCTCGGGTACAACAACTCGATCGTGCTCACCACGGGCATGTTCATCGACGACCTGAAGTACTTCCGCGACCCCATCTACTCGTACGGTCCGTGGGTCTCGACGGGCGAGACGAGCAAGAGCTACAAGTTCGTCGACAACCCCGGCGACCCCGCCAACTGGTCGAACAGCTACACCCAGTACATCTCCGAAGCCGCGTTGCGCTCCTACCAGCTGCACGGCGGGCCGACCGCGATCGCGAAGAACCTGGCCGAGTACGCCGAGGACGACGTGAAGGGTCTCGTCGACGCCTACGACTTCAACAAGAACGGCCTGATCGAATACAACTGGGGCGCGATGACGGGCAACGACGCGGATGCCGTGTCGTTCCACTGGAAGGGCGGCTACCAGGACCGCACCGAGAACGCGTACCTCTACTCCAACGCCCTCGCCGCGGCCGAGGCGTACCGCACGGCCGGCGACACCGCCAAGGCCGACGAGATGCAGGCGTTCGCGGAGAACATCAAGACCCAGGTCATGAAGGTCCTGTGGAACCCGGACCGCAAGCTCCTCGAGCACGCCATGGCGAACAACGGCGAGCACGTGCCGTGGAAGGAGATCAACAACTACTACCCGTTCTCGGTGGGCCTGGTGCCCAAGCCCGGCGACGCGGACTACAACGACGATTACGTCGAGGCGCTGCGCCTGTTCGCCGACGACAAGCAGTACCCGATCTTCCCCTTCTACACCGCGAACCAGGCCGACCAGGCGGCGTACAACGCCACCGGCGGCCAGGGCAGCAACAACTTCTCGGTCATCAACTCCACGGTGACCTTCCGGATGCTGTCGAAGGTGCTGCGCGACTACCCCACCGACGCGATCGACGCCGAGTGGTACAAGAAGCTGCTGTATTGGAACGCGTGGTCGCACTATCAGAACGGCGGCGACAACCGTCTGCCCGACCAGAACGAGTTCTGGGCGAACGGTTCCGCCGACCCCCAGAAGATCGACTACCGCTCCTGGATCCACCACACGATCCTCGGTGCGACGAACTTCACGATGATCGAGGACGCCATGGGTGTGCGCACCCGCAGCGACGCCAAGATCGAACTCGACCCGATCGACATCGGCTGGGATCACTCCACCGCGAACAACATCCGCTACCGCGACCGCGACCTGACGGTCACCTGGGACGCCCCCGGTGGCGAGCGGCACTACGGCGACGACGTGCCCGAGGGATACTCCGTCTTCCTCGACGGCACGCTCGCCTTCACCGTCGACAAGCTGTCGCACGTGGTCTACGACCCCGCCAGCGGCACCGTGGAGGTCGTCGAAGGTGACGCGAAGGTCACCACCGCCGCGGCATCCGCGGTGAAGGCCCCGCAGGACGTGCGCTTCGCGGATGACGCCCGCGTCGTGGACCTGTTCGCCAAGGCGGGCGCCGACGTGCGCACCGAGAGCACCGGCAGCGCCAACCTCGCCACCTCCGCGACCGCGTCGTTCTCGGCCGCGGGCCGCGAGCCCGCCGGCGCCGTCAACGGCACGACGATCAACGAGCCCTTCTGGGGCACCGCGGGTTCGCCGAACGCCGAGGACTCCCTGACCGTCGAGCTCGGCGGTGAGAAGACGTTCGACGACGTCCGCACGTACTTCTACGACAGCTCCTCCACGGCTACGGCGGCCGGCTACACCGAACCCTCGGTGTACACCCTCGAGGTGCGCCGGAACGGCCAGTGGTCGACGATCCCGCAGCAGGCTCGCACCCCCGCCTACCCGCGGGCCAACTACAACCACGTGCAGTTCCCGGAGGTCACCGGCGACGCCGTGCGCCTCACGGCGACGCACGCCGCGGGCGCCAAGACGGGGGTGAAGGAACTGCAGGTGTTCTCCACGGGCATCGCCGCTCCGGCATCCACGAACCAGGCACCACTGGTCACGGCGTGGCAGGACAGGCAGGCCTCGGCCGGCGGGTCGGCGGCCCTCGTCGGCACGGTGAAGGACGACGGTCTGCCGGGCGGCGAGCTCAGCGCGCGCTGGAGCGTGGTGACCGCCCCCGAGGATGCGACGGTTCTCTTCGACGATGCCGCGGCGGCCTCCACCACCGCTCGTTTCTCCGCGAAGGGCGAGTACGTGCTGCGGCTGTCGGCGACCGACGGCGAGCAGACCTCTGAGACCGATGTGACGGTGCAGGGAGACGTGGCGACCCAGGGCGCCAACGTCGCACCCGCCGCGACTGCGACCGCCTCGTTCACCGCGGGATGGAACAAGGTCGGTGCGGTCAACGACGGCAAGATCCTCTACAACGGCGGCGCCAGCACCGACGTCTGGGGCACCTGGGCCGGCGGAGACAACCCCGCCACCCGATGGGTGCAGTACGACTGGAACGAACCGCAGCGCGTGTCGGGTGTCGAGATGAACTTCTGGTCCGACCAGGGCGACCCCGCGTCGAACCAGGGCGTGAACGTCCCGAGCGCATGGAAGGTGCAGTACTGGGATGGCGCCGCGTGGGCGGACGTGCCGGCCGCGTCGGAGTACACCCTCGAGCGGAGCGCGCCCAACACCGTTACTTTCGGTGCCGTGACGACGACGCGCGTGCGCGCCACGCTCTCGGCCACCGGCTCGGGCTCGACGTTCGCCGGCGTGGCCGTCAGCGAATGGAAGGTCTTCGCCGACGCCCCCGTCTCGATCGAACCCATCGACGTCCGCACCGCCGTGGGCACGAAGCCGGAGCTCCCGGCGACGGTGGATGCCACGTTCTCGGACGGCAGCCACGCCGACCTCGCGGTCACGTGGGCCGAGGTCGCCGACGCGCAGGTCGCCGGCGAGGGGAGCTTCCCCCTCTCGGGCATCGTCCCGGGCTCGCCGGTCGCCGCCAAGGCCACGGTGTGGGTGCGTGCGACGCCTCCCGGCCAGATCAACCAGGTGGATGCCGTGACCACGCGCACCCTGCCGGGTGTCGCACCGGTGCTGCCCGAGACCGTGGGCGTGTTGTTCAACGACGGCTCGCGCCAGGACCTCCCGGTCACGTGGAACGCGGTGGACGCCGCGTCCTACGCATCGTCGGGCACGTTCACCGTGGAGGGAACCGTGCAGAGCGATCTGCCCGGCACCAAGGCCGCCTCGGCCGCGGTGACCGTCGACGGCGGAAGCACCGACACGAAGGCGCCGACCGTGGCGCTGCAGGTGTCGCCGGCCGCCCCCGGGTCGGGCTGGTACACCCAGGCGGTCACGGTGAACGTCACCGCCACCGACGACCAGGATCCCGCTCCCCGCGTCGAGGTGCGCGTCGGTCAGGGCGAATGGACGGCCTACACCGCCGCGGTGTCGGTGGGCGATGACGGGTCGCACGTCGTGCAGGCACGGGCGACCGACGCCGCGGGCAACACGTCGCCGGTGGCGGCGCAGACCGTGCGCATCGACACCACGGCTCCGGCCCTCGAGGTCACGGCCGACGCGGTCTCGCGCACGGTCAAGGCGACCGCGACGGACGCCGGTTCGGGAGTCGCCTCGATCGAGTACCGGCTGAACGGCGGCGTCTGGTCGACCCTGTCCGGCACCGTGCTCGTCGGGCTCGACGAGACGAAGGTCGAGGTGCGGGCAACCGACAAGGCGGGCAAGGTCTCCGCGGTCGTCGAGAAGACGGTGCCGAAGGCCGACGGCACGCAGAAGCGCAACGTCGCTCTGCTCGCCACGCCCACGGCATCCGGAACCGCCGGATGGAACAGGGTGACCGGCCTGAACGACGACGTGCAGCCCACCGCATCGGGCGACGTCACGCCGAACGACAACCCCAACGTGTGGGGAGTGTGGCCGGCCGTCACCGACCAGTGGGTGCAGTACGACTGGAAGGAGCCGGTGCGCATCGGCGAGCTGGGCGTGTACTTCGTGTCGAACATCGACGCGCAGGGCCTCGGCATCGACGTCCCCGCCGCCTGGAAGGCCGAGTACTGGGATGCCGCGACCAACGCCTGGCTCCCGGTGAAGAACGCGGGGGCGTACGGCACCGCGAAGGACACCTACAACACGGTCTCGTTCGAGCCGGTGACCACGACGAAGCTCCGTCTCGCGCTCGACCCGGTCGGTACCGAGCAGGGCAAGGGCAGCGTCGGCATCAAGGAATGGCAGGTGTGGGAGGCCCCCGAGGCGTCTGCACCCGCTCTCGACGTCGCCGTGAGCGCAGCCAGTCGAGCCATCGCGGGGAAGGCGTACGTGATCGCGACCGCGAAGAACACCGACGACGTGGCCGTCGATCTCGTCTTCTCCAGCGCCTACGGGACGAAGACGGTGAAGGGCGTCCAGCCCGGAAAGACGGTGAGCGCGTCGTTCAACTCGCGGGCGGCGAGCATCCCCGCGGGAGTCGCCACGGTGACGGCGAGCGCCACGGTCGGCGGTGCGTCGGTGACCGAGACATTCGAAGCGCCGTACGGCGCACTGAACTGACGGGAGGGGAACGGGGGTGGGTTCGTCCCATCCCCGTTCCCCCCTCGTTCCGATCGCGAGACACCCCTTCCTCTGTCCCGAACGCCCGCGCCCGACTCGCACGGAGCACCCGGGAGAGGAGTACCTCCCCAGACCACCGACGCGACATTCCCTCGAAGGAACCTCATGACCAGACACACCGCTCGTCGGCTCCTGTCGGCATCCGCCGCCGCGAGCCTCATGGCAGGCCTCCTGGCGCTGACACCCGTCAGCCCCGCGGCCGCCCTTCCCAACCCCCTGCTCGGCGACGGGTCGGTGTACTCCGCCGACCCGGCCACCCTCGTCGTCGACGACACGCTGTACGTCTACGCCGGCCGCGACGAAGCGGGCCCGACGACGAACGACTTCATCATGAACGAGTGGCAGTCGTTCTCGACGACCGACGTCGAGGACGGCGAGTGGGAGAACCACCCGGCGCTGATGCGGCCGGAGCAGGTGTTCTCGTGGGCGACCCCGGGGCGCGCCTACGCGGGCCAGGTCGTGCAGGGCGCCGACGACCGTTTCTACTGGTACGTGCCCGTGCACGAGGCCGGGAGCACCTCCGTCGACCCGTTCGGCATCGGCATCGCCGTGTCCGACACCCCCTCGGGGCCGTGGACCGACTACGCCGGTGGTCCGATCGTGTCGCAGAAGATCCTCGGCAATGACGCCCACAACATCGACCCCACCGTGTACGTCGCCGACGACGGCCGCGTGTGGATGTATTGGGGCAGCTTCAGCCGCCTGTTCGGTGTCGAACTGGCATCCGACATGAAGACCCTCGTCGGCACGCCGACCGAGATCCGCAGCGGGGTCGACGGGTTCTTCGAGGCCGCCTGGCTGTTCGAGCGCAACGACACGTACTACCTGGCCTACGCGGCGAACACCGCGGGCCCCGACAGCTGGTGCACCCCCGCGGTGTACCACGCGTGCATCGCCTACTCCACGGCGCCGACGCCGATGGGTCCGTGGACCTCGCAGGGCCGCGTGCTCGCGCCGGTGTCGTCGACGACGAGCCACCCCGCCATCACCGAGTTCAAGGGCGAGTGGTACATGGCGTACCACACCGCCGATGCGGTCGGCGGGAATCACTTCCGCCGCTCGGTCGCCGTCGACAAGGTCGAGTGGGACGACTCGGTCACACCCGCGCGGATGAAGCCGGTCGTCACCACGCCGGTCCGCGACGACGACGCGACCCCGTCGCAGAACGTCGCGCCGTGGGCGACGGCATCCGCCTCCAACGAGCCGATCCCGGTGCAGTACTGGATCGCGGCGCTCAACGACGGCATCGTCCGTCCGAACCCGCTGCCGCCGGACATGTGGGGCTCATACGCGGCGGACCGCCCCGCAAGCCAGTGGGTGCAGTACGACTGGGCGGAACCGGTACGCGTCGATCGCTCGTCGATCCAGTTCTGGAGCGATCGCGAGCCCGGGACCGGGGACGGCGTCTCGGCCCCCGCATCCTGGTCGCTGCAGTACTGGGACCAGGGTCGCTGGAACGACGTGCAGAACCCCAGCGGCTACCCCACGACGGTGCGGCAGATGCACGAGGTGACCTTCACCCCGGTGACGACGACGCGCCTGCGGGCCGTGATGAACGCCGCCCCCGGCACGTCCACGCCCGTGAAGTACTCGGCCCTCGCTGTCGAGGAGTGGTCGGTCGCGACCGTCGCCGCCGACGGCTTCGAGCCGGCCACCACCCGCACGCTCGTGGGTGAGGCTCCCGAACTGCCCGAGACCGTCGCGCTCGTCTACGGCGCCGACCGCGTGGCCGCGCCCGTGAAGTGGGATGCCGTCGACCCCGCGTCGTACGCGACGACCGGCACCTTCACGGTCGCCGGTACCGCGCAGGGCTACGCCGCCGGGCGCGTCGAGGCGACCGTGACGGTCGTCGGCGCCGACACCTCGCCGGACACCGTCGCCCCGGCGGTCGGCATCGAACTGCGCGGACCGAAGGGCGCCGGCGATTGGTACGTCGGGCCCGTGACCGCGCGGGTCACCGCCACCGACGACCGCGATGTGCGCTCGCGCATCTCGGTGGGGATCGACGGCGGCGCCCTGACGGACACCGCCGACGTGCGCCGCGTCGACACCGTCGTGGCCGCCGACGGCTCGCACACCGTGATCGCGCGGGCGACGGATGCCGCCGGCAACTCCTCGGCCGACGCCACGGCCGCGTTCCGTATCGATGCGACGGCCCCTCGGGTGACCGCGCAACTCGATGCCGCCGCGCGCTCCGTGTCGGCGACGGCGACAGACGGAGGCTCCGGTCTCGTCGGGCTCGAGTACGCCATCGACGAGTCCGCCACCTGGAAGCCGCTCACGGGGGCGGTGGCTGCGCCCAGTGTGGAGCGGCACGTCGTCCTCGTGCGGGCCACGGATGCGGCCGGCAACGTCTCGACGCCGACGGCGACCACCATCCCGCGCTCGCCCGACGCGCCGTTGACCGGCAACGTGGCGCGCTTCGCGACCCCGACCGCGTCGTCGGCCTCGGGCTGGGCGCCCGTCGACAACGTCATCGACGGGTCGACCACGACCGGTTGGGGCACCTGGCCCCGGGTCGGGGAGCAGTGGGTACAGCTCAGCTGGGAGCGCCCGGTGCGGCTCGATCGCGCGGGTGTGCAGTTCGGGCGGGATGCCGCCGACGCCGCGAACGCCGGACTCATCCCCCCGCGGTCGTGGGTGCTGCAGTACCGCGACGCCGCCGGCACCTGGCGCGACGTCGACACCGACGACACGTACGCCCGGTCATCGGACGCCGTGAACGAGATCACCTTCGCCGCGGTCGAGACGACCGCTCTGCGCGCGCTCATGCAGTCGTGGGGTGCGCAGGAGGGTCAGGGCTCCGCCGCGATCCAGGAGTTCGAGGCGTGGGCCGCCGAGGCGCCCGCTCCGACGCTGGTGATCGAGTCGTCGGCGTCGACGCGGATGATCGCGGGCAAGGCGTACGTGATCGCGACCGCGAAGAACAGCGATGACGTCGCCGTCGATCTGGTCTTCACCAGTGCGTACGGGACCAAGACGGTCACGGGCGTGCAGCCGGGGAAGACGGTGAGTGCGTCGTTCACCTCGAGGAAGTCGTCGATACCCGCGGGAGTGGTCACGGTGGCGGCCAGTGCCACCGTCGACGGCGCGCAGGTCACCGAGACCTTCGAGGCGTCGTACGGCGCCCAGAACTGACGTCCTGGGGAGGGGGCGGGTTCGCCTGCCCCCTCTCCTCCCCGACACGAATCCCCCGATCCGCTCGATGAAGAGAAGAGACCGCCCATGACCCCCATCGATCCCCCCGTCCTCACCCGGCGCGCCCTGCTCGGATCGAGCGCCGTGGGTGGCCTCCTCGCCGCCTCGGGCGCGCTCTCGGCGTCGCCCGCCACAGCCGCCGCACCCGCGGCATCCGCCTTCCGCCTGCCGGGACTCCAGCACTCGGCCGCGGTCGTCCGGGCCGCGGCCCGCGAGGTCACGCCCGACGCGTGGGCACTGCAGCCGTTCCCGCTGAGCGCGGTGACCCTCGGACAGAGCGTCTTCACCCGTGCGCAGAAGCAGGCTCTGATCCTCAACCGCGCCTACTCCGTCGACGCCCTGCTGGCGGTGTTCCGCCGCAATGCGGGACTCGACACCCGCGGCGCGACACCGCCGGGCGGATGGGAGGAGTTCGGTCCGGCTCCCGACGATCAGCGCTGGGGACCGTCGGAGTACCGCGCAGGGCAGAACGTCCGCGGCGCGGGCGGGCTGCTCCGCGGGCACTTCGCCGGGCATTTCCTCAGCGGCCTCTCGATGGCGTACGCGTCGACGGGCGAGGGCGCGCTCGCGCAGAAGGTCGGAGCCTTCGTCGCGGGGCTCGAGGAGTGCCGGGTCGCTCTGGCCGCACAGAAGGTCGGTACGGCGTCGAGGTACTCGCATCCGGGCTTCCTCTCCGCCTACGGAGAATGGCAGTTCTCCGCTCTGGAGAACTACGCACCCTACGGCGAGATCTGGGCGCCGTACTACACGCTGCACAAGATCGTGGCGGGACTGCTCGACGCGCACGCCTATACGGGGAACACCCTCGCGCTGACCCTGGCCGAGGGGATCGGCCACTGGGTGTACTCCCGGCTGTCGAAGTGCGCCCCGGCGCAGCTGCAGAGAATGTGGTCGCTCTACATCGCGGGCGAGTGCGGCGGCATGAACGATGTGCTCGTCGAGCTGTACTGGCGGTCCACGGACCCCGCCCGCGAGGAGTTCCTGCAGGCGGCGAAGCTGTTCACCTACGACGCCCTGGTCGACGCGTGCGCCGCCGATCGCGACACGCTCGACGGCCGGCACGCCAACCAGTACATCCCCACCTTTTCGGGATACCTCAAGCTCTACGACCAGACGGGTGAGGAGCGCTACCGCACGGCCGTGACGAACCTCTTCGGCATGGTCGTCCCGGGCCGTGCCTACGCCCACGGCGGCACGGGCGAGGGCGAGCTGTGGGGGCCGGCCGACGCGGTCGCCGGAGACATCGGCAAGCGGAACGCGGAGTCGTGCGCCGCGTACAACATGCTCAAGATCGCGCGCTCGCTGTTCCTGCACGACCAGGACCCGGCCTACATGGACTACTACGAGCGCACGGTGCTCAACCACATCCTGGGCGGCCGCCGCGACGCCGAGTCGACGATCAGTCCGGAGAACTGCTACATGTTCCCGGTCAATCCCGGTACCCGCAAGGAGTACGGCGACGGCAACATCGGTACGTGCTGCGGCGGTACCGCCCTCGAGAGCCACGTGAAGTACCAGGACACGATCTACTTCCGCTCGAAAGCGGGGGACGCGCTCTACGTCAACCTCTACATCGCGTCGACCGTCGACTGGAGGGAGAAGGGGCTCACGCTCGTGCAGATGTCGTCGTACCCCGAGGCCGACACCTCGACGCTCGAGTTCACCAGCGCCCCGGCGGGTTCGTTCACGCTGCACGTGCGCATTCCCGCGTGGGCGCGCGGAGCGACCGTCAGCATTAACGGCGAGCGGACGGATGCCGACACGGCGCCCGGCACGTACGTCGCCCTCACCCGCTCGTGGGCGACGGGCGACAAGGTCGCCGTCACCATTCCGCTCAGCCTGCGCGCCGAGCCCACCCCCGACCGCCGCGACATCCAGGCGCTCGTCTACGGCCCGGTCGTGCTGACGGCCATCGACTCGTCCACGCGGTACGCGAGCCTGGCGCTCTCGTCGAAGGCCGGTCTCGACGGCTCGATCAGCCGGGGCGTCATACGGCGCAGCGGCAACGTCTTCGAGATCGACGGGCGTACGTTCGAGCCCGCCTATTCGGGGAGAGACGTGGCCTACCACATGTACTTCCAGCGATCCGAGCCCACCGTCGCCTTCGCCGGCGTCGACTCGAAGGTGCGCAATCCGACACGCGGTCAGGGCGGGCCGAGCCTGCTCGAAGAGGTCTGGGCGAAGGCGCCGTTCGCCAATCGGACGGCCTTCCTGGATGCCGTGCGCTCGGTGTCGCAATCGTTCACCGACGCGAACCTGCTCACCGCCCGCGACCGCCAGAAGGTGCTGCTCGCTGCCGGCCGTGCCCCGATCGACGCGTGAGAGCGAGAGGCCCCATCATGCATGCACCTCGTCTCGTCTCCCGGGCGTCCGTCGCCCTCGTCACGCTCGCCCTCGCCCTCGGGACATCCGCGGCGATCCCGTCGCCCGTCGCCGCCGAGACGCCGGGCAACATCGCCGTCGCCTCCGGCGAGCACGCCCCCGACGTCGCGGTCAGCTACGTCCCGCCGTGGAACTCCGCCGCTGCCCTCAACGACGGCGCATCGAGGCCCACCGACAGCCTGAACGCGATGTGGGGCACGTGGGGCGCCAGTCCGGTCCCCGACACCGACGTCGCGACCTACACCTGGGACACCCCGGTGACGGTGTCGGCATCCACTCTCTTCCTCTGGCAGAACGCCGGGGTCGGTGACGGCGGCGTGCGCGTCCCCGCGGGATGGTCGCTGGAGTATCAGGATGCCGCCGGCGACTGGGCACCCGTGCGCGGTGACGACGTCACCTACCCGTTGCCCGCTTTCGACCCGGCGCAGCCGAAGACGTCGCTGGCGCCGGTGGACGTCGTCTTCGACGCCGTGACCACGCGGGCGCTGCGGCTCACCCTCGAGCGACAGGTCGTCGACGGCCAGCCCCACGCGACGAGCGTCATCGAGTGGGAGGTGTCGGGCGTCGCCGCTCCCGACGACCCCGATCCCGAGCCGAGCGACGGTTTCGTGGCGGCGGAGGACGTCGCCGTGCGCACCCTCACCGGTGTGCTGCCGTCGCTGCCCTCCCGCATCTGGGTGGTCGACGCCGACGCGCCCCTGCGCGAGGCCTCCGTCACCTGGGATGCCGTGACGCCGGCCGCCGTGGCCCGGCCCGGCACCCTCGCGGTCACCGGACGGGTGAGCGGATACGAGGGCCAGACGGTCGCGGCCACGGTGTTCGTCGCCGACGACTTCTCGCAGGCGATGACCTCCATCGACTACACCTCGGTGATCACCGCTCCGGGAGTGGCTCCCGTGCTGCCCGCCACCGTGCGCGCCGCGTTCGACGACGGCACGGCCGCCAGCGGCGTTCCCGTCACCTGGGACCCCGTCGCGCCGGAGGCCTATGCCGATGCCGAGGCGATGTTCGACGTGTCGGGAACCGTCGCGGGCTTCTCCGCGGGGGCACTCGCGACCGTGTTCGTCATCGCTCCGGTCGATCAGACGACACCCCTGGTCTCCATCGCCTTCGACGCCGCTCCCGAGGGCTCCGGCTGGTACATCATGACCCCGAAGGCGGTCGTGACGGCCCAGAAGACCGCCGCCGACATCGCCTCGATCGAGGTCAGCCTCGACGGGGGCACGACGTGGCGGCCGTACACCGAGCCGGTGGCGGTCGACGTCCAGGGAGAGGTCACCGTCCGTGCGCGCGCCACGGCGACCGACGGCGCCGTCGGCGAGTCGCGGGCGAGCGCGAAGATCGACACCGTCGCGCCGGTCACCGGGGACCGGATCGAGGTGGTCGACGGGGTCTCGGCCCTCGTGACCCTTTCGCCGACCGACGCCCAGCCCGGTTCGGGTCTGTCGCGCACGGTCTGGTCGGACGGACCGGATGCCGACCCTGCGGGTGCGTCGAACAACATGTTCGCCACCTACGAGAAGCCGTTCTCGGTGGAGCTGACCGACGCCCCGCGCTTCGTGCACGTGCGATCTCAAGACGCCGCCGGCAACGAGGAATCGACCCGGACGATCACGCTTCCACCGCGCACGACGACACCCGTTCTCGAGATCGAGTCGTCGGCGGTGACGCGGATGATCGCCGGTAAGGCCTACGTGATCGCAACGGTGAAGAACACCGACGATGTCGCGGTCGACCTGGTCTTCACGAGCGCGTACGGCTCGAAGACGGTCATGGGTGTCCAGCCGGGGAAGTCGGTGAGCGCATCCTTCTCTTCGCGAGCGGCGACCGTCCCCGCCGGACAGGTGCTCATCGGGGCCACCGCCGTCGTGGGTGGGCAGGAGGTGTCGGTGGAGCGAACGGCCGACTACCGCGCGCTCTGACGAGACGGCCGGGTCGAGGTCCTCGACCGCGGCCCGGCCGTCCTTCCCTTCCGATCCGGAGGAACCCCATGCCCCAGCCACCGAGCCGGCCCTGGCATCGACCCAGCATCTACGACGTCGCGCGTCTCGCCGGTGTCTCGCACCAGACGGTGTCCCGCGTCCTGAACGACCACCCTCACGTGCGCACGTCCACGCGCCTGCGCGTCCTCCGGGTGATCGACGAGATCCACTACACGCCCAACATGGCCGCTCGCGCGCTCGCGACGCAGCGCGCGCGGCGGATCGGGGTGCTGATCGACGGTCCGGTGCAGAACGGTCCGAATAGCACCCTGCGCGCGTTGGAGAGGGCCGCGCGAGAGGTCGGGTACGCCGTGAGCGCGTTCTCGATCGGCGATGATGACGCGTCGCAAATGGACTCCGCGGTCATGGAACTGGTCACCCAGGGCGTCGATGCGCTGTGCGTGATCGCGCCCCGGGAGTCGTCGCTGGATCTTCTGCGTCAGCAGACGACGGGCCTGCCGACGATCGTCATCAAGGCGGAGGCCGACCCGACCTGGCACACGGTGGGAGTCGACCAGCGCCGAGGTGCACGGCTCGCCGTCCGGCACCTCATCGACCTGGGGCACCGCACGATCGCCCATCTGGCGGGCCCGATGGACTGGTTCGACGCGCGGGAGCGTGCTCAGGGGTGGCGGGAGTGTCTCGCCGAGGCGGGGTTACCGGAGGGCCCCTACGTGATCGGCGACTGGACGGCGGATGCCGGGTTCGAGTTCGGTCGGTCGTTCGACCTGGGGGACACCACCGCGGTCTTCGCGGCGAACGATCAGATCGCGCTCGGTGTCGTCCACGGGCTGCACGGTCGCGGCATCCGCGTTCCCGAAGACGTCAGCGTCATCGGCTTCGACGACGTCTCTCACGCGCGGCACTTCCTGCCCCCGCTGACCACCGTGCGCCAGAACTTCGCCGAGCTCGGCGTGCTGGCGTTGCAGCAGCTCATTGCCGCCATCGAGGGTGACGTCGAACCCAGCCACGACACCATCCAGCCGGAGCTGATCGTTCGCGAATCCAGCGCGACCGTCGCCGCGCAGGTGCGCGTCGCGTCGGGGGCATCGCGCCGCAGATGGAACGTGCCTACTTCTTGGCATCCTGTCGCGGGATCACGATCTGCTTGATGATCAGCAGCACCGAGGCCGTCACGGGGATCGCGACGAGGGCTCCCAGCAGGCCGAGCAGCGTGCCGCCGACGAGCGCGCCGATCACGACCAGAGCTCCGGGGACCGAGATCGTACGGTTCATCACGCGCGGCGTCAGCAGATATGCCTCGATCTGCATGTACACCAGGTAGACGATCGCGAAGATCAGGCCGGCGGTCGGGCTGACGATGAGGGTGAACACCGTCGCCGTCGCCCAGAAGAGTACGGAACCGACGAGAGGGATCAGGGTGATCCCAAATGCGAGGGCGGCGAGGAGGGCGGCGAACGGCTGCTGCAGGATGGTCAGCACGATGAACGCGAAGATCGCGTTGCACAGGGCCAGCACGACCATGCCGGCCAGGTACCCGCCGACCGAGTCGGTGATCTGGCCCGTCATGTCGGAGACCGTGGCGCGGCTGCGCGCGGGGGTCAGGCGCACGAGGCTGTTCTTCATGCGGGGCAGGGATGCCAGGAAGTACAGGCTCAGCACGAGCACGATGATCGCGCCCGAGATGAACGTGCCGATGGAGATGCCCACCTGCAGCAGACCGCCGCCGATGGCCGCGATGTTGGTGGGGTTGGTGACGAAGCTCTGAACCTCTTGGAGGACATCGCCGAGGCTGTCGCCGAAGTTCGCCTCGACCCACCGCACGGCGTCGCTGTCGATGAGGTCGTTGGTGAAGGCGGGGATGTCGCCGATGAACTGCTCCACCTGGCGCACCACCGGCGGGATGAGTAACCACAGCGACCCGGCGAGGACGATGGCGAGACCGCCGAAGACGATCACGATCGACCACGCGCGAGAAAGGCCGCGGCGCATCAGCATCCGCACGAGCGGGTCGAGCGCGAGGGCGACGAACAGCGCGATCGCGATGTAGATGAGGACGGTCGAGAGGTTCGACAGGGCCAGGGCCAACAGGATGGCCGTCAGCCCGCCCAGAGTGAGGAAGAACCCGGCGGCGTAGGGTCGCGACACCGCGGTCCACATCGGCCTGTCGCGTGACGTGGCGGCCCCGGCTTCGGCGCCTACGGCGGTGGGGTCGGGGCGCGTCGATCGGCTCATGGTCACACTGTAGGACTCCCGGGTCGCGGCGTACGCAGCCTCGCTCGGCGCGGTAGGGTCGAGGCGATCTGGGAGGACACATGACCGACGCCGACCCCTCGACGATCCTTCAGGGGCTTCGCGGCAGCATCGACAACATCGACGCCGCGTTGATCTTCCTCCTCGCCGAACGCTTCCGCTGCACGAAGCAGGTCGGCGTGCTCAAGGCCCAGCACGGGATGCCGGCCTCCGATCCCGCGCGCGAGGAGCAGCAGATCGCGCGACTCACGCGCTTGGCCGAAGACGCCGACCTCGATCCGGCCTTCGCCGAGAAGTGGTTCAACTTCGTCGTCGCCGAGGTCATCCGCCACCACCGCTCCGCCGCCGCGCAGCCCGCGGCGGACTGACCCGCGCCCCCGCCCGTCGGGACCCGCGCTCCCGCCCGAGGTCCCGGCATCCACCCCCGTCCTACCCGG
>NZ_CAUQWC010000015.1:0-26773 GCF_963521695.1 uncultured Microbacterium sp. | reverse complement strand
ACTCGACGGAGTGCGCGCCGCGCACGTCGCCGTTTACCGCCGTGCGCTCGCGGCGGAGGTCGCCGCGTGATCCGCGGGACGCGGCCGCTGAGGGTGCTCGTCGTCGCGCCCTCGCGCTACCCCCTGCGCCAGCCGCACGCCGGCGGTCTCGAGGCGTGCGTGTGGGACCGCGTGCGATGGTTGCGCGCCCGGGGCCATGAGGTCTCACTCTGCGCCGCCGACGGTTCGGATTTCCTCGGTGACGTGGCCGAATTCCGGCTGCCCGTCCCCGAATGGACGCGCCCCGAGCACTCGTCGGACACCGAGTACCCGGAGGGGTACGCCGCCGACGTCGACGCCGCCTACGACGCCGCCCTCGACCGTCTCATGGCCGACCGCCATCTGTACGACGTCGTCGACAACCACAGCCTGAACCCCGCCCCCATCCGGTGGAGCCGCACGGCCGACATCCCGGTCGTCACGACCCTGCACACCCCGCCGCTCGAGCCGATGCTGGAGGCGGCGGCGGAAGTGGTCGACAGCCCGCACCGCTTCGTCGCGGTGAGCCAGGCCACCGCCCGCGCGTGGTCGATCGAGGGTGTCGACGCATTCGTCTTCCCCAACGGCATCGACACCGATCAGTGGACGCGCGGCGAGGGAGGGACCTCGTGGGTGTGGTCGGGTCGCGTGGTGCCCGAGAAAGCCCCTCACCTGGCCATCGAAGCCGCACGCTCGGCCGGCGCCCACATCGTGCTCGCGGGGCGCATCGGCGACGCGGACTACTTCCAGCAGGAGATCGTGCCCCGTCTCGGCACCCACGCGCGCTACGTCGGGCCGCTTCACCAACCGGACCTCTGCCGCCTGGTGGGGTCGTCGGCCGTCGCCCTGGTCACGCCCATGTGGGAAGAGCCCTTCGGACTCGTCATCGCGGAGGCCCTCGCCACCGGCACGCCGGTCGCGGCCTTCGACATCGGAGGGGTATCGGAAGTGCTCGCGGGGATGCCGGGATCGGAGACGGTCATGCCCGGCGACGTCGTCGCCCTCGGACAGGCCGCGGCCCGTCTCGCCGCGGAGGGTGCACGCGAGCCCCTCACGCGCGTGTGGACGCGTCGGGCGGCCGTGCAGCAGCACTCGCTCGCCCAGCGCTACCGCGAGGTCGAACGCGTGCTCACCCACACCGCTCAGCCCGTCGCCGCGCGGCGCGTGCCGGCGGTGTCGTGGTGATCGGCTGGTACGTCCACCATCACGGCTTCGGTCACGTCTCGCGGTTCCTCGCCGTGCAGCCGCACCTGCGCGCACCGGTCATCGCGTTCTCGTCGATGCCCCGACCCGCCGAGCTCGCGGCCGACGTCGAGTGGGTGCTACTGCCCCCGGATGCCGAACCGTTCAGCGCCCCCGACGGCACGCGGGTGGACCCTCGCGACGCCGAACCCACGGCCCGCGGCCACCTGCACTGGGCGCCGCACGGTCACCCGGGCCACCGGGAGCGGCTCGCGACGATCGCCGCGACCGCCGCATCCCGTGGTCTGCAGACATTCGTCGTCGACGTGAGTGCCGAGGTCGTGGCCTTCGCGCGGCTGCTGGGTGTGCGGACGGTCGCGATCACCCAGCCGGGTACGCGCACGGACGCCCCGCACGCCCTCGCCTACGGCCTGGCCGACCGCATCGTCGCACCGTGGCCGGAGGGTGCCGTTCCCACGCCGGGGCTCACCGCGCACACCGACCGCGTCGCGTGGACGGGCGGGATCTCGCGCTTCGACGGACGAGCGGACCGCCGCCCCGTCGATGAGCGTCGGGTGCTGCTCCTCGGCCAGGTGCTGTCCGCGGACGTTCGCGACGAGCTCACCCGCCGCCTGAGCGAGCGGGGATGGAACGTCACGTCCGTCGGGCATGACGACGCCTCGCGCGTCGACGACCCCTGGCCCCTGCTGACGGGGAGCACGGTGGTCGTCAGCGCCGCCGGGCAGAACAGCGTCGCCGACCTCGCGGCATCCGGTGCCCGAGCCGTCGTGATCGGACAGGACCGTCCCTTCGACGAGCAGCGAGCGACCGCCGAGGCCCTCCAGACGTGGGGGCTGGCTCGGCGGGCCGACAGCGAGGTGTCCGCCGAAGAACTGGTCGACCTCGTCGAGCGGGCGGCGGGAGACACCCCGGACTGGGCCCGGTGGCGAGTCGGCGGCGCCGCCGCGCGGATGGCGGCCGTCATCGAGGAGACATCGCCGTGAAGACCGCCGTCATCACCGTCGCCTCGGCCGCACGCCGCGAGCATCTCGACCGGCAGCGACGCGTGCTCGCCGAGGTGGCGGGCGACACCGTGCGCGTAGAGGCGTGGCTCGACGAGACGCCGCCCGACGGCATCCCGGATGCCGGCACCCTGACGCTGCACGTGCCTCCCGGGCAGTCCGGACTGCGGGTGGGCGAAGGACGCAACCACGCGGCGGAGGTCGCGATGAAGGCGGGCGCGGAACTGCTGGTGTTCCTCGACGTGGACTGCCTGCCCGGGCCCGACCTGCTCTCCGCCTATCGCGACGCCGCTGCCGCGCACCCGGAGGGGCTGCTGGCGGGCGCGGTGACCTACCTCGCGAGTGTGCAGCGCCCCGATCACGCCGCCGACCTGCCCTTCCTCACCCGGCCGCACCGGGCGCGACCGTCTTTGCCCGCCGGGGAGACCCGGGCGGCGTCCGATACGGAATACGACCTGTTCTGGTCGCTGTCGTTCGCCGTCACGCCTTCCACCTGGCACCGCGTCGGAGGTTTCCATCCCGGGTACGAGGGGTACGGCGCCGAGGACACGGACCTCGCCTGGACCGCTCGCGCGCGGGACGTCGAACTGCGGTGGGTGGGCGGTGCGGACGCGTACCACCAGTGGCATCCGGTGTCTTCTCCCCCGTGGCAGCACCTCGACGACATCCTGCGCAACGGCGCCGCGTTCCACGAGCGGTGGGGCGTATGGCCCATGGGCGGATGGCTCGACGCGTTCGCCGCGGCCGGGGCGATCGAGCACCGGGGCGAGGACTGGGTGCGGGTGCGCTGAGGCGCGGCGGACGACACCGGTCGAGCGTCCACGACACGCCGGAGCTCCGCGAACCGACCGGCGTGTCTTGGACACTCGACCCTGCTTTTCGCGGCAGGCGCGGGCGCGCGAAAGCCCCGGCGCACGCGGCACCGGGGCTTTTGCGGCGGGGCGGGCGGCAGGTCAGGCGCGACGCAGCCAGACCGTCGTCTCGCCGGGGAGGGCGTCGCCCTCGAGCTCGGTGCTCGACAGCAGCACCTCGCCCGCGGGGAGCGCGACCGGCTCGGTGCCGAAGTTCGTCACGACGGTCCACCCGTTCGGACGCGCGAAGGCCACCACATCGTCGCGGTCGACCTCGACCCACTGCAGCTGCTCGCCGGTCTGCAGCGCGTGCCGCAGGTCGAGAGCTCGCCGGTAGAGCGACAGCGTCGACGCCGGGTCGCCGTCCTGGCGGTCGACGGCGTACGCACCGAACCACTCCGGCTGCGGGAGGTGGGCACCGGCCGATCCGAAGCCGAACGCGGGGCCCTCGTCGCTCCACGGCAGGGGTACGCGGCATCCGTCACGACCGAGGTCGACGCCGGGGCTGCGGAAGAACGTCGGGTCCTGACGCTGCTCGTCGGGGATCTCGGCGACCTCGTGAAGACCCAGCTCCTCGCCCTGGTACAGGTACGCCGAGCCGGGCAGGCCCAGCACGAACAGCGCCGCCGCGCGGGCCCGGCGCTCACCGCGCGCCGCGTCGAGCACCGGCGTCCGACCCCCGGAGAGCAGCCATTCGTTGCCGTGCTTGCGCGTGGGACGCCCGTCGTCGCCGCGCTCGGCATCCGGGAGACCGTAACGCGTCGCGTGACGCACGACGTCGTGGTTGGAGAGCACCCACGTGGTCGACGAGCCGGACTGCCCGGCAAGCTCGAGGTTGTCGGCGACGATTCGACGGAACTGGCCCGCGTCGAAGTCGGCCTCGAGGAGGTCGAAGTTGAACGCCTGTCCCAGGCTCTCGATGCTCGCGTACAGGGGCACGCGGGAGGGGTGCACCCACGCCTCGGCGACGGCCGTGCGCGGCGGGTCGTAGGAGTTGAACACCGCGCGCCACTCGGCGTAGACCTCGTGCACGTCGTCGCGGTCGATGAGGGGGTGGTTGCCGTCCTGCGGCATCGCGTCGAGCTCCGCCTGCGAGGGCAACGGCTCCGTCAGGTCTTTCGTGAGCATGTGCGCGACGTCGATGCGGAACCCGTCGACGCCCCGGTCGCTCCAGAAGCGCAGGGTCTTCACGAAGTCCGCGCGCACCTCCGGGTTGGTCCAGTCGAGGTCGGGCTGCGACACGTCGAAGTTGTGGAAGTACCACTGCCCGTCCTCGACGCGCTCCCAACCCGCTCCGCCGAACACCGAGACCCAGTCGGTGGGCGGCTCGGTGCCGTCGGGTCCGGTGCCCTCGCGGAAGATGTAACGCCCGCGGGCCGCCGAGCCGCCACCGGCGGCCAGCGCCTCCTGGAACCAGGCGTGCTTGTCGGAGGTGTGGTTGGGCACGATGTCGACGACGACCCGGATGCCGTGGGCGTGCAGCTGCGCGATGAGCTCGTCCATGTCGGCCAGCGTCCCCAGCCGCGGGTCGACGTCGCGGTAGTCGGCGACGTCATACCCGCCGTCGGCGAGGTCGGAGGGGTAGAAGGGGCTGAGCCAGATGGCATCCACCCCCAGCTCCGCCAGGTACGGCACGCGCGAGGTGATCCCGCGGATGTCGCCCAGGCCGTCGCCGTCGGTGTCGGCGAAGCTGCGGGGGTACACCTGGTACACCACGGCCTGGCGCCACCAGTCGGGGGCGTCGGTGAGTTCGCGGGTCTGCACGGAGGGTGCGGCGGTGGTCACGGTTGTTCCTTTCGGGGGGATGGGTGCTCAGCCCTTGATGGCGCCCTGCGTGACGCCGGCCATCACCCATCGCTGGGTGAAGAGGTAGGCGACGATCGCGGGGGCCATGGCCATGAGGTAGGAGGCGAAAGCGACGTTGTAGTTGTTGCTGAACTGCGTCTGGAAGAGGTTCTGCCGCACCGGAAGGGTCTGCAGAGCCGGGTCGCTGATGATGAGCGAGGGCATCATGAAGTCGTTCCAGGCGTAGAGGAACGCGAAGATGCCGACCGTCGCGCTCATCGGAGCCAGCAGCGGGAAGATCAGCTGCCAGAAGGTCTGCCAGGTGGTCGCGCCGTCGATGCGCGCGCTCTCTTCGAGTTCGAGCGGGATCGAGCGCAGGAACGCCGTGAACAGCAGCACGCTGAAGCTCAACTGGAACATGGTGGCGAGGATGATCACGCCCAGGGGGTTGTCGAGTCCCACCCGCCCGGTCAGCTGGATCTGCGGCAGAGCCACCACGGGGAACGGGATGAACATGGCCGCGAGCAGGTAGAAGAACGAGTACCGGAAGAGCTTGCGGTCCCAGTTGCGAGCGATGGCGTATGAAGCGAAGGCCGCCAGGATGATCGTCGCCACGACCGTTCCGGCCGTCACCAGGAGGGAGATCGCGAGGCCCACCGGGAACCTCGTCAGCGTCCACGCCTGGACGAACCCGTCGAAGCTGATCGGCGAGGGGAACGAGAAGGCGTTGCCGTCGACGACCTGCGTGCCGCTCTTGAGCGCCATCGAGACGGTGACGTACAGCGGCAGGAGCACCGTGAGGGAGCACAGCACCAGGATGGTCGTCGTCGACCAGTTGATGCGTTCCATGCCGACGCGACGCACGCGTCGCCGCGAGGGGCCGTCGCCTCGGTCATTCGTACCCTGGCGGCCGGGGACGGCGAGTTCCGCCTGCTCGAACGCGAGCGCGGGCTGGTTGAGAGCGGTCATGACAGGGTGTTCCTTCCCCGGGTGAGGGAGAGCTGGAGGAGCGAGATGACGATGGCGACGACGAAGAACAGCGCCGCGTTCGCCATCTGGTAGGCGTAGTCGCCGCCGTTGAAGCCGAGGATGATCGACATCGCGACGCTGCGGGTCGCGGTGCCGGGACCACCGCCGGTGAGGCCCACGATGATGTCGTAGGCGTTCAGGAAGCCCTTGAATCCCAGGATGATGTTGATGACGACGTACCCGGCCACGAGCGGCAGGGTGATGCGCAGCAGCTGCTGGGTCTTGCTCGCCCCGTCGAGGCCGGCGGCCTCGTACACGTCGCCGGGGACCGACAGCAGCCCCGCGATGTAGATGAGCAGCGTGCCGGGGACCGCCTGCCACGCGGTGACGATGACGATGGCGACCCACGCGAGGTCGGGGTTCGCGAGGAGCGAGGTCTCGAGCCACGGGATGCCGAGCGACGCTCCGGCCTCGGGCACCGAGTTGCTGAAGAGAAAGTTGAAGACGTAGGCGATGATGATGCCCGAGATCACCATCGGGATGACGAAGACCGTGCGCAGCGCCTTCTTGAACCGGATCTGGGAGGTCAAGCCCACCGCCAGCAGGAACGCCGCCACGTTGACGACGATGACCGTCGCCACCGAGAAGCCGAACGTGAACAGGTAGGCCTGCAGGATCGCCGGGTCGCTGAAAATCGCGATGTAGTTCGTCAGGCCGGTGAAGTTCCACTCCCCGAGCCCGATGGAGTCGGTGAAGCTGAAGAAGATGCCGATGATCCCCGGCACCGTGATGGCCAGGGTGAACAGCACCAGTGTCGGCAGCAGGAACAGGTAGTAGATCGGCTCCACGCGGCGGGTGCTGCGACGCGCGGCCGCCTTCCCGCCCGTGACGATCGTGGTGGTGGTGCTCATCGCGCGTCCTCCTCGACGGCTGCGTCGGTGGTCGAGGCCGGCGGCTGGCGGAAGGCGAGCCGCGACCAGTCCTCATCCATGGTGCGCAGCGTGCTCTCGGGCGAGGCGCCGAAGATCATCGCCTGCGCGTAGTTGAAGGTGGGGATCGTCTTGGGGACCAGCACCGAGGCGCCCTGGTAGATGCGCCCCTCGTCGTAGTAGGGGATCATCCCGGCGACGCGGGGGTCGCTCGGCGACGGCGCGTCCTTCGTCGGCGCGAAGCCGAGCTGGGACTCGTTGTAGGCCTCGATGATCTCGGGCGTGTACAGGTACTCGAGGAAGTCGCGCGCGGCGTCCTTGTGCCGGGAGGCCTCGGGGATGATCGCCGCGAGGTCCATGTTCACCCGCACCGCGAGGTCGTCGGGGTCGTCGGTCATGGGCAGCGGGAAGGTCCCCACGGGCAGGTCGGGCGCGGTCTTGGCGATCTCTCCGAGCGCCCAGGGTCCCTGCAGGTACATCGCGGCCTCGCCCTGGGCGAACGCGAGATTGCCGTCGCCGTACGCCCGGCTCTCGGCATCCGGGTTCGTGTAGTCCCGTGCGAGCTCGAGCATGCGATCCATCGGCTCGGTGAAGTCCTTGGCGAACGAGACCTGCGACTCGGGCCCCACCTCGGCGCCCTCCGCGGCGAGGCCGTCGAAGAAGTCGAGGACGTCGAGCGAGCCGCCGACCGAGTAGTCGTACCAGCCCTGCGCCACGGTCCAGTCGTCTTTGAAGGTGCCGTAGAACGGCGTGATGCCGTTGGCCTTCAGGGTGTCGGAGACCTGCAGCAACTCGTCGTAGGTCGTCGGGACGGAGAGGCCCAGCTGCTCGAAGATCTGCTTGTTGTAGATCACCGACGCGGCCATCACCGAGTACGGCAGCGCGCTCGTGCGCCCCTCGCACGAACCGTACTGGTCGAGCAGCGGCTGCAGATCTTCGCGGACGGTGCCCGCCGCCTCGGTGCCGCTGAGGTCGCTCAGCGCGCAGCGCTGCACGAAGCGGGCGACCTCGTAGTTGTAGTTCGCCAGCATGATGTCGGGCGGGTTGCCGCGCACGAAGCTCGCCGAGACCACGTCGACACCCGAGCTGTCCATCTCGACGCGCACGCGGTCCTGCGACGCGTTGTACTCGGCGACGACGTCGTTCATGAACGTCAGCGCCTCACGCTTGCTGAAGGTGAAACGGATGGTCTCGCGTCCATCGGACGAGCACCCGGCGAGCATCGCCGCTCCCAGCACCCCCACGGTGGTCGCCGCGACCCATCGTCGCCCCGCCCTGATCTTCGTCGACACCTTCTGCCTCCTCCGCCGCACTGCGAATATGTTGTATCAGCCAGTAAATCTACTCGCCAAATCAATGTCGTGGAGGCAGTATTGCATCGGACGCGAAAGGGGTCAAGAGTGACGATGGATGCCACCACGACGACGCCGTCGCTGCGCCGCCACAACCTCGACACGGTGCTCGGCCACGCGTGGGACGCCGAGGCGTTCACCGCCAGCGACGTGATCGCCGCGGTCGGACTCACGCGATCGACGGCGATCGACGTGCTCGACGAGCTGTCGGCCCGCGGACTCCTCGCCGAGATGCCGAACGCCCGCGCGGTCGGCGAGTACTCCAAGGGCCGTCCGGCGCGGCGCTTCGCCTTCCGCCCGGAAGCGGGGGTCGTGGTCGGCGTCGACGCCGGTCGCGGACACCTCTCCGCCTCAGTGGCCGACTTGTGCGGTCGCACCCTCGGCGCCTCTCGATTGACCGTCGACCCCGAGCTGGACTCCCCCGAGAGGCGCCGGCGGGCCGCGGAAGCGACGGTGGACGCCGCTCTCACCCGCGCGCGACGCGCGCGCGGCGACATCGTCGCCCTGTGCGTCGGGGTGCCCGCCCCCGTGAACAGGGCGGGCCGGTCGCCGGAACACCACGACGGGTTCTGGGCCCGCATGAACCCGGACTTCGTCGACACCTTCGCCGCCTGGGCACCGCTGGTGCGCGTCGAGAACGACGCCACCCTCGCCGCCGTCGCCGAGCGTTCGCACGGTGCCGCCGTGGGCTGCGACGACTTCGTCGCCCTCCTTGCCGGCGAACGATTCGGCGCGGGCATCTGCATCGACGGACGCCTGCTGCGCGGCACGCACGGCGGGGCCGGCGAGACGGTGGCCTTCGATCGCGTCGAGGGGGTCGGTAGCGCCTTCGGGCTCGCGCCGCGGTGCGTCGACGCGGCACGAGCCGCCCTGGCATCCGGTTCGCTGCCGGCCGACAGCGCACTGCGGCAGGTCGATCCCGAGACCCTCGAGGCCAAGACCGTGCTGGACCTGGCAGCGGCGGGCGACGCCGGAGCCCTTGCGGTCGCGCGCGAGGTCGGTGGGGCGCTCGCGGGGGTCGCGGCGGTGTTCGGCAGCCTGTTCGACGTGGAGCGCGTGGTGGTGTCGGGTGCGATCGCCGCCGGTGCAGGACCGATCATCGCGGCCGCGATCGACGCGATCCCCGACTCGTTGCACCTCCCGCCGCCGACGATCGTCGCCTCGACGCTCGGGGCCGACATCGTCTCGATCGGGGCGGTGGCCGCCGCGGTCGAAGCCGCGCGCACCCGCGCGCTGGATCTCGCCGCCTTCGCTCTTCCGGAGGACCGGGCGCGGGCGTGAGCGCTCCCCAGCCCGTTTGAGTGTCCAAGACACGCCGCACCGGCTCGAGACGGACGGCGTGTCTTGGACACTCAACGTGCTCTTGGGGCGGCGTCGGGGAGCGGGCGGGGGAGGAGGGCGGAGGAGGAGGGGGCTGCAACCCCCGCAGGTCGGGACCTCGGCCCGGATAGCGTCGAATGGTCCGGCGCCGACCCGCCGAGCGGAGGAGATCCCATGCCCACGTGGCCCGAACACGTCATCTGGTGGCACGTCTACCCGCTGGGCTTCGTCGGAGCGCCGATCCGCGACGGCGTCGATCCGGATGCCGAGCCCGCGCACCGTCTCGAACGCCTCGAGCCGTGGCTCGACCACGTCATCTCGCTCGGGCTCAACGGTCTTCTGCTCGGGCCCGTCTTCGCCTCCGAGACCCACGGCTACGACACCGTCGACCACTTCCGCATCGACCCGCGTCTGGGCGACGACGGAGACTTCTCGCGGCTGGTCGCCGCGGCGCGGGAGCGCGGCATCCGGATCCTGCTCGACGGCGTCTTCAACCACGTGGGGCGGGGGCATCCGGCATTCGACGCCCTCACCGAGGACGGGCCGCATCTGTTCCGGGGAAGATGGACCGACGGGCGGTTCGAGGCCGACGTGTTCGAGGGTCACGACGCCCTGGTCGCACTCGATCACTCCTCCCCCGCTGCGGTCGACCTCGTCGTCGACGTGATGTGCCACTGGCTCGACCGCGGGATCGACGGATGGAGATTGGATGCCGCGTACGCGGTGCCGTCGTCGTTCTGGGCCGAGGTTCTGCCGCGGGTGCGCGAGCGCTTCCCCGACGCGTGGTTCCTCGGCGAGGTGATCCACGGGGACGCGGTCGAGATCGTCCGCACCTCGAGCATGGACTCCCTCACGCAGTACGAGCTGTGGCAGGGCGTCTGGCACGGCATCGCCGACCGCAACCTCTTCGAACTGAGCCACGCCATCGAGCGACACGACGCGCTGCTCGCCACGTTCGTCCCGCAGACCTTCGTGGGCAACCACGACGTCACCCGCATCGCTTCGGCCGTAGGCGCGGACCTCGTTCCGCACGCTCTCGCGGTGCTGTTCGCCGTGGCCGGCACGCCCTCGGTGTACGCCGGCGACGAGTTCGGCTGGACGGGTGTCAAGGAGGAACGACTCGGCGGTGATGACGCGGTGCGACCGGCCTTCCCCGCGCACCCCGGCGAGATCGAGCCCGATGAACGGATCCTGCAGGCCCACCAGGCGCTGATCGCGCTGCGGCGGCGGAAGCCCTGGCTCTGGCGCGCGCACACCGACGTCGTCGAGGTGTCGAACTCCGCCGTGGCCCTGCGCACGGCCGTGGGCGACGACGCGGTGGTGGTCGCGTTGAACATCGGTGAGGAACCTGTGTCGCTGCCGGTCGCGGACGGCGGCGTGCTGGTGGCCGGGGAGGGTGCGCCGGCGGACGGCCGCATCGCCCTCGGCCCGCGCGGGTGGGCGGTGCTGGAAGCGTGAACGCGGCGGGCTGACCCTCGCACCCGGCCCCTCACGCCGAGGTCCCTGAGCCTGTCGAAGGGACCGGGACCCGCAGCATGCCCGGAGGCTTCGACACGCTCAGCCACCTCCGCATGCAGAATGCCCGGAGGCTTCGACAGGCTCGGCCACCTCCGCATGCAGCCCGGAGGCGTCGACAGGCTCAGCCGCCTCCGCACCGCACTGCGGCGAGGGATCTCACCGCGTTCGTGAATCAGGCGCCGGCGCGGAATCGGTGCTCGGGGCGCCCGGTCGCGCCGTACCGCAGACTCACCTGCACCAGACCCCGCTCCGCCAGCGTCGTCAGGTGACGCTGCGCGGTCGCACGCGAGACGCCGGTGCGCTCGGCCACCTCCGACGCCGACGCCTCTTCGGCTCCGAGTGCCGCCAGCACCGTCTGCTCGGTCGCCGAGCGGGCCAGCGAGGGTCCTTCGCGCTCCCCGCGCATGACGGATGCCGCGCGGTCGATGTCGTCCTGCGTCAGGGGTCGAGTGCTGGCGAGGAGGTTGCGGTAGCGGGCGTAGCGGTCGAGCCGCTCCGCCAGCACCCGCGTGTCGAAGGGCTTCGCGAGGTAGGCGAGGGCGCCGGCGGTGAAGGCACGGCGGACGGTCGCGGCATCCGTCGCCGCCGACAGCACGAAGGCGTCGACGCCCGCCGAGCGCACCAGCTCCACCCCGTCACCGTCGGGCAGGTACACGTCGGCGAGCAGGAGGTCGGGGCCGTGCGTGGCGAGGGCTGTGCGGGCCTCGCCGATCGTGCGCGCGGGCTCGAGCGCGACGAATCCGGGGCGGCTCGACACGGCGTCCCGGTGGAGCCCGGCGACGCGGAAGTCATCGTCGACGACGAGGACACGGATGTCGGTCATTCGGCGTCTTCCTCTCTCAGTGCGGGGCCGTGGTCGGTGCGGCGCAGGACCCCCGGAAGGCGCGCGGCCACGACGGCCCCCCGTCCGTCGCCGCCGGGGTCGACGATCCACACGTCTCCGCCGCGACGCCGCGCGAATTCGCGCGAGAGGGGCAGGCCGATACCGAGGCCGTGCACCGCGGCGGGGTCGTCGGAGCGGTCGCGAGCGGCGAAGACGGCGTCGACGTCGGCGATCCCCCCACCGGTGTCGGCCACGGTCAGCACGACGGCGTCACCGTCGCCGAGCACCGCCACCTCGACCTCGCGGGGCTCGGGAGCGGATGCCGTGGCGGCGACGGCGTTGTCGACGAGGTTGCCGAGAACGGCCACCACGTCTTCGACGTCGTCGACGGTGCCGCGGAGGAAGGTGTCGTCGGAGACCCGCAGCGCCACTCCCCGCTCACGGGCGGCGAGCGCTTTGGCTCCCACGAACGACTGGAGCATCGCGTCGCCGACGAGTTCGATGCCGGGGACCGCCCAGTCGACCGAGCCGCGATCGACGAGGTCGGCGAGGAAGGCGCGGGCCTCGTCGGTGCGGGCGGCGTCGAGGAGTCCGACCGCGGCGTGGAGGCGGTTGGCGTTCTCGTGCCGTTGCACCCGCAGCGCGTCGCCCATCGCCCGCACGCTGTCGAGCCTGCCCAACAGCGCGGCCACGTCGGTGCGGTCGCGCAGCACCGCCACGCGTCCGAGCGTGCGAGAACCCCGGCGCACCGGGCGGACGTCGATGAAGACCACGCGGTCGCCCACCGGCAGCCCGGTGCTCGACCCGGCTCCGGCGAGCGCCGCGGTCACGACGGGCGCGAGAGCGAGGTCGGCGAGGGGTCGGCCGACGGCATCCGTTATTCCGAGCAGACGTTCGGCGGCGGCGGTGCATACGCGCACGACCCCCGCGTCGTCGACGGCGAGGACCCCCTCGTCGGCGCTCTCGAGCACGGCGGTCTGGGTCTGCACGAGGGCGGCGAGTTCTTCGGGCTGCACGCCGAGCGTGAGCCGTTCGAGACGGCGACGCATCAGCAGCGCGACGAGCGCACCGATGGCGACGGCGAGCAGCACCGCGACGGCGATACCTCCGAGCAGGCTGGGCAGGTCGTCGAAGACGCTCGCCCGCTCGAAGCCGACGCTCACCTCCCCCACCGGAGCGCCGCCGTCGGGCGGGTAGACGGGGACCTTTGCCCGGGCCGACTCCCCCAGCGTCCCGACCTCCCACGTCACGACCTCCCGGCCCGCGAGCGCGTCGGCGAAGCTCGTGCTGACGACCTGGCCGAGGCGGTCGGGATCCGGATGGGCGAGACGGATGCCGTGATCGTCGGTGATGACCACGAACAGGCCCTCCGTGCGGTCGGTGACGTCGACGGCGTACCGCTGGAGTACGCCGTCACGCAGGGTCGTGGCATCCGGGGTCCCGGGGTCGGCGGAGAACTCGGCGACGAGGTCGCGCACCTGCGGGGACTCGGCGACGGATCGCGCGATGTTCAGGGCCGACGAGTCGGCCTCGGCCTTGAGCTGTTGCACCCCGAGACCGGCGAAGACGGCGGTGCACACGGCGACGACGGCGACCTGGGTGGCGACCTGCACGACCAGCATCCGCGTGGCGAACCGCATGGCGCACCTCTCCTTCGAGCGGGATGACCCGTGCGCGAAATGCGCAGAACTCACGGTACGCGCAAAACCCCGCGCAATGCGAGCAAGAGCGCGCCGGGAGGGGTCGGATCCGTAATGTCGCCGCATCGAGAGCGCGAGAGCCGCGCCCGTCCCGACGAAGGAGTCGCGATGACCCCCCTGATCCTTGCGGCCGAAACGGCCGAGTACCCGGTGGCCTACACGCCCGCCGACGGGGTGCTCGTGGCCCTCGGCTTCCTCATGGTCCTGTCGTTCATGGCCCTGATCATGACGCGGCGCATGACCCCGATGGTCGCCCTCATCGTCGTCCCGACGGTCTTCGGCCTCATCGCCGGCGCGGGCTTCGGCCTGGGCGACATGGTGATCGACGCGATCGGCAAGATGGCGCCGACCGCCGCGCTGTTGCTCTTCGCGATCATGTACTTCGGCATCATGATCGACGTCGGCTTGTTCGACCCGCTCATCCGCGTGATCACCCGCTTCCTCGGCGACGACCCCGCCAAGATCGTGCTGGGCACCGCGATCCTCGCCGGTGCCGTGTCGCTCGACGGCGACGGCTCCACCACCTTCATCATCACCACCTCGGCGATGCTGCCGCTGTACCTGCGCCTGGGGATGAGCCCCGTCGTGCTCACCTGCGTGGCCGGCCTGATGAACGGCACGCTCAACATCGTGCCGTGGGGCGGCCCGACCATCCGCGCCGCGACAGCACTGGGACTGCAGCCCACCGACGTGTTCGTGCCGATGATCCCCTCGCTCCTCGCCGGCCTGGTGGTCGCGCTCACCTTCGCCTGGTTCCTCGGCCTGTCCGAGCGCAAGCGCCTGGCAGGGTCTGTCGACACCTCCAAGTTCGGCACCCCCGGCGTCTTCGGCCGCCTCGGCGGCCCGGCCCTCGTGCGCGGCGCGGAGCCCAAGCCCGGCGCCGTCGCGTCGCTGCGCACCGGCAACGTCGTCACGGTCCGTGGCGGTCGCGATGCCGTCGCCGCCCCGCAGCTCGTGGACGTCGTCGACACCGCGATGGCCGACACCATGCTCGACCCCAACCGCGCGACGCTGCGACCGAAGCTCATCTGGTTCAACCTGGCGCTCACCGTCGCGGTCATGGTGCTGCTGGTGATGGACATCTTCCCGCTGGCGTTCGTCTTCATGGTCGGTGCGGCCCTCGCCCTCATCGTGAACTTCCCGAAGCTGCGCGGCCAGGCCGACGAGATCGTCGCCCACGCCCCCAGCATCGTCGGCGTCGTGTCGATGGTGCTCGCCGCCGGCGTCCTCGTCGGCGTGCTCAACGGAACCGGCATGGTCACCGCGATGGCCGCGTGGATCACCGAGGTCATCCCGTCGTCGATGGGTCCGTTCCTCGCCGTCATCACCGGTGTGCTGTCGATCCCGTTCACGTTCTTCATGTCGAACGACGCGTTCTACTTCGGCATCCTGCCGGTGCTCGCCGAGAGCGCCGCGAACTACGGCATCGCTCCGGTCGAGATGGCTCGCGCCTCGATCACCGGCCAGCCCGTCCACCTGCAGAGCCCGCTGGTCCCGGCGATCCTGCTGCTCGTCTCGCTCGCCGGCGTCAACCTCGGCGACCACCACAAGAAGGTGCTGTGGCGCGCGACGGTCGTCTCGCTCGTCATGCTCGCCGTCGGCGTGCTGGTGGGGGCTGTGCCGCTGCTGCGCTGAGCCCGTCGGAGAAGGGCCCGGATGCCACGGCATCCGGGCCCTTCTCCGTTGTGTACGCGTGAATGATCCCGTGCGGGTACCCGCGCGTTACATGTCCGTGATGCCGAGTCCCTATGCTGACCCGGGGCCATAGCCAGGGGGAAGAACATATGAACAGCGATGCCACGAAGACCGAGCCGCCGTCGACAGCCGGTTCGCGCAGGATCGAGGGCCTCGACGGTCTCCGCGGCGTCGCCGCGATGGTGGTCGTCCTTCTGCATTCGCTGCTGCTGTCGGACTCCTTCGTCACCCCTTTCGCTGACCCGCGCCCCACGACCTCGCCCGACGAGGCGATGTGGTGGCTGACCCACACCCCCCTCCACCTGCCGTGGGAAGGGTCGGTCGCCGTCTTCGTGTTCTTCGTGCTGAGCGGCTTCGTCCTGTGCCTCCCGGCCCGTCACTCGCGGATGAACTGGCGCGCCTACTACCCGAGCCGCCTCGTGCGGCTCTACATCCCCGTCTGGGCCTCGGTGGGGGTGGCGTTGATCTGGATCTACGCGCTCCCCGACCTCGTCGAGGGAAGCCGGTTCCTGCAGATCCACATGGATCCGGTTCCGCTCGGCATCCTGCGCGACCTGATCCTCATCGTCCCGGCGCAGCCGGGGATGACGAACACCGTGCTGTGGTCGTTGAAGTGGGAGATCATCTTCTCGCTGCTGCTGCCGCTGTTCATCCTGTTCGCTGCCAAGTGGCGCCGCGGCCTCGCTCTCAAGGTCGTCTTCGTCCTGGCGCTGTTGATCGTCGGTGCGTACGAGGGACCGATCGAGCGCCCCTACGCGCTCGGCGTCCTCTTCCAGCTGCCCATCTTCGCGCTCGGCTGCCTCATCGCCTTCGAATGGGACCGGCTGACGGCGCTCCGCGACCGGCTGCGCAACCCCACGCCGGTCTTCGCCTGGCTGGGCGTCCTGACCGTTCTGCTCATCACCAGCTACTGGATGGTGTTCGCGCTCCCGCTCAGCGAGGGCGTCCTCGGCCTCGTCGCACCGATGACCCGGGTGCTGCAGGTGCTCGGGGCCGCGCTCCTCGTCATCCTCGTCATCCTCTCGCCGGGCCTGGGCGCCGCCCTCAGCGTGCGCCCGCTGCGCTGGTTGGGCACGCGGTCGTTCAGCCTCTATCTCGTGCACGAGCCGATGATCGTGGCGTTCGGTCGGTTGCTGCCCGAGTCCATCAACCCCCTGTTCCTCTCGCCCATCGTGATCGTCGTCGCGCTCGGCCTGGCGGAGGTCTTCTTCCGCCTCGTCGAACGGCCCAGCCACGGCCTCGCGCGACGGGTCGCCCGCCGGTTCGGGTCGCCCAAGACGCCCCGGCCGAAGGTCGCCGAGGTCGAGTCGGCCTGATCCGGGCCGTCGCCCCGCGCCCGCGGATCGACCCTCACTCCGAGGCCTCGCAGCACGAACCGCGTTTCATCGTGTTGCGCCATCCCGCGCTGTTTCGTCCGCGAGCGCCTACCGTCGTAGGTATGAGCTCGCTTGCACACGGGACCCCCGACAGCACTCCCGCCATCGGCACGTCGGTGTCGGCCGACGACTTCAAGCGCGCGTTCCGCGGTCACCCGGGCGGGATCGCGGTCATCACGGCGTACGGCGAGAACGGCCCCGTGGCCCTCACCGCGTCGTCGGTGTCGTCGGTGAGCGCCGATCCGCCGCTGCTCATCTTCTCGGTGTCGGCGATGTCGTCGGCGACACCGACGATCATCGCGGCCGACACGATCGTCGTGCACCTGCTCGACGCCGAAGACATCTCGCTCGCCCGTGCGGGGGCGACCAGCGGCCTCGACCGCTTCGCCGACACCTCCGCGTGGTCGCGCCTGGCGACCGGTGAGCCCGTCTATCACGGCGTCCGCGCGTGGTTGCGGTGCAAGGTGGTCAGCCGCATGGATGCCGGGGGCTCCACCGTCATCGCCGCGCAGGCCCTGCAGGTCGATGTCGAACGCGACCTCGAGCCCGGCGAGGCGGGCGCTGCCCTGGTGTACTACAACCGCAGCTGGCACCGCCTCGGCGAGCACTCGCTGCTCGACTGACCCGGGCGTGCGCGAGGAGCCGGCACCGCCTCGGCGAGCACTCGCTGCTCGACTGACCCGGGCGTGCGCGAGGCGCCGGCACCGCACTCAGTGGGCGGCGGCAGCGCCCCGGCGGGTCAGGCGCGAGATGCCCGTCACCACACCCACGATGATGAGCCCCAGCGCGAGGCCGAACACGGCGGAGATCGCCGTCTCGACGATCCAGACCACGACCGGTCCCGCCGCCTCGATGGCGTGCGTCACGACGTGCACGACGTCGTACGGGCCCGACCAGAACGTCTCGGCGAGGTTCTGCAGCACGAGGTGCCCGCCGACCCACAGCATGGCGACCGTCCCGATGATGCTGATCACGCGGAACACCGCGGGCATGGATGCCACGATGCGCACGCCGAAACGGCGGACCTTGCGCGAGGGGCTCTTCATCAGGCGCAGGCCCATGTCGTCGAGCTTGACCAGCAGCGCCACCGCGCCGTAGACGACGACCGTCATGGTCAGGCCGATGACGAGGAGCGCGCCCAGCGTCATCCAGATGCCGAAGTCAGGGTCGAGGCCCGAGAGGGCGATCAGCATGATCTCGGTGCTGAGGATGAGATCGGTGCGCACCGCGCCCAGCACGAGCTTCTTCTCGTCGCGTTGGCCGTCGTCGTGCGCGCCGTGGTGCACGCCAAACCACTCGAGAACCTTCTCGGCCCCCTCGAAGCAGAGGAAGCAGCCACCGATGATCAGCAGGTACGGCAGCACCCACGGCGCGAAGGCCGTCAGCAGCAGCGCGATCGGGATGATGATGACGAACTTGTTGACGATGCTGCCGAGGGCGATCTTCCACACCACCGGCAGCTCGCGAGCAGGCGTGAGGCCCTGGACGTATTGCGGGGTGACGGCGGCATCGTCGATGACCACACCCGCGGTCTTGGCGCTGGCTTTCATGGCCGCACTGAGGATGTCATCGACGACGGCGAGCAGACCGACCGACATGTGGGCTTCTCCCGGGGGTGAGGGATGCGGCGCGTTCACGCCGCGGGATAACGCTAGCGGGTGCCCGACCGGGCCGCGGCGTGTGCGAGCCTCGGCGGGCGGGAGGAGCGGCGGGTGGGGGCCTTGGCGGGTGGGAGCCTTGGCGGGTGGGAGCCTTGGCGGGTGGGAGCCGCGGGTGCGAGCCGCGGCGAGGGGAGGAGATTCGGCCGGCGGAGGAAGGATCCCGGCCCATTCGTCCTCCGCCGCACGGATCTCCTCCGCTCGTCTGCCCCTGTCCCGCCCCCGAACGGATGGCTAGGGTGAATCCACGCACCGACCCGGCGAAGGGGTGCCATGTCATTCATCACCCGCGGCTTCGGCGGGCGCCGCCGCGAGCGCGATCCGCGACTGCCTCCCGGGCAGAGCCTGGTGGGCGACTGGCCGGTGCTCTCCGCCGGACCCACCCCCACCGTCGCCTCCGACACGTGGGAGTTCGCCATCGGCACCGAGAACGGCGTGCACCGGTGGGATCGCCCGCAGCTGGAAGCCCTCGGGGTCGAGGACATCACCGTCGACATCCACTGCGTCACGCACTGGACGAAGCTCGACATGCCCTGGCGCGGGGTGTCGCTGGACCGCATCTTCGCGCAGGTCGAGACGGCCCACCGCTTCGCGATGGTGCACTCCTTCGGCGGTTACACCACGAATCTCGCCCTCGACGATCTGCTCGGCGGCAAGAGCTGGATCGCCTTCGAGGCCGACGGCGAACCGCTGAGCGCCGAACACGGCGGCCCCGCCCGCCTCCTCGTGCCGCACCTCTACTTCTGGAAGAGCGCCAAGTGGGTCCAGGGGCTCATCACGATGCCCACCGATAAGCCCGGGTTCTGGGAGCAGAACGGCTACCACCCGCGCGGCGACCCGTGGCGCGAGGAACGGTACGGGTGAGCCACCGCGCGGCATCCTGGCACGTCGCGTCGGTCGTGCGCGTGCGTGCCGAGACGTCCACGGCCCGGCGCATCGAGCTCGAGGTGCCCACCTGGCCGGGCAATCACGCGGGGTCCCACCTCGACGTCCGCCTCACCGCACCCGACGGCTACCAGGCGAGCCGCTCCTACTCGGTGGCTTCGTCGGGTGAGGGCACCCGTGTCGTGCTCGCGGTCGACGAGGTGCCCGACGGCGAGGTTTCGCCGTTCCTCGTCCACGACCTGCGCGAGGGCGATCGCCTCGAGGTGCACGGCCCCCTCGGAGCGTTCTTCGTCTGGCTGCCGTCGCCGGACCCTGCTCCCGTGCAGCTCATCGCCGGCGGTTCCGGGGTCGTGCCGATGTATGCGATGGCGCACGCGCACGCCGCGAGCGACGATCCGGCGCCGTTCCGGCTGCTGTACTCGGTGCGCTCCCCTCGCGACGTGTTCTTCGGCGACGAGTTGCATGCTCTCGCCGACCGTGACGACCGCCTCCGCGTCGACCTCGTCTACACCCGCGCCGCCCCGCCGGAGTCGCCTACCGCCCCCGGCCGGCTGACCGCCGAGAGCCTGCGCGCCGCCGTCATCCCCGCCGATCGCGAGCCCCGGATGTTCGTGTGCGGACCGACGCCGTTCGTCGAAGCCGTATCGCGCTGGCTGCTGGAGGCCGGGCACGCTGCGGCGCGCATTCGCACAGAGAGGTTCGGAGGCTCGTGATGACCCTGCTCGATGGCAACGCCCTGGCCGGGCGACTAGACGACCTTCTCGGATGGGATGCCACGGCATCCGAGGTCCGCTGCACGCACTGCGGCCTGCGGGATCTGCTCGCGACGGCCGTGGTCTACGCCTCCGCCATGGGGACGGTGGTGCGCTGCCGCACCTGCGACGCGGTCCTGCTCACCGTCGTCGACGCCCCCGACGGACGCTCGTGGCTCGGGATGCCGGGGCTCACTGCGCTGGAGATGCGGCGGCGCTGACGGTCGCGCGACGCCGCTCACAATGCGTCGCCGCGCTCGGCTGTCGGTACGTCGTGACGGAATCGCACCCACACGAGAAAAGCCCCGGCGAACCGGGGCTTTCTCACTGCGGAGACGGAGGGATTTGAACCCTCGGTCCCCGTGAGGGGACTCCACCTTAGCAGGGTGGTGCACTAGGCCGAACTATGCGACGTCTCCAGGTGATCGACGCCTTGCGGCTCGAACACACCCGTCCATACTAACCGGTCGCCACCCGGCATCCGAACCATGATCCGGATGCCGGGTGGCGCGGGCGTGGATCACTCGCGGACGTTGCCGTTGGAGCAGGTCGCCTGTGCCGCGGTCTGCCCGGCGATGCCGTCGGGCAGCACGATCGCCTCGGAACTCGGAACCGGGGTGGGCGAGGGGCTGTCGGCGGGCTCGGGGCTCGCAGTGTCGGCCGGTGCGGGCGTCTCGGCGGGCACCGGGGCGGCGTTCTCGTCGACCACGACGCCGTCGCCGTCGCTGAGGTTGCCCGACAACTCGAGCGGCTGGTTCGCGGCGAGCGCCGCCCACAGCGTGTCGGCGTCGTCGTAGTCGGGGACCACGCGGTTGGCGTCGTACGGGTCGGTGTAGGTCGGGTACTGGATGAAGACGATGTCGCTGAACGGCACGTCCTTCACCGCCGAGGCGATCTGCACCAGCGTCAGCGGGTTCGTCAACGACGTCGACGGGTCGACGTTGCGCAGCGCCGTCGAGGCGAGCTTGTAGAGGGTCGCGGGGTTCGACAGCACCTCCTGGCTCTTCAGCTTGTTCGCCAGACGCGACATGTACTGCTGCTGGTTCGAGATGCGTCCCAGGTCGCCGCCGTCGCCGACGCCGTGGCGGGTGCGGAGGAACTGCAGGGCGTCGAGGCCCTTCACCTGACGCATGCCGGCGGGCCAGTCGATACCGGTGTAGGGATCTTGGATGCCGTTGGCGATGCAGACGTCGACGCCGCCGATGGCATCCGTGATGTTGATGACGCCGCCGAAGCTCACCTTCGCGGCGAAGGGGATCTCGAGGCCGCTGAGCTCCGAGATGGTTCCCGCGACGCACGACAATCCACCGTAGAAATACGCGCTGTTGATCGGCTGCTTGGTCATCGCCGAACTCACATTGCCGTCCTGGTCGGTACAGGACGGAATCGGGACCATGAGGTCGCGCGGGAACGAGATCACCGTGACGCGGCGCGGGGCGTCGGAGATGTGCACGAGCATGTTGACGTCGTTGAGGGTGCCCTCGGCGTCGTCGCCCGAACAGCGGTCGCCGAACAGCTGAGCGAAGTCGGGTTCGCACTCGTCGGTGCCGACCAGCAGCAGGTTGACCCCGCCCTTCAGCTCGCCGAGGTCGGGCGGCACAGCGGGCTGCCCCTTGAGGTCGACGGCGTCGGCGGTGAAGCTGCGGGTGAGGTCGACGGCGGCGTACGCGAACACGGCGCCGCCCGAGACGAGGAGCACGGCGAGCACGATCGCGAGTCCGCGGAACAGCTGCGCGAAGGGGCCCGGCGACGACAGTCGCCCGTGGCGGGCGGCGGTGCGCTGCCCGCGCGGTGTGGTCGTCTTGCTCACTCGGGTCCTTTCGAGACGGATGCCACCGGCCCGGCAGCACGTCGACCTCGGCGGGGCCGCAGGTCGCAGTAATACTAGGGACGCACGGCTGTGAATGGCGTGAAGGCCGGCGGGCCGATCCGCGGTCGGGTCGAGCGAGTCTGGGCGGTCGCGGACGGTCGCGATGAGCACTGCTCGATTGTTCGTATGAGTTCGATACTGCTCGACCGTGTTCGTTTGTCTACCGGATAGCGCTCACCTGTGGTCTGCTACCGACGACCCCCGAATGGGCTTCCTTCAACGACGAGGACCTCCAATGACGAAAGCGTCATCCGCCCGGTTCGCCTGCGCCCTCACCGCCGCCGCAGCGGTGGTGATGGGATCGCTCATCGCACCCCCCACCAGCGCCGTCGCCGCGGGCGCCGACCCGGTTTCCGTGACCATCGACGGTGCCGACGTCGCCGCGGCGGCACAGAACCGCAACGGCCTCACGTTCAAAGGCTTCGGTGTCCTGACCGCGAACTCGACCAGCGCCCTGCTGCTGGACTACAAGGCGCAGCACCCCGAGAAGTACTGGGAGATGATCGAGACGCTGTTCGGTGGTGACCACCCCATTATGAACACGGTCAAGATCGAGATGGGCAACGACAGGAACACCTCCACGGGCCCGAACCCCGCGACGATGCGCTCCAGGGACGAATACCCCAACGTCCTGCGCGAGCCCGGGTTCCAGCTCGCGGCAGACGCGAAGCTGGTCGCCCACGGCGACGTGCACGTCAGCATCCTCCGTTGGCAGCGCCCGACGTGGGTGACGAACCATCAAGAGCAATACGTCTGGTTCAAGAACACCGTCCTCGCCGCCTACCGCGAGTTCGGCTTCATGATCGATTCCATCAATCCGGACACCAACGAGACCACCAACCCGGAGATCCAGCTGTACAAGGACTTCTCGGGATGGCTGCGCAACGACACCACCGGGTTCCAGGGGGCGGGCTCGACCGACCCGAACAACGGTTTCGCCTCGGAGGAGGAGCGCGAGCTGTACACGGCCATCGAGACCGTCGCCGCCGACACCGTCGGCACCCCTCCCGTCTCGTTCGGGAACGCGATGACCGCCCCGGCGGATTCGTCGCTCCGTGACGCCGTGGACGTGGTCGGCTTCCACTACTCCAGCGCCGATGACAGCGCGGGCAACATGAAGAAGGTGGCCGAGCAGCTGGACAAGGAGGTCTGGAACTCGGAGGGGCAGTCGACGTTCTCCAACTCGGCGGACCGCCCGAACAACAGCAACAGCGACGAGCAGGGCGGAGTCGGCACGCAGTTCGGCGGGACGAACAGTGCCCTCGAGATGGGCAACTGGGTGACCACCGGGTTCACCGCATCTCGCCGCACACTGAACATCTTCCAGCCCGTGATCGGGTCCTTCTACGACGGCTTCCAGTACTCCTCCAAGGAGTTGGTCAACGCCCGTGAGCCGTGGTCGGGGTGGATGTACTACGACGGCGGCCTGTCGGTCATCGAGCACTTCACCCAGTTCGCCACGCTCGGATGGGAGAACGACGACAACACCGCGGGTGTCTGGCGTGCCATCCCGAAGGCCTCCGGCAGTGAGCTGGGAACCGGCAACCCGCCGAGCGGCGCACGAGCGGGAGGGGCGTCGTACACCACCCTCGCCTCTCCGGACGCGTCGGACTTCTCGACCGTCATCATCAACGACAGCAAATTCACCAAGACGTACCGGATCACCGCGAAGGACCTCGACCTCGGTGCGGACAAGACCGCCGAGGTGTGGGAGACACGCGCAGCCGACGCCGGCGACGCGTACGACGCCAACTACCTGATCCCGGTCGCCGAGCTGCAGCCCGACGGAACGTCGACCTACACGGTGGAGGTGAAGCCCTTCTCCGCCGCGACGCTCACCACCCTGGACCACGCCACGACAACGAGCAGCGGAGCCATCGTGGCGAAGGACGGGTACGGCAGCTCCCTCCCGTCCAGCCCCGAGTACACCGACCCCGACGGTGGTCGAGATGTGCTCGACACCGACGCGAGCGGCGTGACCAACGGCGTCACGAACGACGACGTCCTGTACGCCGACGATTTCGAGTACACCGAACAGGGCACCATCAAGAGCTACGACCCCGGCTCGGGCCAACTCCTCGACACGGGTGAGAGCTTCCTGGAGAGCCGAGGAGCACGCCCCCAGCCGGAGGGTACGCCCGCCACCCAGCCGGAGGACCTGGGGGTGACCCCGCGCTACACGAACGACACGAACGGTGCGTTCGAGTCCGTCGTGACGACCGATCCCGCGCACCGCCGAGTCCTTCGTCAGCAGGTCGGTCCCGGCATGAACGGCGGCGCGTGGAACGGCGGCGACCCGAAAACGACCATCGGCGACGCGCGGTGGGCCAACTACACCGTCTCGACAGATGTCCTGTTCGAGGCCGGCGGCACCCCGTACGCCACGGTGGGCGCACGTCAGCAGGGTGGCACCGCCAACGGTCAGAACGTCTCGGCTGCCGAGTTGCGAGTGGACTCGACGGGAGCGTGGACGTTCATGCGGTTCGGCACGACCCTCGCCAGCGGTACGGTCGCCAACAGCGCCGCCGTCGCGTTCAGGCCGGGCACCGGCTCGTGGAACAACATCTCCGTGAAGGTGGCGGGATCGGTGTACACGGCATCCGTGAACGGGGTCGAGGTCTCCACCTTCACCGATACCGCGCCGCAGTCGGCCGGTCGGATCCAGTTGGGTTCGAGCTTCACCTTCGTCCAGTTCGACAACCTCAAAGTGGAGACCGTCCCCGGCTACACGCCTTATTACAGCTCGATCATCGACGGCATGCACCAGACCAGCTGGGACGACACCTCGGTCCCCGTGCTCGATTTCGACGCGAACTGGAGCCACGTCAACGGGCAAGGCATGTTCGAGTGGCAGCGCACCGCATCCAAGAGCACCGCCAGGGGCGCCACGATGTCGTACGCCTTCAGCGGCACGGGACTGGACATCATCGGCAGCAACCCCGGCTCCGCAACGCTGAACGTGACCGTCGACGGAATCCCCGTCGTCGCCGCCGCGCCCACGTGGTCGGCGGGAAGCGAGCGCACGACCTTCCAGCTCCGCGGGCTCCGCAACGGCGCGCACACCGTCGCGCTCTCCACGGCGAACGACAACTCCCTCAACGTCGATGCCGTCGGCGTGATCGAGGCGACCGCCGCCTCGGGGAAGGTCGACACCGCCGCGCTGGCGAAAGCCGTCGACTCCGTCGACGACGCGGTGGAGGCCGAGTACACACCCGAGTCGTGGGCGCTCTTCTCGGCGGCTCTGACCAACGCCCGCGCCGCTGTCGCCGACCCCGTCGCCTTCGGCCTCGACGCGGAGGGGGCTTCGGCCATCGCGGCGCGCCTGATCGCCGCCGGCGACCAGCTCACGCCGCAAGACGTGAGCCCCGACGTCCTCGATCTCGGCGCCCTGAGCATCACCTCGAAAGACCGGGCCCTCCCGAAGACGGTGAAGATGAACGGCGCCGATGTGCCGGTCACGTGGACGCAGGGATCGCTGGCCAGCGCCGCGGGAACGGCTGAGCTGGGGAGCTTCGTCGCCACCGGGCGTTCCACGCAGAAGGTCGACTCCGGTGTCTATCAGCGGATCACCGCACGCGTTCTGGTCGTTCCGGCCGACCTGGAGTACTTCATCGACTCCGGCTCGAGCGGTGCCGCCGCGGGCTCGGCATACGCCGCGGTCGCGGGTCGTGATGATCTGCGCAACGACAGCGCCGACCAGAAGTGGGATGGCAAGACCGCCGGCAAGACGTGGGGCTACGCCACGGCAGCAACCGCACTCGGCGCCGGGACTCCCCAGGATTGGGCATCGTCGTGGGTGGGGGCGGACTTCAACAAGCCCGTCACCTACTACCTGACGCTTCCCGCGGGCTCCTACAACATCGGTGCGGTCCAGGCACCACGGGCCGGACTGACGACCAACATCTACGCCAAGGTCACCGCCGGGTCGTCCTCGACCACGAAATCCGCCGTCTCGCAGGGCGCGGCGACGACCATCTCGCACTCCATCACCGTCGACGTCGACACCGTCGTCGCGGTGGAGTTCGGCACGACAGGCACCTCCGGCTACAACGCTCGCCTGGCCCTGCTCTTCGTGCAGAGCGTCCCGCGCGATGTGGGTATGCAGGGTGCGCTCGGGGTGAACGACGCCCTGCCCACGTCGGTCGAGGTCGCCGGATCGCAGAAGGCGGTGCAATGGGATGCCGTGTCCGCCGAGCAGCCGCGGAGCGAGTACTCGAAGCTCGTCCTGTCCGGACGCCTCTCCGACGGCGGCCAGAGCGTCGTCGCCTCCTACGAGATCGTCCCGACCGGCCTGGTCTACTACATCGACTCGGGTACCGGCGGAGCTGACTCCCCGCAGTACACGGCGGTGAAGAAGTCGGTGCCCGGCGTGATCAACGACAAGGTCGACCAGGTCTCGACCGCACCCACCCAGTGGGGCTACGTCGCCGACGGGATGAAGGTGAAAGGCAGCACGGACGTCAATGACAAGTCCTCGACGGGGCTCTACCAGGACACGACGAAACTGACGTACCGACTGCCCCTCGAGGCGGGCACCTACGCACTGACGGGAGGTTTCACCGAGTGGTGGGGCCTGAACCGCACGATGAACCACACCGTGTCCGCGCAGGGCGTCGAGCTGGCGAAGGGGAACGTCCCCCTGTCGGCGACGAGCACGCCGTTGTCCTCGACGCTCACTTTCACCCTCGACGAGGCCGCGACGGTGGAATACGTCGTGACCAACGAAGGTGCCGGGGGCGAGAAGCCCGTCATCTCGTGGCTCGCCGTCGCCGACGTGACCCCGCCCGAGCCCGAGCTGGAGGTCGCCGTGACCATGAGCACCCGGTGCGTCGCGGGGAAGGTCCTCGTCACGGCCACGGCCGCCAACGACGAGTCCGTCCCGGCAGCCGTGACGGTGACCACTCCCTGGGGCAAGAAGGACTTCGGTTCCCTCGACCCCGGCAAGAAGGCATCGGCCGCGTTCAGCACGCGCGTCGCGTCCATCCCCGCGCAGGCGGTGACGATGACCGCCAGCGCGGAGATCGACGGCCAGAAAGTGCAGCTCGCGAAGGAGATCGATGTAGCGGCG
>NZ_CAUQWC010000014.1:0-27007 GCF_963521695.1 uncultured Microbacterium sp. | reverse complement strand
GTCGTGGCATCCGAGGTGGTGCTGTCGCCGATCACCGAGACGGCGTTGCCGCCGACGGTGACAGGAACGTCGACCGTCACGATGCCCTGGTTGCCGCCGAGCAGGCTGTCCGATCCGTCGGTGGTCACGTCGCCACCCGAGCTGGAGCCGCCGCCATCGTGGCCGGAGCCACCCGAGCTGTCACCGCTGCTGTCGTGGCCGGAGCCACCGTGCCCGGAGCCGCCCTCCGTCGAGCCGTCGTGGCCGGAACCCGACGATCCGCCGGACGTGGTGGCATCCGAGGTGTGGCTGTCGCCGATCACCGAGACGGCGTTGCCGCCGACGGTAACGGGCAGGTCGACCGAGACGAGGGCCCGGTCGCCCGAGAGCAGTCCGCCCGCTCCCGAGGTGTCTGCGGCATTCGCGATGCCGCATCCGAGAACGGCCAAGCCGCTCCCGACGAGCGCGCCCCAGAGGGCACGCGAGTAGAACTTGCGCATGAGAGTTTCTCCTGTAGATGAGTGAGGGTGCGCGAACGCGCGGGGTCGTCTGCCGCGCAGAGCACGGCGCGACCGGCCTCAGTCAGGAGAAGCGTCGGTGTCGTAGACGGGAATGCCGGGGAGGTCGTCGTCGACGTCGCCCCCGCGAGCGAGAAGAGCCAGCGCGAACAAGAGTGCGCCGTGATCGGCGGTGGCGGCGGTCGTTCCTGCGGCGCTTGAACCCGCGGATGCCGAGGATCCCGCGCCGGCGCCCACCCCGAGCGCTGCGGGAGCGGCGTCTTCGGAGTCGACCGGGGCGGCGGGCGCCTCAGTGGAGGAGGGGATGGATGCCGGGGCCACGGCCTCGAAGTAGCGCGCGACCTGCGTAACCAACGTCGAATCGCGTGTCGTCGTGGCCGCGACGGAGACGGCGGGCAACGGGGGAGCCGTCACCGTCTCGAGGACCTCCGGTACGGCCGGCGCCGGAATGCCCGAGGGGGCTGCCGGCGGCGTCACGGGGGGAGCCGTGACGCCGGGTGCAGGGGAGAGCACCTCGCCGCCGTCGCTGGGGAGCGACGGGACGACCGGAGCGATCTCGGGCGCCGTACCGACGACGACCGGGAGCGTTTCGTCGACGGCCCCGGCCACGCCGGTGACGACGCCACCCAGACCGGTCTGCTCGACGACGGGACCGACGATGGGGAGGGATTCGGCGGTGTCGACGACCGGGTCGACGATCGCGCCCACGACGCCCGAGGAGGCGACGCCGGTGACGACGTCGGCAACGGTGCCGACCGTGCCACCCACGAGCGTGTTGGCGGTGTTGACGAGGGCGGGGGCTGTGTCGGTGACGACCCCGGTGACGGGGGAGACGAGCTGCGCCACGGGGGCCGTGACGGCTCCGGCGACGGGTGTGACCGTCTCGGCGACGACCCCAACGGCCGGCGTGACGACATTGGCGGCGACCGGCTCGATGACGGCGGCGGTGACCGGCTCCACGACTGCGGTCGCGACGGGCTCGACGACCTCGGAGGCGACGGGCTCGACGACCTGGGTGACGACGGGTTCCACGACCGCTGTGGCTACCGGTTCCGCGACGGCGACTACTGGTTTCGCGGCGGTGGTGACGGGTTCGGTAACGGCCCGGGCAGCCGGCTCGATGGCGCTGGTGACAGGCTCGACGGCCTTGGTGACCGGCTCGACCGCGCCGGAAACCGGCTCTGCAGTCTGAGCGACCGGCGCCGCGACGTCGCTGGCCGCCGGCTCCGAGACGGTGTTCGCGACCGGCTCCACAACGGCCGTGGCGACCGGTTCGACGACGTCTCCGGCGGTGTCGGTCACGCCGTTCACCGTCGATCCAACGGCCCCCACCAATCCTGACCCGGAGTCGTCCGCGGATGCCGACGTCGGACTGGCGAAGAGCGAGAGCACGGCGATGGCGAGGGACACGAGCACACCGAGCAGGAGCACGCGCAGAGTGCGCGGCATCCCCGTCCTCAGCGTGGCATCCATGATTCGCCCCCCAAAGGTGAATCGTCGGTGACTCAGGTCGGCGACGATACGCCTGGATCCGCGCGGGCGAAAGAGGGCGGGTGAACGGTCAGTAGTGCGTACGTAACGAGATGGTGGCGGGCGACACGCCCAGGTGTCGGGAGATTTGACATCGGATGCCGTCCGTCGGTACGCCGCCGCCGAGTTATCCCCCGAGTTGTACACATGCGTTTGTCAAGTCGAGGAACCTTCAACGCCTACTTCAACCGGGATTTCCCCACACAACCTGTGGACAAATAAAAACCAGGTGAGGGTGCAAATAGCGCGTCAAATCCACAGTCATCCACCGACTTGTCCACAGGAGTTGTGCACAGAGACTGCGGCGTTTCCCGCACACTCTCCACAGAGTTATCCACAGGCACATTTGCGTGGGTCGAGGGTGGTATCTACCGTGGGGGCAGCCCCTCGGGCATCCCTGTCACCCTGCCGCGCGCGTCGATGTCGGACGTCGGTGATCAGATGCTCCCGAGGTCGTTCCACCTGTCGCCATCGCATCCTTCGCGCGCGCGTGAGGGGGGCGCAGGGGCGGCCCGAGAGCAGAAGGAGAGCCCGTGTCGATCGCTGACATCGCCGAGGAGCGTCTCGGAAAAGCACCGCGTCCCGAGCGCACGCCCCCGCACGACATCCTCGCCGAGCAGAGCGCCCTGGGTGGCATGCTGCTGTCGAAAGATGCGGTGGCCGATGTCATCGAAACGCTCCGCGGCGGCGACTTCTACGTGCCGAAGCACGAGCTGATCTTCGAGGCCATCCTTACCCTGTACTCGCACGGTGAGCCCACCGACGTCGTGGCCGTCACCGACGAATTGATCAAGACCGGCGAGCTGCAGCGAGCTGGGGGAGCGGACTACCTCCATACCCTCACGTCGATCGTGCCCACCGCGGCGAACGCGGGCTACTACGCCTCGATCGTCGCCGAGCGCGCGCTGCTGCGCCGCTTGGTCGAGGCCGGCACGCGCATCGTTCAGATGGGGTACGCCGGCGAGGGCGATCCGGTCGATCTCGTCAACAGCGCCCAGGCAGAGATCTACAACGTCTCGGGCGACGACAGCGCCGACGACTACATCCCCCTGACGATGGCAGTGGATGCCGCGGTCGAAGAGATCGAGGCGGCTCGCGGCCGCGACGGGTCGATGACCGGCATCCCCACCGGCTTCGCCGGTCTCGACCAGCTCACCAACGGTCTGCATCCGGGCCAGATGATCGTGCTCGCCGCGCGCCCCGCCATGGGTAAGTCGACGCTCGCGCTCGACTTCGCCCGCGCCGCCGCGATCAAGTCGAACGCGCCGTGCATCTTCTTCTCGCTCGAGATGGGTCGCTCCGAGATCGCCATGCGTCTTCTGAGCGCCGAGGGCTCGATCCCCCTCCAGAGCATGCGTAAGGGAACGCTCGACTCGCGCGACTGGACCACCGTCGCCTCCACGCGCGGTCGCATCAACGACGCTCCCCTCTACATCGACGACAGCCCCAACATGACGCTGGTCGAGATCCGCGCCAAGTGCCGACGCCTGAAGCAGCGCGAGGGTCTGAAGATGGTCGTCATCGACTACCTGCAGCTGCTCACGAGCGGAAAGCGCGTCGAGTCGCGTCAGCAGGAGGTCAGTGAGTTCTCGCGCGCGCTGAAGCTGATGGCCAAAGAGCTGCAGGTTCCCGTCATCGCCCTCTCGCAGCTGAACCGTGGCGCCGAGCAGCGCGCCGACAAGAAGCCGGCCCTTTCCGACCTGCGTGAGTCGGGCTCGATCGAGCAGGATGCCGACATGGTGGTGCTCCTGCACCGCGAGGCCGCGTACGAGAAGGACTCGCCGCGCGCGGGCGAGGCGGACCTGATCGTCGCGAAGCACCGAAACGGGCCGACGGACACGATCACGGTGGCGTTCCAGGGGCACTATTCGCGGTTCGCGGATATGGCGCCGGGGATGTAGTTCGAGTTGTAGTTTTTTCTGAAATGTCCATTTCGCGGATGAAATGTCCACGCGATGTCCTTATGGACATTTCGGCAATTGAGGCCTGCGTGGGTGTAGCCTCCACATCGAGACGGCGTCGACCACAGGTAGCGGACGAGCGCTTCGCCCTCGGGTCAGTTGATGAGGATGGGCCTCGTTCCTAGAGACTCATCGGCGACGGCGCTCGCGTGCGCGTTCAGGGCACAGTCAACGGGCGTCGAGATGGACAGGGTCAACGCGCACCGCTCGTCGACGCCGTTCCTACTGCACGTCAATCAGCTCCTTCTGCACGCTGGGCGACCGGCGTACGTTCCGCTCGAAACGGCGACCGAAATCCACCGAAGAGCCCTGACAACTCGGATCCGAGGTGCGGGCTTGGGCCCGGAGCGCTGCGGGATGACAGTCGATTGGAAAGCACCTCAGTCCTCTTGCCGACGTTGAACCCGTCGATGCCGCCGATCCGCATCGCACGCGTGGCCATGCCACGCGGCCCAATCGGTCACAGTGGGCCTCATGGGGCTCTTGGGTTAGAGCTCGATATCGAGGTAGCGCGTGAGGACAGCCATCAACGCGCGGTAGTCGTCGTGGGAGAGCAGGCCGACCATTTCGCCGACGTAGTGGTCGTCGATCGAGCGGATCTGGTCGACCAGTAGGCGGGTCATCTCGCCAAGGACTTCCACCTCCGGGCGCACCACGGACGGCTGGGCGCTTCTCGAAGTGGGAACCACGGTGACCACCGACAATCCGATGTCGGTGGGTGAGACCACCACACCGTAACGTTTGCCGCCTTGCTCGTGGCCGCGCGGTTGGCCGAGGTCGATCTGGTAGATGCCGCCGCGGATCACCAGGCGTCAGCTTCGGCGTTCAGGTCCTCATCGGCCAGCGTCGCGGCCTCGCGGCGCAGCTGGTCCTCCCACTGCTCCTGCTGGACCCGACGGATGCCGCGACGCAGGACTTCAGTGACGCCGGCTCGACTGCCCTTCATCAAGTCGACCAAGATAATGGCATCCTCGGCGCCCACTCGCATGGTTACGCCGGCGCTCTGTGTCTTGCCCTCGATCACGTCGAGGAGCCGCTGTTCGGGAGAGATGGTAGCCATAAACCCCAGTGTAATACATCTGTATCACACACAGGTAGCGGCGCATGCGCCGTCTCACGAGCGGCGACGGCGCATCCCCGCGGCTTCACCCTGTCGATCGGCCACTTGCACGATTTGGTTCCGCATCCGTTCACTTCCCGTTTTTTGGGGCCAGCATGCAGTCGAGTGGGTAGCGGCTTCAAGTCCAGTTACTCACCTCCACGACCGACCCACTGCTGCTCTATCGCGCAGTCGCCATCACGGCAGAAGTCGACCGGGTTCTCGATTCGCATCAGGCCGATGCTGACGGGGTTGAAGCAGGGGTGGCGATTCACGCGCGCCGCGTGATCGCCCACCTCATCATGCAAAGAGTCGGCACGAAGACGCTCGCGCATCCTTCGACGGAGTTCGCTGAAGTGCTGTCGGGTGTGGAGTCGCAGGCCACGCTGCTCCTGGCTGCGCTGACGGCCGTCTTCCCGGATAACGCCTATCCGGGGAACGTGTTCAAGAATCAGGCGCGGGTCCAGCAGCTGCTTGCCGATGCTGACGCGGTGCTTGCGAAGAGTCAGAACTCTTGACTTGAACTACTTCGGCGGTCGCCTCCGAAGTGGACAAACGGTGCCGTGCCTGGGGCGTCGTGATGTGGACATTTCCCGACGATATCCGCTGCGGGCAAGGAGGGCTCACGGACATCTCTGACCGGTTCCTACATCACGCTGCGATTACCTGCGGTAGATGTCAGATTCCCGCCGAAGATGTCCCGAGGTGTGAGAGGCGTCGTGGGCCCCTCCGCCGCCGGCGGACCCGCCAACAGATCACTGCGGACGGGTCCCCTCGATCAGGCGCGTTCCACGGGGAGCCACAACTCGCAGGTTGCTGTGCTGAAGCCGTCGGCGCGGTCGAGCACCGCGACGATCGATGGTCCCGGGCGGAGTCGCCACGGGTTGGACGGGAACCAGTCCGTCGCCGTCGCCGCCCACGCTTCCTGCAATGCAGCCGGGTACTCGCCCTCGGTGCGGAACACGGCCCACGTGCCGGCCGGGACGTCGATCGCGTCCAGATCGTCCGGGGCCGGGTCTGTGCCGGTGACGGCGACTCCGTGCAGGTAGGTCAGCTCGGTTCCCTCGGTGTAGTCCGGATCGACGTCGGCGCTGACTTGTAGCAGGCCGGCCGGTTCGGTGTCGCTCAGGGCTCTGAGGCGTGAATGCTCCGAAGCTGGCAGGGAGGCGATATGGGCTTGAATGTGCGGGTTGACGCCCTCGTGGATGAGGGGCACCCGGGTGGCGTGGCCGACGAGGCGAAAGCCCGTCCGATCGATGATGCGGGTGTCCATGGTGATGTTCCCTTCTACGGTCAGGTGGAACCTGAGCTGCGGTTGCGTGCGAAGGGGGCCGCCATCTCGTCTGACGTCGCTGACGCTGACGCCATGCACCGATCGGAACGCTCGACCGAAGGCCTCGTTCGACCCGTAGCCGTAGCGCACCGCGATACTCAGCAGGCCGTCGCCTCCAAGGATGTCTGCTGCCGCGACTGTCATGCGACGACGTCGGATGTACTCAGACAACGGCATCCCTGCCAGCGACGAGAACATCCGCCGAAGGTGGTACTCCGTCGTGCCCAGCTCGGTCGCCAACACGGCCACGTCGAGGCCATCGTTCAGACGAACCTCGACCAGCTCAACCAGTCTGTTCAGTTCCGCGATCACGGCGCCTCCTTCGACACCCACACTTCCGGGTCATCGCGATCGGCACCCTACTATCCCGGTCAGATCAGATCGGAAACCGTCGAGGATGCGTGCGCCTCCGTTTTGGGACCAGTCGCGCCGGACTTCGGTGACCGTTCTTGGAACATCGATCCCCGCAATCACGCCCGGTTCGGACATCTACCCGCGGGATGTACACCCTCAGCGCCCCACGTACCCCATGTGCACGGCGTTATAGCGATCTCCGTGCACGCCCACGCTCCGAGCGAGGGTGTCGAGGTCGGCAAGGTCGTCGGCCGATAGCGCCACCGCCGTGGACCCCGCGTTCTCTTCGATGCGGGCGACGCGTCGCGTACCGGGGATCGGGACGATCCACGGATGCTGAGCCAGCAGCCAAGCCAGTGCGACCTGCCCGGGCGTGGCTCCTCGCGTCTCGGCGACCGTGGCGATGCGCGTCACGAGGGCGTGGTTGGCTTCGCGGTTCTCCTCCGTGAAGCGGGGGATGGTCGATCGCACGTCGCCGTCGGCGAACGACGTGGTCTGATCGACGGTGCCCGTCAGGAAGCCTTTGCCGAGAGGGCTGAACGGCACGAACCCGATACCGAGTTCCGCCAGCGTGGGCAGCACCTCGGCCTCCGGGTCGCGGGTCCAGAGCGAGTACTCGCTCTGCAGCGCGGTCACGGGGAAGACCGCGTGGGCGCGTCGGATCGTCGCGGCGGACGCCTCTGACAGCCCGAAGTGACGCACTTTGCCCTCGGCGACCAACTCCCCGACGGTGCCGGCGACATCCTCGATCGGCACGTCGGGGTCGACGCGGTGCTGATAGAACAGGTCGATCACGTCTGTGCGCAGTCGTCTCAGCGAGGCGTCTGCGACGGCGCGGACCTGCTCCGGCCGGCTGTTGAGCCCGACGCTCTCGGCATCCTGAATATCCCAACCGAACTTCGTCGCGATCGTGACCTGATCGCGGACGGGCTCGAGCGCCTCGCCGACGAGCTCCTCGTTGACGTAGGGGCCGTAGACCTCCGCGGTGTCGAAGAACGTGACTCCCCGGTCGACCGCAGCGCGGAGCACGCCGATCATGTCGTCGCGGCTTCCGGGGTTGGGTCCGTAGCTCTGCGACATGCCCATGCAGCCGAGTCCGACCGCCGAGACCTCGAGCCCCTGCCCCAGTGTGCGAGTGTGCATTCTCAGTCCTCTCTCCGTGCTGTGCCTGCGTCGAGCGAGTCTCGGCATGAGCATCGCGAACGTCACCTTCGAGCCCGGATGCCGCAACAACTGGCACCGCCACAACGCCACCGCCGGTGGGGGGCAGATCCTTCTCGCGACCGCCGGCAGCGGCTGGTACCAGGCAGAGGGCGAAGAGCCCGTCAGCCTCACCCCCGGCACGGTCATCGAGATCCCCGCCGGCACGAAGCACTGGCACGGCGCCAAGGCCGACTCGTGGTTCAGTCACGTCGCCATCGCCGTGCCGGGCGAGAACACCTCGAACGAGTGGCTCGAGCCCGTCGCCGACGAGTATTTCGACGCACTTGACCCGCGGCAGGGCAGCGAATCGGCGGGCTGAGGGCGAGGTCGGTGCGTCGTCCTGGGTCGTCTGAGAGCAGCGCCCGTCGCGCGCCGGAGACGTCCACCACGGGGCGTATTGACCGCGGCGTCAGTCGGGTGGATGCTCAGTGCGGAGCGCGTAAGTTGCGTGCGATCAGAGACCACGCCGCGTCGTTCCTGTCACACGAAGGAGTGGGGACACATGGCCGGCACACTGAACAGGCAATACGTCGAGGAGCACCTGGGCGCACACACCTACGAATCGTTCGGGCGCAGCATCGTTGCGGCGGTGATGGAAGAAGCGCTCGAGCAGTTGACCGATAAGGATGCCGCATTCGACGGCGGATTCCGGCTCGACGTCGAGACGGTGCTCGAGGCCACGGGGTCCGGGTGCACCTGGCTCGTGATGATCGTGAACGGGAAGAGGGTGCGGATTCACCAGCCGCCGATCATGTCGTACTAGTGCCGCCGTTTCCCCTGCCCGACAACCCGCGCTGTTCGTCGAACACCGGTCGGCGCCCGCGACGGGATCCCCTGTCGTCACGGGGCGGGTGAGTCTTCGCCCGCTTCACGGCGATCGACAGCACGGCCGCGATGAGGCAGAGCGCCCCGCCTCCCCACCAGACGTAGGTGCACTCGCCGAAGGTGTCGCGGATGACGCCGGCGGCGAGGCGGCGACGGTGGCGCCGATCTGGTGGGCGGCGAAGACCCACCCGAACACGGGGGTGCCGCGCTCGCCGAAGAGTTCGCGGCAGAGGGCGGCGGTGGGTGGGACGGTGTACACGTATCGCATCGAGCGCCCGCGCGGGGGCGGGGTGGGCGCCCCCGCGCGGACAATCACCTCGTCAGGGGCGGATGAGCACCTTCAGCGCCTCGCGAGCGTCCATCAGCCGGTAGGCCTCGGCGATGTCGTCGAGCGGAAGTTCCCGGTCGAAGACCTTCCCGGGCTCGATGGTGCCGTCGATCACCTGGGGGATGGCGGCCTCGAGGTAGGCGCGCACGGTGGCGGGGCCGCCGGTGAGGGTGGCGTTCTTGCCGAACAGGGAGGCGAAGCCGACGGCGGCATCCTCATACTGGGGAACGCCCACGCGCGAGATGACGCCGCCCGGGCGGACGATGCCGTACGCCTGCTCGTACGCGGGCATGTGTCCGACCGCTTCCAGGACGACGTGCGCCCCTTCGCCGCCGGTGATCTCGAGGACTTTTGCGATCCCCTCGTCGCCGCGCTCGGCGACGACGTGGGTGGCGCCGAACTCCCGGCCGAGATCCGTGCGGGCGGTGTGACGGCCCATCAGGATGATCGTCTCGGCGCCGAGCTGACGTGCGGCCAGGACGGCGGAGAGTCCGACGGCACCGTCGCCGATGACGGCGACGGTCTTGCCCGCCTCGACGCCGCCGCGCACGGCGGCGTGGTAGCCGGTCAGGTACACGTCGGAGAGGGTGAGGAGCGAGGGCATGAGCGCCTCGTCGGTTCCGGCGGGGATCGCGACGGCGGTGCCGTCGGCGTAGGGGACCCGCAGCTTCTCGGCCTGCGTGGCCGAGGGGGCGCCGTCGAAGAACCCACCGTGGACGCAGGAGGTGGTGATCCCGTCGCGGCAGAACGCGCAGGTGCCGTCCGACCAGGCGAACGGGACGATGACGGTGTCGCCGACGGCGAGGGTGGTGACGTCGGCGCCGATCTGCTCGATGACGCCGATGGCCTCGTGGCCCATGTGGCGGCCTTCGGGGGTGTCACCGAGGTCGTGGTACGGGTGCAGGTCCGACCCGCAGACGCAGGCGTAGGTGACGCGGATGACCGCGTCGGTGGGCTCCTCGATGGTCGGTTCGGGCACGTCGACGACGCGGACGTCACCGGCGGCGTACATGAGGGTTGCGCGCATGATGTTCTCCTTCATGGGTGGTGCAGGGGGGCGGGTGGGTCGGACGTCGTGCATCGATGAAGACGCTGTCAGTCGACGATCTCGACGGTCACGGGACCGCCCTCGAGGAGCGAGAGTTGCTCCTCGGTCGCGACGTACGTGCCGATGTGCAGGGTGGCATCCGAAAAGCCGATGCCGTCGGCGTTGTAGTAGAAGCCGAGGTTCCCCCACGGGGTGAAGTAGATGAGGTCCCCGTCCTCGGGGTCGGAGCCGGGCGAGCCGTCGTGGACGAGTTCGCGGGGGAGGTACGAGATCTTCTCGCGGCCGGCGAACTCCTCGAACGTCAGCTGCGTGGGGAGAAGAGAGAGGAAGTCTCGCACGCCGGGGCTGTCCTCCCCGACGGTGACGTCGACGCTCGCGCGATCGGTCGTGAACCGCACCACCGTGCCCACGATCTGCCCAGGTTCATCGGTGGGCGCCGGTGCCGGTGCCGACGGTGACTCGACGCCGGCGGCCGTCGGTGTGGCGGCGGCCGCGGGCGGAACCGACGACGCGGCGGTGGGGGAGCAGGCGGTGAGCGCCGCGGTCATGAGCGCGCCGACGGTGACGGCGAGCAGCGCACGACGTCGGCGTTCCCGCGCTTTGCGGGTGAACGCGGTCATCGGCTGCGATCCTTCGCGGTCCCGGCGTACTCGTCGTCGGTGAGGTGAGCGGCTGACGCACGCGGCTGGGGTCGGCGAGCGAGCAGCAGGAAGGCGCCGCCGGCGAGGACCACCGCGACGGTGGTCACCAGGCCGAGCGGGAGGATGCTGAGTGCCCCCGCCACCCCGACCAGGGGCGCGGCGACTCCGCCGAATCCGAACCGCACCATGCCGAGCAGCGACGAGGCGGTGCCGGCCATCTGCGGGTAGTCGACGAGCGCGAGGGTGGTCGCGGGTGGCGACGAGATCGCGACCCCACCGGCGAGCAGGAACAGCGACACGATCACCGCCCACAGCGGCATCCGGGTGAGTCCCGACGACAGCAGTCCGAGCGCACCGATGCCGGCGACCAGGATGCCGACGGTCAAGGTGCCGGTGACGCTCCAGCGTTCCGCGGCCCGGCCGGCGAGGTAGCCGAGGGTCATGAATCCCGCGGAGTTGAGACCGAACGCGAGCGCATACGCGAGGGGGGACAGCCCGTAGATGTCCTGCAGCACGAACGTGGACCCGGCGAGGTAGGCGAACAGGGCGCCGTACAGGAACCCCTGGTTCAGGATCGCGCCGACGAACACCCGGTCGGAGAGCAGCGTGCGGAAGTCGCGCAGGGTGTGCATGAGGCCGCCCGTCGCGCGGCTCTCGGCAGGCAGGGTCTCGGGGAACATCCGCAGGGCGATGACGAGGATGCCCGCGCCGATGAGGGCCAGGAAGACGAACAGACCACGCCAGTCGGCGACCGTGTTCAGGATGCCGCCGAGGAGCGGGCCGATGATCGCGGCGAGTCCGCCGACCACGGTGAGGCGCCCGTAGAACCGCACCAGTGCGCCGCCGGTGTAGATGTCGCGGCCGGCTGCTTGGGCGATGACGATCCCGACCCCTCCGGCCAGACCCTGCACGAATCGCGCGGTGATCAGCAGTTCGACCGTGGGGCTGATCGCGCACAGCGCCGAGGTGACGATGTACGCGGCGATGCCGAGGAGCAGGATGCCGCGTCGCCCGAACCGGTCCGACAGGGCGCCCGCGACCAGCTGCCCGAGGGCGAGGCCGATCAAACAGGCCGTCACGGTGAGCTGAGCCACCGAGGTGGCCGCCCCGAGTTCCGCGGCCAAGGCGGGGAGGGCGGGGAGGTAGAGGTCCATCGAGATCGGACCGAACACCGTCAGCAGCAGCAGCAGAGTGGGCAGGATGCGGCTGAACTCCGTCCGCGAGGGTGAGATCTGTGCGGTCATGCCATCCACGGTGCTCGCTCAGCGCGCGGCCGGGGAGTCTCTGATGAGAGGTGTACCGCCAGGGAACCCCTGCTGCGCGCGGAGCGTTCTCACTCGGAGGGGTCCTCTCCGAGGGCATCCCTCCCGCGAGCACGGCGACCTACCCTGGGGCATATGGACAATCGATCAGAGGTGCGGGAGTTCCTCATGACCCGTCGCGCCCGGGTGTCGCCGGATGCCGCCGGCATCCCCGCCGGGCCGAATCGCCGGGTCGAGGGGCTGCGGCGCAGCGAGGTCGCCGCGCTCGCCGGGGTCAGCGTCGAGTATTACTCGAAGCTGGAACGAGGGTCGATCTCCGGTGCCTCGGCGGCCGTGCTCGACGCGGTCTCGCGCGCCCTGCAGCTCTCGGATGCGGAGCACTCCCACCTGCTCGACCTCGCGCGCAACGCCGACGGGATCCCGTCGTCGGGCCGCAACCGCCGCCGGAGCAGCAAACCCGCCTCACCCCGGAACAGCTTGGAGTGGGCACTCGCCTCCATCACCGATTCGGTGGCGGTGGTGCGCGACCAGCGGCAGAACATCGTCGCGTTCAACACGCTCGGAAAGGCCTTCTACTCGCCCCTGATCGGCGACGCGGGGCGCGTGCCGAACTTCGCGCGCTTCCAGTTCCTCGACCCCGCCGCGCACGATTTCTACCCCGACTGGGATCTGTTCGCCGACATGTGCGTCGCCGTCATCCGCGCCGAAGCCGGCCGCGATCCGCACGACAAAGGCATCCAGGACCTCGTCGGCGAACTTTCGACGAGAAGCGAGGTGTTCCGCACGCTCTGGGCGGCGCACAACGTGCGCACCCACGGATCCGGTCAGAAGCGCTTCCACCACCCCGTCGTCGGCGAGGTGACCCTCGTCTACGAGGAGCTCGCGATCACGGCCGAGCCGGGGCAGGTGCTGCTGATCTACTCCGCCGAACCCGGCTCGCCGTCCGCGGAGCGGTTGCGGTTGCTGGCTTCGTGGGCTGCTGAGGCGGCGGCGCAACCGGCGTCTTGACGGGGGCTTGCGAAGGGAGCCAGCCGGCTCGGCCCGCTCTCGTTGTGCGGCTCGCGCGTATCCTCGTCTCGTGGAGAAGGTATGGATCGTCTACCGCGGTGACGACGACGCGGAAATCCTTGGCGTCTTCCATGACCAGGACGAAGCGACGCGGTACGCACAAAGGCTGGCAGAGACGCAATACGAGGGGGAACGGATCTGGACCGGCGGCTACGTCGTGCCCTACCGCATCACCGACGACATTCCGCGCTGAGACCGCAGGGGCCGGGCGCAAGCGACCGACCCCTGCATATCGACTCGGGTGGCAGCCGTCAGTTGCACCTAAACGTGTACGAGCCTGTGGAGTCGCGTCCGACTCCCGTCTGGCCGCGGCCGGTGGTTCCCCAGGCGGTCGTGATGACCTGAAATCGGTTGTCCCGAGTCTGGCCGTTGCAGTAGTAGGTGACCTGGGTCGACTGCATGTTGCCGGTGCCCCAGCTGTTGAACGGGCCGGCAACCTTGGCCCAGCCCCACCACTCCTGGCGGAACACCTCGCTGGCCATGCCGGTCTTGACGACGTTGGCGCTGCAGTTCCTCAGCGCGGGCTTCGATCCAACACCGCCATAGCCGGATGACTTGCGGAACCACATGTTCCCCGGCACCAGGTAGCACTGGGATGCCCCCGGTCCTCCTTTGACCCGGAAGTCGGCAGCTTGCACCATGCTGGCGCGGAGTCCGGTCGTCATCGCGTCGGCGGCGGCAGATTCGGTGGGCTCGAGATCCAGGTTCTCGAGCCTGTCCTCGGTCTCTCGAGGCGTTTCGTCGAAGACGATCTTTGGCGCAGCGCCCTCGTCCGTCAACTCGGCCATCTGCTGGTCGGTCAAGGCGTTCGGGAGCGCAGGAACGTCGATCACTGCGGTCGAATCTAGCTTCGCGTCAACCGCTACCTCCGCTGGCGCCGGTGAGACTGGCGTCAGCCCTGCAGCGAGTAGAAGCACGATCGATATCGAAGTTAGTTTGGTCAGCATCGGTTCCCCTCCTGGATGCGCTTGTGCGCAGTCCAGACGGTAGACGGCAAGATCGGCCCCGTCACAAGAAATAGCCGGGCTCGCCGCGGAATTCACCCGACCGTGGACGGGCGGCCAATCGGGTTGCGGATCTTGGGGCGACGGTTCGCGGATCTGTAGACGTTTCCGCGTACGGCTTGGTAAGAGGGGGCGCGACCAGTGAAGGCGAAGGCGGAGGCTGGTGGCGCAGAATGCTGGTGCTCCCTCGGCGCCCGGCACCGTGTCGGCTTTCCCGCGGTCGCGCTAGCCTGACGCCACCACCGCCCGCGTCGAGGGAGACCGCCGTGACTCAACCGCTTCGCTACGGCATCAACGTCACCCTCGACGGGTGCGTCCACCACGAGGCCGGCTTGCCTCCGGATGCCGAATCGATGGCGTTCTGGACCGACGAGCTGCGCCGCTCCGATTCGCTGCTCTACGGCCGGATCACGTACGAACTGATGGAGTCGGCCTGGCGCCGGCCGGAGTCGGGCGAGTGGCCCGATTGGATGGATACCAGCGAGGTCGCCTTCTCCGAGGTGATGGACCCGATGCGGAAGTACGTCGTCTCGACGGAATTGGATGCCGTGGACTGGAACGCCTCGCTTCTGCGCGGTGACCTTGCTGCTGCGGTTGAGCAGTTGGAGGCGCAGCCGGGGAGGGGTATCTCGGTGGGCGGGGTGCGGCTGCCCGCCGCGCTCGCGGAGCTCGGGCTGATCGACGAGTTCACGTTCGTCGTGCACCCGGTGGTCGCGGGGCGGGGGCCGCGGTTGTTGGAGGGGGTGCGGGAGCAGTTCGGGCTGGAGTTGGTGGAGCGGCGGGAGTTCGGGTCGGGGGTTGTGGTGCAGCGGTACCGGAGGGCTATTTAGGGCCGTCGGCGCTACTTCCGCTCCGGCGGGGCAAGTTCGACGCGACTGGACCACCGTCGCCTCCACGCGCGGTCGCATCAACGACGCGCCCCTGTACATCGACGACAGCGCCAACAGGACGCTGGTCGAGATCCGTGCGAAATGCCATCGCCTCACGCAGTAGGTCCGCGCCGAAGTCCACGAGCTGCGCCAGTGCAGGGCGGGAGTTCGCGCACGCAGCGGCAATGCTGGCGTTCCATTCAGCCGCCAGACGACGCGAGCAGACAGAGGAACCTGCCTCGCGAAGCAGGTACTCACGATCCTCTAGGCTCCGATACCACGGCCAAGTCGTACCGGTCGTCGGGGGGAATGTCATGAGTATCGATACACGTCAGATCATCGGCGGGTCCATCGACGACCTGGCAGAAGGCCTCCGTCCGTTCATCGAGCGGGTGTTCGAGGAGCGTCTGCCCCAGGGGCCGTCGTGGGTGCAGATCGTCGCTCACAAAGACGAGCTCGCGGGGAGACCCACCTCACACCATCATGCGAATGACGTCGGTCTGATGTTGCGAGTGATGACTGAGAAACTGGGCAACCTGGGCTACCCCTTCGACGGCCGTATTTCGCGACAAGCGACGAACTGGGCGAGTGAAATGCGCGAGGTGCGCAACAAGCATGCGCACCAGGTCGAATTCAGCCTCGCCGAGACGTACCGGGCGCTCGATTCGGCTGAGTTGCTCCTTCGCGAAGTCGGAGCGGTCGACGAGGCGCAGCGGATCGCGGCGCGCAAGCCGGCTGTGCTGTCGGCACTGGGCGGTGGGGCCACCGGCCGCTCGCTTCCCTCACCGCCGAGCGCGCCGCTTCCCGCGCCGCCGGTCGCGCGGCTTCCCGTGCCACCTGCTGTGTCGACTCCGCTGGCGGCCACCACCCCACCATCCACCGAGTCAGTCGCGGCGGAATCATTGCCGCTCACTCGCCGTCAACGACGCGAGCAGCCCGAGACGGACGTGTCCGCGACCCCACCCGCTCCGGCTCCGAGCGTTAGTCTTTCCCTCGACGCGGTCACCGAGCTCAGCTATGCAATGGCGCACGCGCGCATCGTGCCTGTGCAGGAGGTTCGGGTCGCGTACGCCGGGCCCGAGCTTCGCGGAGCATCTCTCGAGATCGAGGCCGCCACGGCCAGTGGATCCCTAGGGGCGCCCAAAGTCGTGATCCTCGACCTTGCGCCCGGTCTGAAGACACTCGCGGGGCTCGACCTGCTGTCCCTCGATCCCGCTCCGATGCTCCAGGTCGATACGGAGCAGCCTGGTTCCATCACTCTCACTTTGCGCGGACCGGACGGCGCGTTGATCGCCGATCATCGGCATCCGGTCAATGTGCTTGCGGCGAACCAGTGGATCGCCCGGGAGCTGCACCTCGGTCTCGAGCTCCTCGCATCCTTCGCTCAGCCGCAGGCGACCGCGTTGACGCCCGTCCTGCAGCGTGCGTCGGACCTACTGGGGCATTCGAGCCGCCGCACACAGCTCGACGGATACCAGAGCGACAACCCGGCGAGGGTGGATGCCATGGTCGCGGCCATCTGGGATTCCGTGCGCGAACTCGACATCCGCTATGCGGAGCCTCCGGCGAGTTGGGGCCTGCGCGGGCAGAAGGTCCGCACGCCGCAGGAGGTGCTCGAGGGGCGGCTCGGAACGTGCCTCGACACGACGCTGACGCTTGCCGCGTTGCTCGAGCAGGTCGGGATCAACTCGACGCTGTGGGCAGTGGACGGGCACATCTTCCTCGGATACTGGCGTGAGAACGGCAGCCTCGGGATGCCGGCGACCACCGACATCGAAGAAGCGGTCAACCTCGCGAAGCTGGGCCGAATCTCGTTGCTCGAGACGACTCAGGTGACCGGCGGTGCAGCATCCGCCACGTTCGACCTCGCTCGCGCCGCGCCCCAGGCGTACCTCGAAGCGCGCCGCGACGAGATCCTCGGCATTACTGACGTGCGAGCAGCCCGTGAGAACGGGATTCTTCCACTCCCCAGCCGCACGGTGGGTCCTGACGGTGAGGTGACCGTCGTCGAGTATCGACCGCTGGACCGCGTCCTGGCACCGTTCGTGGCCGACCAGCGCGATGCGCAGGGCCGCGCCCTGGCTCCGCCGAGGGTGGCGCAGTGGAAGAATGCTCTGCTTGATCTGAGTCTCCGCAATCGCCTCATCAACTTCACGAGTCGCGCCGGGTACCAACTCGCGGTGCCAGGCGCGGCACTCGGTCGGCTCGAGGACATGATCAACGGCGGAGCAGGCGTCACCCTTCTCGCCTCCGACGACGTTCCCGAGATCGCTCGAGAGCGCGGCATCCGCTTCGGGCGCGACCGCGATTCGGCTGATCGAGAAGCGCTCCTGGCCGACAAGAGGCAGGCGCACCTGACCGACGTCACGCAAGCGGCCTACACGACGAGGCTGCGCGCTCTGGCAGCGAAAGCGAAGACCGTCACCGAAGAGACGGGGGCGAACAACTTGTACCTCGCGTTCGGCACCCTGCGATGGGAGTTCAACGACCGGCAGCTGCAATCGCCGCTCGTGCTCGTTCCGGTGACGTTGGAAAGCGTGTCGCGCGGCCAGTCCTTCCGCCTCGTCCTGGACGAGGCGGGCGCTTCCACGCCGAACCACTGCCTCCTCGAGAAACTGAAGGTGAGCTTCGGCATCGAGGTGCCCGGGCTCGCGAATCCGGCGACGGATGCCGCGGGCATCGACCTCGGCGCCGCGTTCGATGCGGTGCGCCAGGCGATGGTCGACGCCAAGCGGCCCTTCGTCGTCGAGGACACCGTTCACCTCGGCATCCTGCAGTTCGCGAAGTTCCGGCTGTGGAAGGATCTCGACGACAACTGGGAAGAGCTCGCGACGAACTCGCTCGTCACCCACCTCATCAGTTCACCGAATGAGGCGTACATCGACGCTGTACCGGCCCCGGTCGACGTCGATCTCGATGCGCTCTCGGCGCAGGTTCCCGTCTCAGCGGACTCTTCGCAGCTCGAGGCCGTCGTCGAGGCCGTCGAGGGCCGCACGTTCGTGCTCGAAGGCCCCCCGGGCACCGGCAAATCGCAGACCATCACGAATCTGCTGGCGCGGTCGTTGGCCTCCGGGAAACGCGTGCTGTTCGTGGCAGAGAAGCGCGCCGCGCTGGAGGTCGTGAAGGATCGATTGGATGCCGTCGGGCTCGGCTCCTTCTCACTCGACCTGCATGACAAGGGTGCGCGGCCGAATGCCGTGCGCGAGCAACTCCGGGCGGCGCTCGACGCCACTGCCCGGCCCGATCGAGCGGCGTTGTCCGCGCAGCGCGAGGCGGCGGAGTCCAGTCGTGGCGCGCTGTCGCGCTATGCGCACCGGGTACACGAACCGAACGCGGCAGGTCTGTCTCTGTACTCGGCTCGATCGCAGTTGCTGGCATCGGCGGCGGACATCCCGCCGTTGGATGTGCCCGCTTCCCTGGTCGCGTCGGGCGATCACATCGACCAGCTGCGCGCAACTCTGCGGGAGCTGCCCGCGGTCAGTGATCTCGCGCGCCCGGCAGCTACGCATCCTTGGGGCTTCGTCGATGATCCCGATGTCGACGCGGCCTCTCTGCACAGCGCGGCCCGCACTTTCGACGACGCGCTCGCAACTGTCGGTCGGAGTGACCTGCTGTCGCGCGTGCAGGAACCGCAGCAGATGGAAGCGTGGGCGGGTGTCGCTCGCGCGCCGCGCCATGCCCTCGACGCCATCGACCGTGTCCAGCCCGAGTCGGTTGATGACCTCGCTCGGCGGCTTGCAACGTCGGCCGCGCAGCCGCCTGCATGGCTCACCCAGGTCGATCCGCGGGTGCTCTCGCGGAACGTTCGCGACATTCACGCAGCCGCCCTGGCCGCGGATGCGTCCTCGTTCTTCGGGCGCAAGAAGCGTCGGCGTGCGGTGCTGGCCCAATTCGCGACCGACCTGCGCGTCGAGCAGACAGCGATCGATCTGCGTGGTCTGTCGACACTGACCGGCGCCATGGCCGAGACGGCCGCACAGGTCGATGAGTTGCGTGGTGAGCTGCAGCGACAGCCCGTCGTGGTCGCACCCCTTGACGTCAATCCCTACACGCCTGACGCGGCGGAGCAGGTAGGAGCCGCCCTCAGGTGGGTGAGCTGGCTTTCGAGGACGCTCACTCCCGATGTCTCGCCTGCCGGAGATCTCCGCTCGGACCTGCGCCGCGTCTACGAGACAACGGCTCCGGATGCGGCGTCGGCCGAGCGATATGCGGCGCTCGCCGCAGCGTGGCGGGCAACGGCGGCTGCGGTGGGCATTGCTGGTACCAGCGATGGGTCACGTGACCAGCTCGGCATCTGGGCCGGGAATGAAGGAATCGCATCGACCTGGGAACGCACCCGTACGGCGCGCAACCTGGCGACGACCGACCCGGTCACGCTCGGCCGCTGGATCGACCTGCTCCGGCACGTGGAACTTCTTCGGCGCATTGGGATGAACGAGGCGCGGGAGGCGATTCTGGCCGGGCGCGTCCGTGCCGACGACGCGGCGCTCGCCTTCGACAAGGGGGTCGCATCGGCGTCCCTCGGTGAACGCGAAGACGCCACCGCGCTCAGCGACTTCGATCCCGCCGCGCACAACCGGACGATCGGGCGGTTCGCGGCGAGTTCGGCAGCCATCCGCGGTGAACTCCCGCGGGCTCTCCCCGCTGACATCTTGTCTCAGCGGCGATTCGACCCGAAGTTCGATGGCGGCGACATGGGCGCGCTCAAACGTCAGCTCTCGAGGCAGCGCGGTGGGGACAGCGTGCGGACGCTCATGGACAAGTACGGCGATCTGATCACCCAAATCACACCGTGCATGCTCATGAGCCCGGAATCAGTCGCGCGGTTCTTCCCCGCGCGCGCGGGGATGTTCGACGTCGTGGTGTTCGACGAGGCTTCGCAGATTCGCGTCGCGGATGCCGTGGGTGCGATGGGACGAGCGCGTTCTGTCGTGGTTGTCGGGGACTCCAAGCAGATGCCACCGTCGACCTTCGCCGAGGTGACGGCCGACGTCGACGAGACTGAGGCAGATGCGGGCGTCGTTGCAGATGAGGAATCCATCCTCACGGAGTGCACTCAAACGCGCGTTCCGAGCAAGTGGCTCTCGTGGCACTACCGCAGCCAGGATGAGGCGCTCATCGCCTTCAGCAACCACCAGTATTACGAGAGCCGCCTGTCGTCCTTCCCGGCGCCGCTGCGCGACTCCACGGCGTCCGAACCCGACGCGCTCGCCGCGAAGAAGCCCGACTACGGGCTTTCGCTCGTGCGCGTCGACGGTCGGTTCGAGCGTTCCGGTGCGCGCGGAGTCCTTCGAACGAACCGTGTCGAAGCGCAGACCATCGTCGACGAGGTGATCCGTCGGTTCGCCGCGGCCGGCGACACCGCTCCGTCGATCGGCATCATCACGTTCAACGTTCAGCAGCGCGACCTCATCGACAACATGCTGCGCGACGCCTCGGATGAACGCATCGGTCGCGCGCTCGACGAGCGCGACGGATTGTTCGTGAAGAACCTCGAGAGCGTGCAGGGCGACGAGCGCGACACGATTCTGTTCTCGGTCGCCTTCAGTAAGAACGACCGCGGAATGCTTCCGCTGAACTTCGGGCCGCTGTCTCGCGCAGGGGGAGAACGCCGGTTGAACGTTGCGGTCACTCGCGCACGACGACAGGTTGTGCTGTACGCGAGCTTCGATCCCGCTGAGCTTCGCGCTGAGCAGACCTCGGCCCGTGGACTCAAAGACCTGAAGTCCTATCTCGAACTCGCCGCGCGCGGAGTTGCGCCGGCCGATGACTCCACCTCCCGTGTGCCAGTGATCGACCGGCACCGTGACGAGATCGCCGCGGTCCTGAGCGAGCGCGGACTTGTCGTGAAAACGGACGTCGGGCTCTCGGACTTCCGTATCGATCTCACCCTCGCATCGGCGTCCGACCCCGCGCAGCCGCTCATCGCCGTCTTGCTCGACGGAGAAGGCTGGCGCGCGCGCCGAACGGTGGCTGATCGCGATGGCTTGCCTGTTGATGTCCTCGGCGGCTTGATGCGTTGGCCGGGGATCGAGAGGGTGTGGCTGCCGGAATGGCTCGATGATCGGGATGCTACGGCCGACCGACTCGTCGCGGCGGTGGAAGCCGCCCGGGCCGGGGGTCGGTCTGTGCCAGACGCGCCGGTGGAGCGGGTCGAGGATCTCGATGCGCTTCTGACGGAGGAGCCGGTTGAGCCTCTGCGTGGAGGGATGCCCGTTGATCGGGAGGAGGAAGCCATTGGTGCGACGCATCCGCACGTCCGCCCCTTCGTGCCTTGGCCGATCACCACGTCAGGGGGGATCGATGTGCTCGACGCGCTTCCGAGCCGATCCGCTGCTGAGCGGGTTCGCGCTGTGCTGGTGGACGTCATCGCCGCAGAGGGACCAATCTCGCGAGCACGCCTGGTGAGACTGGTGGCGGAATCCTTCGGACTGTCTCGTGTGTCGGGGAACCGGGCAACGGCCATTCTCGGGCTGATCCCGGATGCTCACACCCGCCAGGGCGACGAGCAGTTCGTCTGGCCGGTGAACGTGGATGTCGCCACCTGGCGATATGTCCGCTCGAGTGCTGTGGGGGAGAGCCGATCGCTCGAGTCCGTCGCTCTGGAGGAGATCGCGAACGCGATGGCCGTTGTCGCTGAGCTCGGCGGTGGGGTGCGCGAGGACGAGATCAAACGAGAAGCTCTGCGGCTGTTCGGTGGGAAGCGGATGACAACCCAGATCTCCGGGCGACTTGCCGAAGCTCTGACGGTGGCGGTGGCCACCCGACGGGTGGAGCTCGCGCCGTCGGGAGCCTATCTCGCGCGTTTCTGAGTTACGACGATCGAATCCAAACGACGGATAAAGTGACCTCGATCACGTTTGGGGGGCGCCATATGGGGCGAGGATTCGCAGTCATCGATCTCGAAACGACGGGTCTGTTTCCGCAGAAGCACGATCGCATCGTCGAGGTGGCGATCGTGCATGTGTCGTCAACGGGCGTCGTCGAAGGGGCCTGGGAAACACTCGTCAATCCGATGCGCGATATGGGGGCGCAGCGTATCCACGGCATCAGTGCCGCTGCGGCCGCGCGCGCTCCGGAATTCGGTGCTCTCGCCCCGTCCATCGCCTCGCTCCTGCGCGGGCGGGTGCCGGTCGCACACAACGCGAGTTTCGACGCGCGCTTCCTGGCCCACTCCATGGAGCAAGCCGGTCTGGTGTGTCCCGGATACGAGTACTGGATGTGCACGATGCAGCTCGCGGGCACATTCCTGCCGGGCAATCGGAGTCTCGCCGACTGCAGTGCTGCGATCGGATATGCGATGGAGGACGCTCATCGGGCCTCGGCCGATGCCCTCGCCGCGGCGGCGCTCCTTCGCGCCTACATCGGCGCGGGTCACGATCCCGCATGGTGGGATGGCTGGCTCGCGACCCCGGGGGAGTGGCCGGATGAGCAGTGCGATACGACGGCCTGGCTGGCTCGCACGGATTCCGACATGGCGCCCCGGTCGGTTCTCGAGCGGTTGCACGTGGAGGTCGCGGTCGATGCCGCCGTCGACGACGGCGCATTAAATCTCGACTACCTTGCTCTGCTCGACCGCGTCCTCCTCGATCGGTACATGTCCGCGACGGAGACCGATGACCTCATTCGATTCGCCGCGGAGCTCAATCTTCCGAGCACTGCCGTGCGCCGCATCCACCGCGCCTACTTCGACGGGTTGGTTTCGGCGGCCTGGGCGGACGACCAGCTCACCGCTGACGAGTGGGCCGACATCCAGAATATCGGTGGCCTGCTCGAGATCGACGCGAAGACGATCATCGGCGCCGCTTCGAGACCGGATGCCGCGGCGCCGACTCTCACCACCGGCTTCCGCCTGTCGCCGGGTGACACCGTCGTCATCACCGGCGACACGCGCCGAGATCGAGCGGCGTGGTTTCAGATACTCACCCAGCGCGGTCTGATCCCCAAGGACAGCATGGTGAAGAAGGCCAAAGTGCTCGTGGCCGCCGACCCCGATTCGATGTCGGGGAAGGCGCGGCAGGCGCGTGCGTGGGGGATTCCGATCATTTCGGAGGATGGGCTGGAGAGGCTGATGGGGCTGGGTACGGCTGAGTAGCGGAGCTGAAGCAGCTGTGTGCTGACATCGTGGGCACAGTGCGCCTGCCCGCCGCATGGACGGGAGTCGCGACCCTCAAGCCCAGCAACCGCCGCATTCCGCTCGACAACCCGTACTTCGGTCGCTCGGCGGACCCGCTGGCCCGCATGGTGGCCGACGTGGCGCTCGGCACGCACGCCGTCGCCCGCCCCGACGAGCGCGACTACACCTCGCCTCCGGATGCCGACATCGACTGGCTCGACATCGACACCGACGTGCGGGGGCGCCGCATCGCCATGCACACCGACCCGGGCGCGGGCATGCCCGTCGACCCGGAGGTTCGCGCCGCCGTGCTGCGCGCCGCGGATCTCTTCACGGATGCCGGAGCCGAGGTCGTGGAACTGCCGGCGTTCATCGACGACGGCATCCTGCGCGACATCGACTATTTCTGGCGCATCCGCTTCTGGCGCACCTACCTGGGGCTGTCGCACGAGGCGAAGACCGCTGTTCTGCCGTACATCGCCGAGTGGGTGCACCCCGGTTCCGACATGACCGGCCGCCGCGCCCTCGAGGCGTACGAGACGTTCGGCGACCTGCAGAAGCGCACGGTCGCAGCAACCTCGGCGTATGACGCGGTGCTCGCCCCGGTCGCGCCGGTGGCGGCGTTCCCCGCGGAGTGGCCGATGCCGTGGGGCTTCGACGCGAGTCTCGCGATGCCCCACATCGCGTTCACGCTGACGTACAACATGTCGGGTCAGCCGGCATCGTCGGTCAACTGCGGGTTCACCGCGGATGGGCGGCCGATCGGGTTGCAGATCTCGGGGCGGCGGTTCGCGGATCTGGAGACGTTGCGGTTGACGGCTTGGTACGAGGGGGCGCGGCCGGTGGACGCGGTGCGGTGTTCCGAGCTCAGCATTGGGGGGATGCCGTGGTCTCGCGTGATGGCGCGGGCTGCGGCATCCGCCCGTTTACGGGTGGCGGACAGGCAGCCCGCCAGAGCCCCCCGGAGGCACACGGCTCTAACGAGACGCGCCTTCCAGAGCGACCCCGACTCCGAAGCCGACGATCACGGTGCCGGTGATGCCGTCGATCGTGCGAGCAACTTTTCGCCGTCGCAGCCACCCGTGAAATCGCTGGGCGGCGAGGACGAGGATGCTCAGCCAGAGGCTGCCGATCAGCACGTGCACGCCGGCGAGGGCGAGCCCCCACATCAGGTGCGGTGCCGCTTGCGGGATGAACTGGGGAAGCACGGCGACGTAGAAGGCACCCACCTTCGGGTTGAGCAGGTTCGTCAGAGCCCCCAGCCGCCACCCGCGGAAGAACGAGTCGTCATCGATCGGCGCACCCTCACCCGCCGCGGATGAGGTGGTCCCGCGGATCGCCGACAGGAGCATGCGACCTCCGATCCAGATCAGATACGCCGCACCGACGAGGCGGATGACGTCGTAAAGCTGGGCTGATGCCAGCAGGATGGCGCTGACGCCGAGCGCTGCGAGAGATCCCCACACGAGCGTTCCGGACTGGATGCCGGCGATCACCCCAAAGGCGCGGCGCTTGCCGCCGACGGCGGCGCTGCGGAGCACCAGAGCGGTGTCCAAGCCGGGGGTGATCGTCAGGAGTCCGACGACGAGGGCGAATGACACGATCACCGTGACCGAGGGCAGCATTCGCCCATCGTAGTTTGAGGTCTGCGCCGCCCAGGAGCGTGGTTCGTCGACCTCGAGGCGGCGCAGCTCATCGCCTGGTATGAGGAGGCGCGCACGGCGTCCGCCACCCTGGCGTTGCCGAGGTGAGGGGCGAATGCTGCGTAGTCGCCGGTCGGCACGCGCGCTCGCTTCGCCTTGCTCGATCAGCGACTTCCCGTCCGATCTGGCCGCGCAGAAGGCGTTTCCGGCGGCAGGTACGGCCGGAGGTGTCCGTTGAATCTACGCGTCGTCCGCAGTTCGCAGACGATCAGCACAAAATCTGCTGGCTTCCGCTGGCGCCCGCGCCTATAAGGTTGCGACCACGCGCATAGAGAGGGGAATACGTGGGTACAAGCGGACATGCGGAAGAGCAAGTACTCCGCGCCGATCTTCTCAGGCTCCGAACCAACATGGTTTCCGTGTGGGTGTCGATAGGGAGCATTACGGGCGGCGGAGCGCTCGTTTTCTTTGCTTCTAACTGGGAATCGTTCATCGACGTGGGCCCGATGAAGTGGGCCGCCGTGATTTCTGCTCTCGGCGCCGCGGTGATGGCCGTAGGAGCCTTGGCCCTGACGTTCGAGCTCTCGACGCGGAGGTCGGTGATGCGCGAGACCCTCGCGGCAACGCAGCTTTCGGACGAGATTCGAGCGTCAGGACTCACCGCGCTTCTGCCGAAGCGCGATGACGCCCACCGGCAGTTTCAGAACCGGGTGGAGAATGCACGCAACGTTGACCTCCTCTTCATCAGTGCATCGACGTGGATGACGACGAATCGAGATGGACTGCGTCACATGCTGAAGCACGGCGGTCGGGTACGGCTCTTGATACCTGATCCGGATGACGTAGAACTGCTGACTCAACTCCTAACGCGATTCGATTACGACGGGATAGACGAGTTGCGGACAGATGTCCGCCACACTCACGACCTCGCGCGATCACTCAGCCAGCAATTTCCAGAAATGGTGCGGAAGAATGGATTTGACCTTCGCATACGTCGTCGCGGCTCCGACGTAACGAGTGGGTTTGCGATCAGGCGCCTAACAGTGGTCCCAACCTACTCGCTCTACAAGGTCGACCACTTCGGTGTGCTCAGAGTCCACGAGATTCGCAAGCCTGCGGCCGAAACGCATCCCGTCCTCGTATTCAGTGAGCGAGGGGATCTCGATTCCTTCGCAATGGCAGATTTCGAGTACCTCTGGGGGAGCTCATCGAAGATCGAGCCACCCGACGCGGGAAAGACGAGATGAGCGCCAAGGGCTTTTCGCCAGGTGATGTCTTCGTTGTCGAGTTCCCTATGGCCTTGGGGTCGACGTTCAAGACACGACCCGCGATTTGCTTGCTTGCCGACAACTGGACTGCTCTGGACGGCATCGTGATCGTCTGTGCGGTTACGAGTTCCGTGAGCAGAAGCGGTGATGCGCGCTCTGTGAGGATTTCGGACTGGGAGTCAGCCGGACTTGCGGTGGAGAGTTGGGCCCAGATTGACAGGCTCCACTCGACCCAGGCTCGCAACTTCCGGAAGCGGCTGGGGAGTTTGAGCCCTGAGTCGACAGCTGAGGTCATCACGGCGTTCCGCGCATACGCGAACGGGCCAGCGATGCAAAAAACCGAGAATTAACTCGTGCGGCAAACTCGCTGGCCCGAACCAGACCACCTTACCAGCCGCGAGCGGACCTTGCTGACCCGGGCCCAATCTCCAGTTTCGGCGTGGCCGTCGGCACCAGATTGCGCGCACTGCGCCGGCGCACTCAAATGAGACCTGTAGACCGTCGCTGAGGGAGAGGTTGGCCCTCACTATGCGAGGAAGCAGCAGCCCTGGCGGGGAGGTTCATTCGATCCATTCGCTTTGCCTCAGAGAGCGTATATCGCCGCTGCGGGCAGGTGCGCCGCGGGTCCGGCGGGTACGGTTCGGGCGTTGAACGACCTGTCGAAGGCCATCTGAGGTCGGCGTTTGTGTCGGGGTGACCCGGACCCGCGCTAGCCTGACGCCACCTCCGCCCGCGTCGAAGGAGACCGCCATGGCCCGACCGCTTCGCTACGGCATCAACGTGACCCTCGACGGGTGCGTGCATCACGAGGCGGGACTGGCTCCGGATGCCGAGTCGATGGCGTTCTGGACCGACGAACTGCGCCGCTCCGACTCGCTGCTCTACGGCCGCGTGACGTACGAGCTGATGGAGTCGGCCTGGCGCCGGCCGGAGTCGGGCGAGTGGCCCGATTGGATGG
>NZ_CAUQWC010000013.1:0-27577 GCF_963521695.1 uncultured Microbacterium sp. | reverse complement strand
CGCCACGTGTCCGCCGCCGCGCGCCAGCGCGTGCGCGGTCGCGGCCCGCGTCCCGGCCGCACCGTCGACGTCGACCCAGAGGTGTGCCGGCGCTTCGACGTCGTCTTCGCCCCACGGTCGGCCGAACGACACGAACGGCAGGTTGCGCGCCGTCAGCCACCCGGTGCGGGGGTCGCCGTGGAAGGTGCCGGTGACGACGACGGCATCCACTTCTCCCCCTTCCAGCAGGTCGCCGAGGCGGGCGATCTCCTCCTCCGGTGTGCGGGCGGCGTACAGCAGCACGCGCATGTCGCGCTCGCCGGCGCGTTCGGTGAGGGCGTGCACGAACCGGTCGAGCACGACGCCCGAGATGCCGCCGGCGTACGGATCGAGGTGGATGCCGATGGTGGAGCTGCGGCGCATCCGGAGTCGACGCGCGGCGGCGTGGGGGCGGTACCCGAGCTCGGCGATCGCGGCCTCCACCCGGTGCCGTGTGGTCTCGCGCACGATGTCGGGGGTGTTCACCACGTTCGACACGGTCTGCCGAGAGACGCCGGCGACGCGGGCGACGTCGTCGACGGTGGGTGCCTTCGCCATGTCGTCCCCTCCCGTCTCGATGCGCACGAGCCGATGTCGAGCACCGGGTTCACGGGGCCGCCCGGCACGCGCGTCCAGACCGTCAGCCTAGGCGGGGCGGCAACCTCTTGACATCTGCCGCGACGTGTTCGTACCTTGGGGAGACCGTCGTTTGAACGTTCAAACTGACGGCCCTCCGACCACATGCGGAGGGGTCGCATGCCTCATCGAAGGAGAGAGACACATGACACGGCACACGCCCGCACCCCGCACACGCACGGTGCTCGCCGCCGGCGCCCTGCTGGCTACCGGAGCCCTGACGCTCACCGCCTGCGGCTCGGGCTTCAACGACACCCCCGGCGAGGGCCAGGCTTCCGGCACCGGCAGCCTCAGCATCCTCATCGGCTCCTCGGGCGACGCCGAGACGAAGGCCGTCACCGACGCCGTCGCCGCGTGGAGCGAGCAGTCGGGCGTCGCGGCCGAGGTGCAGACCGCCAACGACCTGCCCCAGCAGCTCTCGCAGGGCTTCGCCGCCGGCTCCCCGCCCGACCTGTTCTACCTCGCCCCCGAGGCCCTCGCGGGCTACGCGGCGAACGGGTCGATCGCCGCCTACGGCGACGACCTCGCCAACAAGGACGACTTCTACCCCTCCCTCGTCGACAACTTCACCGTCGACGGATCGTTTTACTGCGCCCCCAAGGACTTCTCCACCCTGGCGCTGATCATCAACGCCGACCTGTGGACGGCCGCCGGACTCACGGATGCCGACATCCCCACGACGTGGGACCAGTTGGCATCCGTCGCCCAGCGCCTGACCGCCGACGGGCGCGTCGGGCTCGCGTTCGGCGCCGAGTACCAGCGCGTCGGCGCCTTCATGGCGCAAGCGGGCGGCGGCCTCGTCACCGACGGGCAGGCCACGGCCGACAGCCCCGAGAACGTCGAGGCGTTGACCTACGTCAAAACGCACCTGAACGACGGCTCGTTCGCCTTCGCGTCCGACGTGGGCGCGGGCTGGGGCGGAGAGGCGCTCGGCACGCAGAAGGCCGCGATGGTCATCGAGGGCAACTGGATCACCGGTGCGATGTCGGCCGACTACCCCGACGTGAATTACACCGTCGCCGAGCTCCCCGCCGGCCCCGGCGGCAAGGGCACGCTGCAGTTCACCAACTGCTGGGGCCTCGCCGCCGACAGCGGCAACCAGGAACAGGCACGCTCGCTCGTGGAGTACCTCACCGCCACCGACCAGCAGCTGGCGTTCTCGGAGGCCTTCGGCCCGATGCCCTCGATCCAGTCCGCGGCCGACGCATGGACCAGCGCCAACCCCGATCTGGGCGCCTTCCTCGCCGGGGCCGAGTACGCGCAGTTCCCGCCGAACATGGCCGGCGCCGCCGACGTCATCACCGACTTCAACGCACAGCTCGAGTCGCTGAAGACCGGCGACCCGCAGGCGCTGCTGCAGACGGCACAGTCCAACCTCGAGGCGATCGTCGAGTAATCGTGAGCGCCCTCACCACCGCGTCGCGTCGCGTCGGATCCTCCTCCTCGGGGATCCGGCGCGGCGAGGCCGCCGCCGGCTGGCTCTTCACCGCGCCCGTGCTCGTCATCCTGGGTGTGTTCCTGCTCGTCCCCGTGCTCATGGCGCTGTGGGTGAGCTTCTCGGACTGGACCGGTCGCGGCAGCCCCTTCTCGTCGAACGTGAACTTCGTCGGCGTCGACAACTACGCCGCTGTCACGACCGGCGGCGGACTCGCCGAACGCGACTTCGGCACGGCCCTGCGCAACAACGGGTGGTACGTGCTGCTGGTGGTGCCGCTGCAGACGGCGCTCTCGCTCTTCCTCGCGGTGCTGGTCAACCGCGCGGTCCTCCGCGGTCGCGGGTTCTTCCGCACAGCCTTCTATTTCCCGTCGGTCACCAGCTCGGTTGCGATCACCGTGCTGTGGTTGTTCCTCTTCTCGGCATCCGGAGCCGTCAACGAGGCGCTGTCGTGGCTGGGCATCAACGGGCCGAACTGGTTCAGCGACCCCTCCGGCGTCGTGCACAATCTGCTCGCCACCGTCGGCGTGACCAGTGGCCCCGCGTTCCTCACCGGCAACACCCTGCTCGGCGTCTCGTGGTGGGACTGGCTGGCAGGCCCCTCGGTCGCCATGTCGGCGTTCATCCTGATGGCCGTGTTCACCACTTCGGGCACGTTCATGCTGCTCTTCATCGCGGGCCTGCAGAACATCGGCGGCGACGTGCAGGAGGCCGCCATGATGGACGGCGCCACCGGCTGGCAACGCTTCTGGCGGGTCACCCTGCCGCAGCTCAAGCCCGTGCTGTTCACCGTGCTGACCCTCGGCCTGATCGGCACCTGGCAGGTGTTCGACCAGATCTACACCGGCACCCAGGGCGGCCCCGGCAAGACCACGCTCACCCCCGCGTACCTCAGCTACTCCTCGGCGTTTCTGTCGCAGCAGTGGGGTCAGGGCGCCGCCATCGCCTTCGTGCTCTTCCTCATCATCGTCGCCCTGACGATCCTGCAGCGCTTCGTCCTGCGCGACCGCCCGGTCTCTCGTCGGCGCATCCGCCAGTACGAGGTGCGCGGCACGGGCACGACCCCCGCTCCCACCGACCACGAGCGCCCCGGTGCGGGCTCGAGAGGAGGCACACGATGACCGCCACGGCCTCCCCGCAGACCACCGTCCTCGCCGAGCAGCGTCTGGACGGACCCTCCCGCCGCCCCGCGAAGCATCGCATGTCGCGCAAGGCGCTCGGATGGCAGATCGGCCTCTACACCCTGCTGATCGTGCTCGCGCTCATCTACATCTATCCGTTCCTCGTGCAGGTGGCGACCTCGTTCAAGACGGATGCCGCGGCGGCGGCGGATCCCATCTCGCTCTTCCCCCAAACCTTCACGTGGGCGGCGTACGAGCGGCTCTTCCTGAACTCCGATTTCCCGGTGTGGTTCGCCAACTCCGCGGTGGTGACGGTGTTCGTGACGGCGGGCCGGGTGTTCTTCAACTCTCTCGCCGGTTACGCCCTCGCCCGCCTGCAGTTCCGTGGGCGCGGTCTCGTCTTCGCGGGGCTCATCGCGGTCATGGCCGTGCCGACCGTGGTGCTGCTGATCCCCAAGTTCCTCGTGATCAACCAGCTCGGCATCTACGACTCCTATGCGGGCATGATCCTGCCGCTCCTCGTGGATGCCGCGGGTGTGTTCATCATGAAGAACTTCTTCGAGTCGATCCCGCCGTCGGTCGAGGAGCAGGCGCGCATCGACGGCGCCGGCACCTTCCGCATCTTCTGGTCGGTCGTGCTGCCGATGGCGCGGCCCGCCCTGATCACGATCGTCATCCTGTCGTTCCAGGGATCGTGGAACGAGCTGAGCCACTTCGTCATCTCCACCCAGTCCCCCGAACTGACCACCCTGACAAAGGGCGTCGCCGCCCTCGCGAGCGGACAGCTCAGCCAGGGCAGCCAATTCCCCCTCAAACTCGCGGCCGCGGCCATCATGACGATTCCGGTCGCCGTGGTGTTCTTCATCTTCCAGCGCCGCATCATGAACGCCAGTGAAGGAGCCGTCAAAGAATGACCACCGCCCCCACCGCCTCTCCCGCGGCCGTGACGGATGCCGTGACCGCGCCGCTCCAACCCCTTTTGAACGACGCGGTCATCGTGCTGCACGCCCCCACCCAGGCGTGGTCCGACGCCACGGGCGACATGGGCGCGGCCGCCGTGCACGGCGTCTACCACGGTGACGTCCGACACGTGCGCTTCCTCGCGCTCGTCTGCGACGGCTCGCCCGTCGAGTGGATCTCGACCGCCCCCGACGGCGCCTCGCGTCTCGTGCTCGGGGGTCTGCTGCGCGGACTCGACGACACCACGCCCGACCCCAAGGTGCGGGTGCTGCGCGACCGGCGCGTCGCCGATGGGGTGGTCAGCGAGACCTGGACGCTGCACTCGCGCATCGACCGGCCGATCTCGACGACCCTGCGGCTGGCGCTGTCGCCCGAGTTCGCGCAGCTGCACGAGGTGAAATCCGGCCACGCACACTCCCGCGAGATGACGACCGACCTCGACGGTGACCGCGCGATCGTGGATGCCGGGACGCAGGGTCTCGAACTCGTCGCACCCGGCGCCCGCGTGGCATCCGGAGCCGACGGGCTCGAGGCGAGCTGGAGCGTCGAGGTCCCCGCCTTCGGGAGCGTCGAGGTGGCGTGGACGCTGACGCTGCGCGACGACACCCTCGTCGTCGGGTCGGCCTCAGCGGCACCGCGGTGGGACGCCGCGGCCGTCGCCGCTCAGGCGCCCGATCCCCGCCTCGCGCGCTGGCTGCGCACCGCTCTCGACGATCTCGCCGCCCTCCGCCTCGTGCTGCCCGAGCACCCCGACGACGAGTTCTTCGCCGCCGGCGCGCCCTGGTTCTTCACGCTGTTCGGGCGCGACTCGATCTGGGCCGCGCGTCTCGCCCTTCCGCTGGACCGCGAGATCGCGGCATCCACCCTCCGCGTGCTCGCGCGGCTGCAGGGCGTCGACGACGACGCGCAGACCGCGCAGGAGCCGGGCAAGATCCTGCACGAGCTGCGGGCCTCGGCGCTGGAGATCCCCGGCGAGGGCATCGTGCTGCCGCCGAAGTACTACGGCAGCGTCGACTCGACACCGCTGTGGATCTGCCTGCTCGCCGACACCTGGCGCGCCGGCATGCCCGAGGCCGAGGTGCGGGGGCTTCTCCCGACGCTCCGCGGCGCCCTCGGCTGGATCCGCGACAGCGGCGACAGCGACGGTGACGGCTTCCTCGACTACATCGACCGCCTCGGCACGGGGCTCTCGAACCAGGGCTGGAAGGATTCCGGCGACTCGATCCAGTGGCGCGACGGCCGCCTCGCCGAGGGCCCGATCGCGCTGTGCGAAGTGCAGGCCTACGCCTACGAGGCCGCCCTCGCCGGCGCCGATCTGCTCGAGGCCTTCGGGGAGGGGACGGATGCCGACGAGGCGACGTTCTGGCGCAGCTGGGCGGCCGAATTGAAGAAGCGCTTCGCCGAGACGTACTGGGTACAGACGCCGGAGGGCCGCTACCCCGCGGTCGCCCTCGACAACGCCAAGCGTCCGGTCGACACGCTCACGAGCAACATCGGGCACCTGCTCGGCACGGGCCTGCTGACCGGCGACGAGGAGGCGCACGTCGCCTCGCTCCTGCTCGGCGAGAGCATGTCGAGCGGATACGGCATCCGCACGATGTCGACAGGGGCCGCGGGGTACTGGCCGCTGTCGTACCACGGCGGAAGCGTCTGGGTGCACGACACCGCGATCGCAGTGCACGGCATGCTGCGTGCGGGCCTGGACGAGCAGGCGCGCACGGTCGTGTCCGGGCTCCTGGATGCCGCCGAGGGCTTCGCCTATCGCGTGCCGGAGCTGCACGCCGGCGATCCGCGCACCCACTCGTCGGTGCCGACGCCCTACCCCGCCGCCTGCCGGCCCCAGGCCTGGTCGGCCGCCGCCGCGGTGGTCTGCCTCACCGCACTCGCGCCCGAGTCCGGAGCCTGAACGGCGGGGCAGTGGCGGCGTCCGCTCGTCACCGCCCCGTCCTTCCCCGCGTCGCGCGGCGGGCCCGTCACGGGACGCAACCTCACCGAGTGCGGGGCACCGGATGTGCACCGGGGCGTACCCCGACCGCCCCCGTGCACATTCCCCGCCCCGCACCCCTGTACCGGCGCGGCCGCCCTCGCTGAAGAGCGGTACCCGTCGCCTCGAACCACCGTGCGGGGCGCCGAATGTGCACCGGGGCGTACACCGACCGCCCCGGTGCACATTTCCCGCCCCGCAACCCCGCGCCCGGCCCCGCTGCACATCCCGTGACCCGGCGCGCGGCTTCGCGACCGCGCGCGATTCACGCCACGCGCACGACCGCACCGCCGGTCAGGCGCACCAGATCCTCGAACGTCAGCGGAAAAACCGTGTGCGGCGTACCACCCGCTGCCCAGATCTCGTCGAACGCCGCGAGATCCTCATCCACGACCGTGGTCAACGGCGCCGGGTGCCCGGTCGGCGCCACTCCCCCGATGGGCTGTCCTGTCGCCGCCAGCACCTGATCCGGTGTCGCCCGACGGATGCCACCGCGCCCAAGCCGCTGGGCGAGAGCCGCCGTGTCCACGCGGTGCGCGCCGCTGGTCATCACCAGCAGCGGCTCGTCGTCGCTCCAGAACACCAGGCTGTTCGCGATGGCCCCGACCTCGATGCCGAGCGCCGCCGCCGCGAGCGCGGCCGTCGACGCGGCATCCGGAAGCACGACGATCTCGCCCTCGATACCGGCCTCTCGGAGGGCAGCGGCGACGAGACGACTACGGGCGGGCAGGGCGTCGGTCATGCCCGCCAGCCTAGGGGCGCCGCCCACCGCGAGATCACACGATCCGCGCGAGATCACGGGCTTCGATCGCGCCGAGGCGTGTCATCTCGGGCCGGACGTGTGGTCTCGGCACCTCCCCCACTCCCCGCGGCCCGGCGCGCTCGCGTCCGTCGGCGACGCGCGCCACAATGGAGACGGATGCCGCGACGCTGCGGCATCCGAGAAGTGCCGCTCACAAGGCGGCCGACGACAAGGAACGCGATGACCAACGCCCTGCCCCTGCCCGATTTCACGCACGAGCGCGTGGAGGTGATCACGGGGCGGCGCAGCGGTCTGCTCATCGCCGTGGCGCTTCACTCCTCCGTGCTCGGCTCCGCCCTCGGCGGCGCCCGCCTGTGGACCTACCCGTCGTGGACCGATGCCCTCGGCGACGCCCTGCGCCTGTCGGCGGCGATGACGCTGAAGAACGCCGCCGCCGGACTCGACGCGGGCGGTGGCAAGAGCGTGATCGGCCTGCCCGAGGGCACCGTCCTCGACGCCGACCGTCGCCGCGCGGCCTTCCTCGACCTCGGCGACGCCGTCGAGAGCCTCGGCGGGCTGTACCGCACCGCCGAAGATGTGGGCTCGACGACCGAGGACATGCTGGTCGTGAGCGAGCGCACCGCGCACGTGGTCGGACTCCCCGATTCCGTCGGCGGCTCCGGCGAACCCGCGGGCCCCACGAGCCTCGGCGTGTACGCCTCGCTCGTCGCGACCCTCGAGCGCGCCGTCGGTACCGGCGATGTCGCCGGTCGCCGCATCACCGTCGCGGGTCTGGGCCAGGTCGGCGGTCGTCTCGCCGAGCGTCTGGCATCCGAGCACGCCGTCCTCACCGTCACCGACGTCAACCCGGCGAAGCGAGCACGGGCCGAAGAGCTCGGCGCCGCCTGGGTCGAGCCGAGCGAAGCGCACCTGATTCCCGCCGACGTGTTCGTTCCCGCCGGCATCGGCGGTGTCCTCACCGACGAGGTCGTCGACGCCCTCGACGCGCGCGCGGTGTGCGGGCCTGCCAACAATCCGCTCGCCGAGCGGAGCGGCGCCGAACGGCTGGCGCAGCGCGGCATCCTGTACGCCCCCGACTTCGTCGTCAACGCCGGCGGCGTGATCTACCTCGACCTGGTCGCCAAGCAGCGCGGGACGATAGACCAGATCATGGGCCGTGTCGCCGGGATCGGCGACACGATCCGTCGCGTCTTCGACGAAGCGGCCGCGCGGGGGGTCACCCCTCTCGCCGCGGCCGAGGGCTTGGCCGCCGAGCGTCTGGCGATCGGCGCGCGCAGCACCGCCCTGGTCTGACCCGTTCCGTCGCGAACGCCGGGCGGCCCTGAGCAGACGGGTTGCACCTACCGCGCGGTGCAGCAAGAACCGGATGCCACGAGTCGGTGGCATCCGGTTCTGTGGTCGAGTGATCAGTGAGCGGCGTCGTACGCGTCGAGGACCGATGAGGATATGCGTCCGCGCGTGTTGATCGTGTGACCGTTGTTCACGGCCCAGGAGCGCACATCGGCGAGGTCTCTCGTGGGGATCGCCCGACCGCGGGGAGTTCGTCGCGGCGCGGAATGAGGGGAATTCGCCGCGCGACCCGCGGAAATGTAGGGCCGGAGCGCATCGCGCATCTTCTCGGCATTGGGTACCGACAGATCGATCTCGTACGCGCGTCCCTCGAAAGAGAACTGCACGGTCGTGCCGTCGTCGATCACCGAGCCGTCGAGATCATCGATCACCTGTGTGATGTGCTTTTTCGCCATGCGCCGACCCTAAACCGCCGACCTCCGCCGTTTCGGCGAATGCAATGCGAATTCACCCGCGTGTTCGCCCCAATTACGACCAATGGCCGCATCTTTCACGAAGTGGAAGACGAGACCCCGCGACTCTCGACGGCGACGATTCGATGATCGTCGTCATGGGTGAGCTCGGTCGAGAGGAATTGTCCGTCGCGAGGAAGCCGCAGGCTGAAGTCGGCGAATGCCGACATTCGCATTCGCCCCTCGCGCACGCGCGCGTCCAGCACGTGCCCCCCGACCGATCGATCCTCGCTGAGGAAATGCAGGTGGAGGCCCGCCACCGTGATGCCCTGATAGATACGCGGCATCCAGAAACCCACGAGAGTGCCCGCGCATTCGCGCGTGGTGGTCTCGATCTGTTCCGCCGCGACCTCGGCGAGGGGGCGGAACGGCGGCTCCTGTCGGCGGGTGACGCGGGTGAGGACATGCGCGAAGACACCGTCGATCCGCACCGCATGGAAGAGGTTTCTGCTCAGCAGTCCATCCGCTACCGCCGACTCCACGCCCGTCAGATCGAGGTCGACGAGGGCGGACCCGGTGGACTCCCCCAGCGAGCAGACGTCGACGAACGGCAGGAATTCATCGTCCGTCATCAACCGCGGGGGCCCGTCGGACGTGCACTCGTAGAGCTCGCCGTCGAGGATGACGACCTCGCCCCCGAGCCCCTCGCAGCACCCCACTCCGGTATCGCCCGCCGCTCGCACGGCACCGACCGACGCGCCCTGCGAGTACACGCCCGCGAGGAGCGCGTCGAGGACGGCGAATTGCGTCACCGCACCGGGTGCCCACTGCGCAGTCATGTCTGCGCTCCGCCGCCTCGACGAGCGATCAGGACGTCGCTTCGGTGTAGGCGTCGAGGATCGTCGCGGGCACGCGACCGCGGTCGCTCACGGTGTGCCCGTTGGCGCGCGCCCATTCGCGCACGGCGCCGAGGTCCACGTCGTTCGACCGGCGTGCCGGACGCCCGCGACGCGCCGCGGTGTTGCCGCGCGAGACCGAGCGGGCGGCATCCACGAAGGGGGCGATCGCCGAATAGAATTTGTCGGCATTGCGGTCGGAAAGGTCGATCTCATACGCTCGACCCTCAACCGAAAAAGTGAGCTGCTTTCCCTGTCCGTCTTCGAGGACGGTACCGTCGAGGTCATCGACGAGGTGCGTGATGTGCTTCATAGCCATAATGCGTAAAGATTACACCCGCGGGAATTGATTTACCTCACATCGCAATTCCGTGTCATCATGCACGTCGGCCGTCCGCGCACGGATAGTCAGCGGGCACGGATGGGACTATCCTCCGTGGGTGGTGTCCGCTCCCTGGACATCGCCTGAGACAGAGGAAGCACAGCGTGAGCCTTTTCCGCACCAAGTCGGTGGAGCAGTCCATCGCAGACACCGACGAACCGGAGTTCCGACTCAAGAAGTCCTTGACCGCGGTCGACCTGACCGTCTTCGGCGTCGGCGTCGTCATCGGCGCCGGGATCTTCACGTTGACCGGTCGCGCCGCACACGACGTCGCCGGACCCGCCGTCGTCATCAGCTTCATCATCGCGGCCATCGCGTGCGGTCTCGCCGCCATGTGCTATGCCGAATTCGCCTCGACCGTGCCCGTCTCCGGCTCGGCCTACACGTTCTCGTACGCGTCGCTCGGCGAGCTGTTCGCGTGGATCATCGGATGGGACCTCATCCTCGAGATGTTCCTGGGCGCCAGCGTCGTCGCACAGGGGTGGAGCGCCTACCTCGGCACCTTCCTGCAGCAGATCGGCATCGTGCTGCCCGAGGCGATCTCGTACGGCGGCGTGGTCGACCTGCCCGCGATCCTGCTCGTGCTCGTGCTCGGCGGTCTGATGACCCTGGGCATCAAGGAATCGTTGCGCGTCAACCTCGTGCTCGTTGCGGTGAAGCTGTTCATCGTCCTGTTCGTCATCATCGCCGGCATCCTGTTCATCAACCCGGCCAACTACTCCCCGTTCGTGCCCGAATCGGTCCCCACCGAGTCGGCATCCGGTCTCACCCAGCCGCTGCTGCAGTTCCTGTCGGGCCTCGAACCCGCCACCTTCGGCGTGGGCGGCATCCTCGCGGGCGCGGCGCTGGTGTTCTTCGCCTACATCGGCTTCGACGTCGTCGCCACCACCGCGGAAGAGACCAAGAACCCCCAGCGCGACCTGCCGATCGGCATCATCGCCTCGCTCGTCATCTGCACGATCCTCTACTGCGCCGTCGCGATCGTCGTCACCGGCATGGTGCCGTACGGCGAGCTGAACCCCTCGGCGGCGCTTGCGAACGCCTTCGCCTTCCACGGCCAGACCTGGATGGCCACGGTCATCGCCGCCGGCGCCGTCGCAGGGCTCACGACGGTCGTTCTGACCCTCATGATCGGCGCGACCCGCATCATCTTCGCGATGTCGCGCGACCGGCTGCTGCCCGGGGCCCTCGCCAAGGTGCACCCGCGGCTTCGCACCCCGTGGGTCATCTCGATCCTCGTCACCGCGATCGTCGCGGTCGTCGCCGGTTTCACCCCCATCGGCGTGCTCGAGGAGATGGTCAACATCGGCACCCTGTCGGCGTTCGTGCTCGTCTCGGTGGGCGTGCTCGTGCTGCGGCGCAAGCGCCCCGACCTCGAGCGCGGCTTCCGCGTGCCGTGGAGCCCCGTGCTGCCGGTCCTCTCGGCCCTGATCTGCACCTACCTGATGCTCAACCTCTCGGTCGAGACGTGGTTGCGATTCCTCATCTGGCTGGCCATCGGCTTCGCGATCTACTTCGCCTACTCGCGCCGCCACTCACGGGTCGGCACGGGTGAATTCATCGCGCCGACGGTGGTCGCTCCCCCGAAGAAGTAACCGACGCGCCGGATGCCACGTCCCCTGCGCCCCGCGCGGCCGGGGCCGTGGCATCCGTCGTCTGCGGGGTCTCGGCGACCCGCTTCACCCGGCCGGGCGATGCGGGGAGCTCCGTCCGACCCCCCTAGGGTGGGAATCGTTCGATGACGACGATTTCCGTTCCGGGGGGTTTCATGGGGATCGCACGCACGTGGGTCTTTCCGATTCTGCGTATTCTTCTGGTCGCCCTTGTGGCGGCCGCACTCATCAAGCTGGCGTTCTTCCAAGACCGCGCGGTCGATGCCTCGCCCGCCGTGCCGACGGGCGCGATCGTCGAGCCGCGCACGGTCGCGGCGCTGGGCACCATCACGAACGACGTCGTCCTGAAGGCCACCGTCTCGGCCGACGCCGCCGTCGCGATGAAGTCGACGGCCGCGGGCACGGTGAACAAGATCTTCGTGGCCCAGGGCGCCACCGTCGCGCAGGGCGACGTGGTCTTCGACGTGAAGGTGCCGATCGAGCGGGACCCCGCCGACAGCGTGGATGCCGAGGGCAAACCCAAGCCGGCGATCTTCCGCTACGTGGAGGTCACCGCCCCCGCCGCGGGCACGCTCAGCTCGCTCTCGGTGATCGCGAACCAGGACGTCACGATCGGCGCGACCACCGGCACCGTGGCACCGCCCACCTTCTCGGTGACGGGCACGCTCGAGCCGTCGCAGCAGTACCGTCTGCTCGATCGCCCCACCGAGGCGACGGTGACGATCACCGGCGGGCCCGCGGCCTTCGCGTGCGGCAACCTGCGCATCACCACACCGCTCGCCGGCAGCACCGGTGGCGACACCACCGGCACCGGCGCCGTCGACGGGAGCGCAGGCGGGGGCGGCACGGCCACCGGGGCCGCCGGGTCCGGCACGACCGCCACTTGCTCGGTCCCGGGCGATGTCACCGTCTTCGCCGGCCTCGCCGCCGAGATGACGATCGCCGGCGGGCGAGCCGAGAACGTGCTGATCGTCCCGACGACCGCCGTGCGCGGGGCCGCGCAGAGCGGCACCGTGTGGGTCACGGCCGCCGACGGCTCCACCGAGGAGCGCGCCGTCGCCCTCGGCCTCACCGACGGCACGCAGGTGCAGGTCACCGAGGGCCTCGCCGAGGGCGACGAGATCCTGGAGTTCGCCCCGGGCGCGATGTCGGTGCCCGACGACGGATGCACCGTCTACCCCGACGGCGGAATGTACTGCGAACAGGCCCCCGCGTCGTGAGCCTGCTCACCCTGAGCGAGGTCACCCGTACGGTGATCCCGCCGGACCAGCCCGCGCTGACGATCCTCTCGGGGGTCGATCTGACGATCGAGCCCGGCGACCACGTATCGATCGTGGGCCGCTCGGGCTCCGGCAAGTCGACCCTGCTGAACATGCTCGGCCTGCTCGATCTGCCCACCAGCGGGGAGATCACCTTCGACGATCGCCCGGTGAAGGCGTACTCCGCGGCCAAGCGCGACCGTCTGCGCGGTGCCGCCATCGGCTTCGTCTTCCAGCAGTTCAACCTTCTTCCCGGGCGCACGGCCCTCGAGAACGTCACCATGCCGCTGCTGTACTCGACGGGGCGCACGTTCTGGCGCCGCAAGAGGATCGCGGCTGAGATGCTCGAGCTCGTAGGCCTCGGGCACCGTCTCAGCAGCATGCCCGACCGCCTGTCCGGCGGCGAGCAGCAGCGGGTCGCCATCGCCCGGTCGCTCGTGCGCGGCCCGCGGCTGATCCTCGCCGACGAACCCACCGGTGCCCTCGACCTCGACACCGGTCAGAGCGTCATGGAGCTCATCGACGAGGTGGCCGTCCGCACCGGGGCGGCTCAGGTGACGATCACGCACGACCCCACGATCGCCCGGCGCGCACGCCGCCACTTCCGCCTCGACCGCGGCGTGCTGACGCCCGTCGACGATCCGAGCCTCGAACCGCTGACGCGCCGCGACCGGCGCGAGATGGCCCCGGACGCCGAGGTGAGCGAGGCCGCCCATTCCGGCGATGCTTTCGCGCGTCTCGGTGTGGGCGACGCCGCGACCTCTGCAGACGTCGCGGCCGCCCCCGACACCGAACGGGCGGACTCCTGATGCGCGCCCTGACCGCCCTCGTCGGCGCCCTGCTGGAGGCCTGGCAGGAGGTGCGGGTGCACCGCACCCGTGTGCTCCTCTCGCTCGTGGGCGTCGCCGTCGCCGTGTGCTCGCTCACGACCGTCGTCGCCCTGGGGGCCATCGTGCAGCAGGCGAACCAGGAGCTCAGCGAACGCAGCTCGGGCCGCCCCGCAACTCTTGTCGTCTCCGCGTTCCCGAGCGGCGGAGAACCGCTGGATCCCGAGCGGATGGATGCCGCCTGGGCCGAGGTCGTCGAGCGCTACGACGTGACCTACGCGAGCCGTCTGCAGAACACGACGAACCGCGTGCCCTTCGCCGACGGGACCGTAGAAGTGGGCACCCAGGCGGTGGACCAGCCGTACGGCGAGATGCATCGAGTGCAGATGCGCGAGGGCGAGTGGTTCACCGCCCTCGACGCGCAGCAGCTCGCGCCGCAGGTCATCGTCAACGAGATCTTCTGGGACCGGATGGGCCGACCGCCGCTGTCGAGCCACCCGGTCGTCGCGCTCGGCGGGCAGGGCGTGCCGAACTCGGCATCCGGAATCCCGTCCGGCGGCGTGCGCGCTGTCGTAATCGGTGTCACCCCGTCGTCGACGTGGGACACGGCGCCGTCGATGTTCATGCTCATCGATCACATGACCGCGATGCAGGACGCGGCCGCCGGCGAGCGCGGAGCGAGCGCGGCGGCCCCCGTCGATCCGTACGGCGGCGGCGCCCCTCAGACGCAGTACGAGATGTGGGTGCCGACCGAGCTGTCCGATCAGCTGACCACGCTCGTCAAACGCGACCTCTCCGGGGCCCTCGGCGACGGCGTCGAGGTCAGCATCAACCGGCAGGACTGGGCGACGTACGGCGACGACCCGTTCGCCGTCACCCGCATCGTCGTCACCGGCATCGCGGTTCTGGTGCTGCTGCTCGGCGCCCTGGGTCTGGTGAACATCGCCCTCGTCACGGTGAAGCAGCGCGTGCGCGAGATCGGGATCCGCCGGAGCTTCGGTGCGACGGCGAGCCGGGTGTTCTTCGCGGTGATGATGGAGAGCGTCGTGGCCACGGTGGTCGCGGGCGGGGTGGGCGTGATCGTCGCGATCCTGGTCGTGCAGTCCCCCGCGGTGCGCGACCTCGTCGGTCAGGGCATGGTCAACGACTTCCCGCCCTTCCCCGCGGATGCCGCCATCACCGGCCTCGTCGCCGCGACCGCCGTCGGCGCTCTGGCGGGTCTTCTCCCCGCGCTCGTCGCGGTGCGGGTGAAGGTCATCGACGCGATCCGCTATTGACGCGAAGGCCCCGGGTCTAGGGTGAGGGCGAATCGTCCCCATTGGAAGGATGCTCCCGTGTCGACTTCTCTCGTCGTGTACCTGTCGTTCTCCGGCGCCGCGCGCGAGGCAATGACGTTCTACCAGTCCGTGTTCGGAGGTGAACTCGCCATCAGCACCTTCGCCGACTTCGGGATGACGGACGCCCCCGCCGACGGCGTCATGCACTCCGAGCTCCGTGCCGACGGGTTCACCGTCATGGGCGCGGACGCGTTCCAGGAGCCCGCCGGAGGCTGGGGAACCGGTCGCGCGCAGGCCGCCTTCATGAGTGACGAGCTCGATCGCGTGCAGGGGATCTACGATCGGTTCGTCGAGCACGGCGCGAAGGTCGTCCAGCCCCTGGAGAAGCAGGTGTGGGGAGACCTCTCCGGCGAACTGACCGACCCGTGGGGTGTCGCGTGGATGTTCAACATCGCCGTTCCCGGCGGGTGGGCCGAGGGGAGCTGAGCCGGCGCTCGCACCTCCGGCCCGGCCTACCCCGGGGGCGCCGCGGGCCGTCAGACGCTGCTGTCCCGGGCGCTCATGTCGCCCGTGCGAGACAGGACCACCCGGCCCGTAGCGCAGGAGGACCGCTCCGCTCGACCCGACGGTGGGAGGCTCGAGGAGCGACAGCGGGGTCGGGACCGCCACGTCGAGGAAGACCTTCTTGCCTCGACCGAGCACGAGCGGGTGCTGCCAGAGCGCGAGAACGTCGTACAGCTGTTCGGCCAGCAGAGTCTGCACGAAGTCGACTCTTCCGATCACGTGCACGTTCTCGTGCCGCTCACGCAGCGCTGACATCTCCGCCTCGAGGTCGGCCCCGAGGAGCGAGCTCGCGTTCCCGTCGAGGGAGAGCGAGTCCCGCGACGCGACGTACTTCGGGATCGCGTTGAGGCGGGTTCCGATCTCACCGTCGGCGCCGGTCGTGTGGTGCGGCCAGTACCCCGCGAAGATGTCGTAGGTCCGGCGGCCGAGCAGCAGAGCGTCCATCCGGGCAATGCCGCCGAGAACCTCCCGGCCGACGATCTCGTCGAGGAAGGGTGCCTGCCATCCGCCGAACGGGAACCCGTCGGACGGATCCTCGTCGGGACCGCCGGGCGCCTGCGCGACGCCATCGAGGGTGGTGAAGAGGTCGATGGTGATGGTTCCGGGCATGAGATCTCCTTCGATCAGGCGGCGTGCGCCGCGGAATCGTCGGCCAGGGGCGACGGGACGGTGTCGATGTGGAAGGTGAGCGCGAAGCGTTCGAGGAGCGATGCGTCACCCGCGAGCACGTGGACGACCCCGGAGTCCACCGCGGCGACAGGCGCGAGCGAACCCGCGATCACGTCACGGATGCCGGGGCCGGCGGCGAACACGAGGTCGGGGCCGAGAGCGAGGATCGCGTCGACGTCCTGACGGGAGTCGCGGCTGAACGAGAGCGAGACCTGCAGCGCCTCGCGGGGGTCGACGGGCTGACGCGCTGGCGAACGAGAAACGGCGCCTCCCCGAGGGGAGACGCCGTTGCGAGAAACCGATTCTGGTGGACCTGAGGGGATTCGAACCCCTGACCTCCTCGATGCGAACGAGGCGCGCTACCAACTGCGCCACAGGCCCGGAAACCTCGTAAACACTATCACGGCGCCCGCCGGCTACCGGACGCGCCTGCGCGTCGGGCGCGTCGCATCGCGCAGATGGGGAAGCGCGCGCTAGGGCCATTCCCCCGCGGTGATGTGTCGCGGTGAGCGGGGAATACGACGAGTTGGCGCGGGCGAGCAGCGGCGAGGACGCACCGCGTCGCGGCAGCACGATCGAGCAGCCGCGCCGAAGCACCGCACGGTGACCAGCGCCGGCAGGAGGCCCTACTGGCCCGACGCGCGACGCTCGAGGAGGTGGCGCACGTGGTCCTCGATCTCGGTGTCGTCGACGTAGCCCATCGCGGCGTACGGCGAGGGAGCGGCGGCGGCGGGACGCACCGTCTCGATCGGAGTGGGCGCCTGCTCGGCGGCGATCTCCCGAGCCGCCTCTTCACGGGCGGCTGCACGCAGCGCCTCGCGGGCGAGCTGCTCGTCGACGACGGCAGCGGCACGCGAGCCGGCCGACGCGACGAGGGGCCGGGGAAGTTCTCGGGGCGTCCACGTGGGGCGCGGCGTCGGCACGAGCGGCACGTCCTGCAGCTCGGGGGCGACGGAACGGGTGACGGACACTTCGGCAGGGCGCACCGCACCGCGCGCGGCGATGACCGCGACCCGCCGGAGGACGACGAGGGATGCCACGACGACGACGGAGCCCGTCACGAGGAGCACTGGAGCCGCTCCCCCGACAACCTGCACGACGCCGATCACGGCCGCGACGAGTCCGGCGAGAGCGACGAAAGCGACGGCGAGGCGGAAGCGGCGGCGCGCCTGCGCGCGGCGGGCCTCCGGCCGGATCTCGACCAATTGACGTTCCGCGTGAGCGCGCTCGAGCGCGGCGGCCTTCTGCGCCCGCGTCTTCTCGAGGGCAGCGGCCTGTTCGGCGCGAGCGACCTCGAGGGCCGCGGCACGCTCGGCGCGAGCGACCTCGAGCGCGGCAGCACGCTCGGCACGAGCCACCTCGACCGCTGCGGCACGCTGCTCTCTGACGAGGTCACGCTCGCGAGCGCCCTCGAGCCGGGCGACCTCGAGACGCGCTTTCGCCGCCGCGAGTTCGGTGCGCGCCTTGTCGGCTTGTACCTGCCGCGCGAGCTTCTGCTGCTGATGGGCCGTGCGGGCGGTCAGCTCGAGCTGCACCTCGCGGGGCGTCTCGGCCGTCTCGGCGAGCACGCGCAGGGCCTGGTTCAGGCGGACGGCGTTGCGTTCGGCGGACGTGAAACGGTGCCGGCTCTGCCACGACGGCAACAGGTAGACCAACCACAACGCGACCGCGACGAAGACGATCACGCCACCGCTCAGAACCTGCCCACCCATGGGACAAAGCTAGGTCACCGAGCGATCACAGAGCGGCATCCCTCCGCGTGTCGTCGGGACCATCCGGCCATCCGCGCGCAAGAACGCTCAGATGCGGTCGGACGGAGGCACGCGCGCCGCGTCGGGGGGCACCTGGCCGCGGTTCCAGCGATCGAGCACGCCGTAGGGCACCTCTTCGCGCACGAGCGCGAAGGAGTAGTGATCGCGCCAGTCCCCGTCGATGTGGATGTACCGCCGACGCAGTCCCTCGTACCGGAAGCCGAGCTTCTCGACCACGCGCAGACTCGCGTGGTTCTCGGGGCGGATGCAGATCTCGACCCGGTGCAGATTGAGGGCGGTGAAACACACGTCGGTCGCCATCGCCACGGAGACGGTCGTGATGCCGCGGCCGGCGTGCGCCTCGGCCACCCAGTAACCGATCGTGGCCGAGGCGAGGGACCCTCGTGAGACACCCCAGACGTTCAGCTGACCGGCGACCTCGTCGTCCCACTCCATCACGAAGGGGACGCCGAGGCCGTCTCGGTACTGCTGCAGAAGCCGCCGTATCCCGAGGCGCATGTCGAACGACACCGGGCCGTCGGGGCTCGTCGCCTCCCAGCGGCGCAACCACGAGCGGTTGTCGATCAGCTGCTGCTGAAGGACGCGCGCGTCGCGATTGCGGATGAGGCGTATCGACACCTCGCCGTGCCGCCGTGGGACGGAGAGATCCATGGAAGCGGGCGGGGTCACAGACCCTGCGCGAACTCCTTGAACCACGGACGCAGGGCCGGACCCAGGTCGTCGCGGTCGGCCGCGAGCTGCACGATCGCCTTGATGTAGTCGACGCGGTCACCCGTGTCGTAACGACGGCCGCGGAACACGACGCCATAGACACCGCCGCCGCCGCCGCCGCCGGTCGCGAGTTCTTCGAGCGCGTCGGTCAGCTGGATCTCGCCGCCCTTGCCGGGCTGCGTGTGCTCGAGGACGCCGAACACGTCGGGGCCGAGCACGTAGCGACCGATGATGGCGAGGTTGGAGGGGGCGTCTTCGGCCTTGGGCTTCTCGACGAGCTGGGTGACCTTGACGACGCCGTCTTCGTCGGTCGGCTCGACCGCGGCGACACCGTAGAGGTGGATGTGCTCGGGGTCGACCTCCATGAGCGCGATCACGGTGGCGCCGCGCTTGTCGTACTCCTCCATCATCTTGGTGAGGAGGGGATCGCGTTCGTCGATGAGGTCGTCGCCGAGCAGCACGGCGAACGGGTGGTCGCCCACGTGGGCGCGCGCACGGAGCACGGCGTGTCCGAGACCGCGCGGCTCCCCCTGACGGACCAGGTGGATGTCGGCCAGGTCGGACGAGTGCTCGACCTTGGCGAGCTTGTCGTCGTCGCCCTTCTCGCGCAGCTTCGCCTCGAGCTCGGGCATGGAGTCGAAGTGGTTGGCGATGTTGTTCTTGTTGCGGCCGATGATGATCAGAACGTCATCGATGCCCGCGTGGGTGGCCTCTTCGACGACGTACTGGATCGCCGGCTTGTCGACGACGGGGAGCATCTCTTTGGGCATCGCCTTCGTGGCGGGGAGGAAGCGAGTACCGAGACCGGCGGCCGGGATGACGGCCTTGAAGGGCTTATGAGGCATGGGCATACCTTAGCGGTGACCGATGACGCTGCTGTAACACGCGCGCACGTAGACTGAACGGCATGGCGGACCGCATCGAGCAGGCCAAACGCGCGCTTCGCGCCGACCTGCGCGAACGTCGGCAGACGGTGTCCGCACACGCCCGTGAGGTGGCTGAGGCAGGGGTGAAAGCCCAGCTCGACGCCCTCGTCGACCGTCTCGGCGCGCGCAGCATCTCGTGCTTCCTCTCGACGCCGACCGAGCCCGGCACCCACGCTTTCGTGGCCGGCGCGGTCGCCCGTGGCATCCGGGTCCTCCTTCCCATCACGCGCGAAGACGGCCTGCTCGACTGGAGCGTGGCCACGCCCGACGCCGAGATCACCGAGGGCCTATTCGGCCTGCCCGAGCCCGTCGGCGACGTGCTCGGCCCCATCGCGGTCAACGACGTCGATCTGCTCATCATCCCCGCCGCCGCTGTCGACCAGAGCGGGATGCGACTGGGCTGGGGCCGCGGCTACTTCGACAAGACCCTCGGCTCGATGGAGAAGTGCCCGCCGGTCTACGCCGTCATCTTCGATTCCGAGTACGTCGCTGACGTGCCCCGCGACGTGCACGACCAGCCCGTCACGGGCGTGGTCACGCCCACGCGGACGCTGGCGATCGCAGCCCCCACCGCCTGAACACCCGAAGGAACCCGATGCCCACCTACTCCTACGCCTGCAAGCAGTGCGGTCACCGCTTCGACACCGTGCAGTCCTTCTCGGACGCCGCTCTCACCGAGTGCCCGGAATGCGGCGGCGAGGTGCGCAAGCAGTACGGGTCGATCGGGGTCACCTTCAACGGGTCGGGCTTCTACCGCACCGACTCGCGCGCATCGTCGTCGTCGAGCTCTTCGGGCGCAAGCAGTGGCGACTCGTCGTCATCCACGACAAAATCGAAGTCGGAAACGAAGGCGTCCGCTCCGTCCTCGGCCTCCTGAGCCCCGGTCGGCGCGGCAGAAGGGGAGCCAGCGCATGATCAAAGGATTCAAGGAGTTCATTCTCCGCGGAAACGTCATCGACCTCGCGGTCGCGGTCGTCATCGGGGCGGCGTTCACCGCGGTGGTCAACGCGATCGTCACGGCGCTCATCAACCCGTTGATCGAGATCTTCTACGTGCCGAACGAGAACGGCGAGTTCGGACCGAGCTTCACCGGCATCTACGGCCAGGAGGTGGTGTTCCCGCTCGGCGGTCTGCTCACCGCCGTCATCAGCTTCCTCGCCGTTGCGGTGGTGGTCTACTTCGTGTTCGTCTACCCGATGAACCACTGGAAGGCCCGCGCCGCCGCACGCGCCGGCGTGGCCGCCGCGGCATCCGACGAACCCAAGCTGCCGACCGAGCAGGAACTACTCGTGCAGATCCGCGATCTGCTGGAGCGCCAGAACAAGCTGTGACGTTCGACGGCGTCCGCGACCGGGGTCGTCTCCGGCGCGGACGCCGTGGGTCTCGAGGCCTCAATAATGGGGCGGGACGTCGCCGAGCATGCGGTCGTCGTTCGGACCGGATGCCACGGGCTTCGACCCCTGACCCCGTTCGCGGTCGTCGGCGGGTGCCGGCTCGGCCGTCGTGCCCGGCGCGGGAAGCAACCGGGCGCGCCGAGAGCCGCGCACGCGGACGACGGGCTGACGCGCGGGCGGCGCCGTGGCGGTACCGGAGGCTTCGACGGGCTCAGCCTCCTTCGTCGTAGCGAGAGAGCCGGAGGCTTCGACGGACTCAGCCACATCGGACGAGGCGGAGGTGCCAGGCGCTCCGACGGGCCCAGCCTCCTTCGCGGCAACGAAAGAGCCGGAGGCTTCGACGAGCTCAGCCACCTCGGAGGCGGCAGAGGTCCCTGAGCCTGTTGAACGGACCGGGACGACACGTTCGACGTCGCCCCCGGCGGCATCCGGAGAATCGGTCATCGGACGATCAACCGGGCAGGTCGAGGGGCTCGGTCGTCGACTCGGGCGCACCGGCGTCGGGCGCCGCTCCCAGCAGTTCGGCGATCCTCGACGCGACACCCGCGGGGTCGCTGTACAGGTCGAACGCGTGCACGCGGACGTAGTGCCAGCCCAGGCGACGAAGGATCTGCGGGCGCAACCGGAGCGTCTCGCGCAGCGACTCCCCGATCGTCTCGGGATCGCTCTCGGCGACGACGGCCTTGCCCTTGTACCGCGCGACGAGCGGCAGCAGGCCGCGATAGTCGACATCGACCTCGACGCCGAGGCGGCGGAGCTCGCGCGCCAAGGCGCGGGTGAGCGGGTCGGCGAGGTCTTCGAGGCGGCTCTCGCGGCCTCGCGAGGCGACGTTGCCGAGGATGCCCATCAGAGTCGCCGCACCGTGCTCGAGGCGGCCGTCGTCGAACGCCGACGGACGGATCGATGACACGATCACCATCGAGCGGCGCGCGCGGGTCATGCCGACCGTCAGCAGGCGCTCCCCGTCAGGGGTCGACAGGTCGCCGAAATCGCTGAGCACGCGTCCGTGGCGGGTGAGGCCGAAGCCGAGCGAGAACACCACGCGGTCGCGACTCTCGGCCACCGACTCCTCGAGGGTGAGCACGGCGAAGGGCTCCGCGGCATCCCGCGAGACGAACTCCGCCACATCGGACCGGCCCGCCAGAGCGGCCACGACCGAGGCCCGCACGCGCTCGGCGTGCCGACGGCTGGCGGTGACGACCATGAGCGACTCGGACGCGCGGTTGACCGCGTGCTCGACGACGAGCGTGACGACGCGGGCGACTTCGGCATCGGGACTCTCCACCGCACCGCTCACGGGGTCGGGGGCGCCGACGCCGCCCTCGACGTAGTCGACGCTGAGGCTGCCACGTCCGAGATACGAACCGGCCCACGGCAACGACACGATCTCGCCGCCGTAGAACGCGTCGTTCACCAACTGCGAGAGGTCTTCGCCACCGGCGCGGTAGCTGCGGGTGAGCGTCTCCACCGGCAGCAGCTCGGCGATGCGCTCGAAGACGGAGGTCTCGTCGAACGGTACTTCGTCGACGTCGTCGGATGCCGGGGCGATCGCCGCACTCACGTGGAAGGGCGTGGGCTTCTGCACGACCGGGTCGCCGAACAGCACGACCTGGCGGGCCCGGCGAAGCGCCGGCGCGGCCTCGGCGAGGCAGAGGGCCGCGGCATCCGCGATGATCACGACGTCGAAGGCCAGGTCCTGCGGCACGTCGGGGACTTCGTAGGGCGAGGCGAGCCATACGGGCGCGAGTGTGCGCAGCAGGATGGGCGCGGCATCCGAGATCTCCTGCGCGGTGTGAAGACCGTCTTTGAGGGCGCGCTTGAGGGCGGCCGCCTCATCGGCGTGGTCGACGATGCCGATGCGCCACTGCGTCGCCAGGTGCGCGGCCAGCAGCGGACCCGCCGCCGCGGCGTGCGCCTCGTCGACGAGACGGAAGTCGCGCTCGAGGCGGTCGACGACGCTCGTGTTCGCACCCAGCAGCGCGCGGTCGGTGCGCAGCAGGTGCTCGAGTGCCGACTGCCACCACGCGAACTCCAGCTCGGCACCGACCCGCTCCTCGGGCACATGGCGCACCGAGAGCTCGACGAGCAGCTGCTCGAGGCCGAGGCGGGCGAGTTCCGAGCGCAACTGCGCGCGCTCGACGAGGTTGTCGAAGAACGTCGACTCGGCGGCCAGTCCTGCCAGGGTCCGCACGAGGCGCTGAACCGGCAACGTCGTCAGGCGCTCGGAGCCCTGACGGCCGAGGATCTGATCGAGTTCTCCGAGCAGGGCGTCCGTGCGCTGCCAGGCGACGTGGACGTCGGCTAGTCCCAGGGGCACCTCGGGCGCAACACCGGCTTCGACCACGCGCTGCCACTCGGTGCGCTGCTGCTGTATGCGCACAAGTGCCTCGTACATGTCGGGCACGTGGACGCCCGGACGCACGTACTCCTTCGACAGGCGCTTGAGGCGACGGCGGTTGGGCCCGCTCATCGGCGACGCGTCACGCCGCGGCGAGTGCGCGTCGATCAGCTCGCCGAGCGGGCGCTCGAAGACCGTGGGGCTGAAGCGGTCGAGCGACTCGCGGATGCCCTGCAGCAGTTTGAGGTAGGCGCCCAGCTCCGACACGGTCTGGAAGGGACGCATCCGCGTCTTGGCGATCAGCTCGTAGCCGCGCTCGAGCAGACGCGGCACCTCGTGGGCGTGGAGCTTTCCCGCGAGATCGTGCGCGGCGCGAGCATCTTCGGTGCGTGTGAAGCTGACGCCGTACCAGGGCGAATCGTCGGGTCCGAAGCGGAACTCCCCCAGGCGAGCGGCCATCGCGAGCGCCCGAGCCGCGGCATCCCGCCGCCCGGCGAGCTTCTCGAGCGTGGCGAGATCGAACCGCGCCTCGGTCGAGGGGGCAGGGGAAACGGATGCCAGCGAGGTGAGCGCGCGCAGCACCTCGAGAGCCGAGACGCCCAGGGACAGGTGCGGCTCGGTCACCGCCGAGCGGTAGTCGCGAAGAACCGTGCGCAGCCGCACCAACGCGTCGTCGATCTCGGCGACCTTCGGCTGCTCGGCCTTCTCGTTGCGGCTGATGGCGCGGATGAGGTCGCGGCGAACGTGATTGGGAGAGACGGCGAGACCGGTGAGACCGACCCCGGCGAGACGGTGGCGGATGCCGTCGAGCGTCGACCGGCGCGCACTCACGACCAGCACGCGCTTGTTGTCGCGGACGAGCTGGCCGACCGCGTTGATCACGGTCTGGGTTCCGCCCGTGCCGGGCAGGGTGTGCACGGCGAGCGAGTGGCCGGCGCCGATGCGGGCGAGCACGCGCTCCTGCTCGGCGTCGGCGTCGAGCAGCAGCGTGTCGGCCGCGGGGATCCGCTCGTCGGGGCTCACGATCACGGGGTCATCACGGCGCACCGTGACCCGTGCGCGGTCGTCGTGGTGCCCGGCGAGCGCGTTCAGCAGCGGGTCGTCGAGATGGTGGGTGTCACGCGCCATGCCCGACGCGACATCGGCGAACGACGAGATCACCAGACGCGGGTGCACGACGAACGTCGGCACGTGCGTGGTCAGACGGCGGATGTGGTCGATGACCGGCTGCGGCTTGAACACGCCCTGGTCGTAGGCGAGGCCGGCCAGGGCCGCGCTGTCGATCTGGATGCCGAGGTGCGTACGGAATGCGCGGGCGAGCTCGGGGTTCATCACGAACGCGCCGTGCAGCTTCAGCTCGAAATCTCCGTGGTGGCGGCGGATGGCGAGCGGGCGCAGCAGCACGGGGGCCGACCACTCCACTCCCCCGATCTTCCAGGACGACAGGCCCACGGCCAGGTGCACAGGCTCGAGACCGCGAGCCGTACGCAGCTCGACGTTCTTCGCGGTGATGCGCTCGGCGGCCAGGCGCGCCGTGCGCAGCGCCACCTCGTCGCGGAAGAGGTTGGACAGCATGGTCGCGCGACCCGTGATGAACTGCGGGAGCGAGCCCGGGTGCGCTTTGGTGATGTCGATCCCGGCGTCGCGCGCGTCGTCGAAACGCAGCAGGGTCGATCGTCCGCCCAGGGCCGCCGCTTCCGCACGAATGCGGTCGCGCTCGGGGTCGGCGACGTGGCGGACCACGATGCCGGGCTCCGACAGTCGCAGCTCGCCCGGATCGACGGACGAACCCGTCTCGTCTCCGTCGGTACCGCTCACGGCACCGTCCTCAGCTCGCCACACACCTGCCAGACTAAGCCGGGCACCTGTGGATCCCTCGCAGTGGGCGCGAGTTTCGCGGTAATCGGCGACACGCCGCCCCATCGGCGGTTCCTCCCCAGCGGGTTAGTCACCGGCATCCTCCACCGATCGCCCGAACGCCCGGAGCATCGGAGTTCGCGTCTCGTGAAGATGGGCCCATGAACAGAGTCACCAGCACCGAATACGACAGCCCCGTCGGGCCGGTCCTCCTCACCTTCGTCGACGACGCCCTCGTGTGCCTGCACGTCGCCCATGACGGCATCGACATCGCCCGTGCCCAGATCGCCCAGCGGCTGGGGGTGCTGCCCGACCCCGACCCCTCCCCCGGCGACCACGTCGCCCGTCAACTCGACGAATACTTCGACGGCGCGCGTCGGTCGTTCGAGGTGCCACTCGATTGGCGTCTGGTGCGCGGGTTCACGCGCAACGCGCTCGAGGCGTCGCAACAGATCCCGTACGGGGAGATCGCCTCGTACGGCGAGGTCGCCGCGATGGCCGGGGCGCCTCGCGCGGCGCGGGCCGTGGGCACCGCGTGCGCGTCGAGTCCGTTCTCGATCGTCGTGCCGGTGCACCGGGTCGTGCGCGCCGACGGGTCGATCGGCGAGTACGGCGGTCATCCCGAGGTGAAGGAGTTCCTGCTCTCGCTCGAGAACGAGACGGTGCTCGGGGACGGGCTGCGCGCCGGAGAGTGACGGCCGGGCCACTCGTATTCCCCGTACGCCGACGTCAGCATTGAGCCGCGCGGCGCTCGCGCGCCGGCACCCACGCGCGACGGTGCCCGGTCCCGTGGATGCGGAGCCGGGCACCGGGTGTCGTCAGTGGTTCGACGCCTTCTCGGCGCCGAAGCCGGTGAGCGAGCGTACGTCCATCTCGGCGGCCTTGCGCGGGTCCTCTGCGGTGCGAGAGGTGACCGAGCCGAGCCAACCGAGGAAGAACCCGAGCGGGATCGACACGATGCCGGGGTTGTTCAGCGGCCAGATCGCCACCCCGGTGTCGGCGAACACGCTGGTGGGCGCGCCCCAGAACACGGGCGAGAGGAAGATCAGCACGAGGGCCGACCCGAGACCGCCGTACATGCTCCAGACCGCGCCGCGCGTGGTGAATTTGCGCCAGAACAGCGAGAACAGGATGGTCGGCAGGTTCGCCGAAGCGGCCACCGCGAAGGCGAGGGCCACGAGGAATGCCACGTTCTGCCCCTGCACGCCGATACCGCCGAGGATCGCCAGCACCCCGATGACGATCACGGTGCGACGGGCGACCTTGACCTCGCCGTCTGGCGGGACGTCGCCCTTCTTCATCACGTTGGCGTAGATGTCGTGCGCGAACGAGGCTGCGGCGGTGATCGTCAGCCCCGCCACCACTGCGAGGATGGTCGCGAACGCCACCGCCGAGATGAAGCCGAGCAGCAGCGGACCACCGAGGGCGAGGGCGAGCAGGGGTGCCGCCGCGTTGACGCCGCCGGGAGCGGCGAGGATCGCCTCCGACCCCACGAGGGCACCGGCGCCGTAGCCCAGCACCAGGGTGAGGATGTAGAAGAGCCCGATGAGCCAGATCGCCCACACGACCGAGCGACGCGCCTCCTTGGCGGTCGGCACGGTGTAGAAGCGCATCAGCACGTGCGGGAGACCCGCGGTGCCGAGCACGAGCGCGAGCGCGAGCGAGATGAAGTCCCACGGGTTCTTGCCGTACTGCAGGCCCGGCGCCAGGATGGCATCCCCCTTCGGCGACGCCGCGACAGCGCTCTCGAGGAGAGTGTTGAGGTTGAAGCCGTTGATCGCCAGCACCCACACCGTCATGACCAGCGCCCCGCCGATGAGCAGGAACGCCTTGACGATCTGCACCCAGGTGGTTCCCTTCATGCCGCCGATGAGCACGTACACGATCATCAGGATGCCGACGACCCCGACGACGATCGACTGCCCCACGCGTTCGGTGATCCCGAGAAGCAGCGACACCAAGCCGCCGGCCCCGGCCATCTGCGCGAGGAGGTAGAAGAAGCACACCGCGAGCGTCGTGATGGCGGCGGCCATCCGCACCGGCCGCTCCTTGAGGCGGAACGACAGCACGTCGGCCATCGTGAACTTGCCGGTGTTGCGCATGAGCTCCGCCACCAGCAGCAGCGCGACCAGCCACGCCACGAGGAAGCCGATGGAGTAGAGGAACCCGTCCGGCGCATTACATTTTGCAGTGGAAGTGTTGCAGCTAATTCGCGTGGCATCTGAGCCGAGAATCCCCGAGGTTGCAGCTAACCCCCACACGATGACGGCCCCCTCGCGCCAGTGGGTATCTAGCGAAGCGAGGGGGCCGTCATCGTGCACCGAATCAAGTTGGGACAGGAACCAGCGACTCACCGAGCCTAGCGACGTTGTGGATAACCCACAAGCTGAGGTCTCCCTACTTGGAGGTATCCACATACTTGGACCAATCCCG
>NZ_CAUQWC010000012.1:0-28771 GCF_963521695.1 uncultured Microbacterium sp. | reverse complement strand
GGGTGCGGGAGCCGGCGCTGGCGCAGCCTCGGGCGGCGCAGCGGCCGGGGGAGGCGCAGCAGCGGGCGGAGGCGCAGCAGCGGCGGGCGCTGGGCCGGTCGGGGTGGGCCTCATGGTCGCCACGAAGGCCGCTGAGGGCGCGAAGAACGCAGCAGGAGCGGTCAAGGCCGCCACGGATGACGCAACGGGAAGCGGTAACTCATGACCACCACAACGCCCACGCGCAGCGCTGAGGCGCCGCGCACGTACGGCAACTGGCGTCGCCCGCAGACCGCGGGACTCGGCGGCCTCGGACAGCTCGCCACCGGTGTGCTGTTCGTCGGCATCCTCTCCTCGATCATCGCGTCGATGTTCTCCGGCCTCGGCGCCGCGCTCATCACCGCGGGGATCTTCGGCGGGATCTTGCTGACGGTTTCGGTGAAGGACAAGCACGGGCAGAGCGCCCTCGGAAGGACGGTGAATCGCGTGAACTGGATGCGCACGAAGGCCAAGGGAGCGAACATCTACCGTTCCGGTCCCACGGGTCGAGCGAAGTGGGGCACCTACCAGCTCCCCGGCCTGGCTGCGGCGTCGCAGCTCACCGAGCACGAAGACTCGCACGGCCGCAAGTTCGCGCTCGTGCACATTCCCTCGACCAAGCACTACACCGTCGTGATTGCCACCGAGCCGGACGGTGCGGCCCTGGTCGACCAGGAACAGGTCAACAACCAGGTCGCGGAGTACGGCATCTGGCTCGCCAACCTCGGCGACGAACCCGGTATCGAGGCCGCCTCGGTCACCGTCGAGACGGCACCCGACACCGGCACGCGCCTGCGCTCGGAGGTGGAAGGGTCTATGGACCCCGACGCCCCCGAGTTCGCACGCGCGATGCTGTCGGAAGTGGTGGACAGCTACCCGGTGGGATCGGCCACGATCCGCGCGTACATCGCGGTCACGTTCTCGTCGCTGTCCCGCATCGGCGGGAAGCGCCGCAACGCGAAAGAGGTCGCCGCCGACCTCGCTGCACGTCTGCCCGGACTCACCACCAGCCTCGCGGCCACGGGAGCGGGCGCCGCTCGCCCGCTGGGCGCGCAGGAACTGTGCGAGGTTGTGCGGGTCGCTTACGACCCCGCTGCCGCCGTCCTGATTGACGAGGCGCGCGCCGCAGGCGACGTGCCGGAGCTGTCGTGGACGGACGTCGGCCCCGCCGCCGCGGATGCCCGATGGGACACGTACCGTCACGACGGAGCCGTGTCGACGTCGTGGACCATGACGTCTCCGCCGCGCGGTGTCGTGCAGTCGGGCATCCTGGCTCGCCTGCTCGCCCCGCACCGCGACGTCGCCCGCAAGCGCGTCACCCTGCTCTACCGCCCGATCGACCCGGCCCGCGCCGCGGCGATCGTGGAGGCGGACCTGAACGCCGCACAGTTCAACAGCTCGGCCTCGACCAAGCCGACGGCCCGCTCAACGCTCTCCACCCGCTCCGCCCAGGCGACGGCGGCTGAGGAAGCATCCGGCGCGGGCCTGCTGAACTTCGGTCTGATCGTCACCGCGACCACGACCGATGCCGCGCACGAGGCCGACGCCCGCGCAGCGATCGACTCGCTCACCGCCGCGGCGCGTCTGCGCGTGCGGCCCGCGTTCGGATCGCAAGACACCGTGTTCGCCGCGGGGCTGCCGCTGGGGCTCGTGCTCCCGCGGCACCTGCGCCTGCCCACCGAAGTGAGGGAGTCCCTGTGAGCATGCTCACCCGCCTGTTCTCGTCCAACAGCGACGACGACCTCGAGCCCGAAGAGGACACCCTGCCTGACGGTGCGACCGCCGCGGCGCACGGCGACACCGCGGGGGAGGAGCTGTCAGCTGACGGCCTGCCCACCGGCGCGGTGTCGTCCGCGACGCCGGCCACGCTCGACCCGTCGACGCCCTCACGTCGAGCCGTGCGCGCGCAGAACGATGCGCCGCCGACGCTCGACGTCGCGGCACGTCCCACGCTGTCGCGGCAGGCGCCCGCGCGCGGTCGCACCCGGCGCCGGCAGGGCAAGCGTGTGGAAATCCCGCACGGCGGGAAGAAGGACAAGCAGGGCACGGCGCTGCGCCGGCCGATGCGTCCGAGCATCCGCGGCTGGCTCGGCCGCGGCGGCGGCGAGGCCGTCAACGTCACCGCGGCCGACGAGTTCCGCGGCACGACCGTTCAGGTGTGCGGGCTCTACCCGTTCTCGGTCGGCACCGGAACGCCGATGATCGGTGTCCCGCTGGGTAAGAACCTTTCCACGGGTGCGTCGGTGTGCTGCGACCCGATCAGCTGGTTCCAGCGCGCGCAGCTCATCTCGAACCCGTCGATGTTCGTTCTCGGTAAGCCCGGCCTGGGCAAGTCGTCGCTGACGCGCCGCATGGCCGCGGGCCTTGCGGGCTACGGCACGATCCCGCTGGTGCTGGGCGATTTGAAGCCCGACTACGTGGACCTTATTCAGGCGCTTGACGGCCAGGTGATTCCGTTGGGCCGTGGCCGCGGATACCTCAACATCCTCGATCCCGGCGAGGCGTCGGAGGCCGCGCAGCGGCTCCGCGACGAGGCCACCCGCTCGCTCGAGCACGCCGCCGAGCTCACGCACCAAGTCAACGCCGCCGACCCCACCGACGACACTGACGAGCTGGCCACGGAAGTCGGGAAGCTCCGTAAGCACGCGGCGAAGGTGCAGCGTCTCGCGCACCAGGTCCTCGCGGACGCGCACGGCCGCCGGCACACGATGATCGCGGCGTTGCTGACGATCCTCCGCTCTCAGCCACCGACCGACCGCGAAGAGACAATCATCGACCGGGCATTGAAGTACCTGGACGAGCATCACGACGGCGTCCCCGTCCTCGCGGACCTCCTGCGCGTCATCCAGGAAGCACCCGACGAGATTCGACAGGTCGCCCTCGACCGTGGCGACATCACCCGCTACAAGGCGATCACGGAGGACCTCGAAGCCTCCCTCATCGGTCTGACCACCGGTGGGCGCCTCGGCGAGGTGTTCTCACAGCAGACGACCACTCCCATGCGACGGGACCGCCCCGTCGTGTACGACGTGTCCTCGATTGACGACTCTGAGGGCGACCTACAAGCGGCGATCCTGCTCGCCTGCTGGTCCGCCGGGTTCGGAACCGTGAACGTCGCCTCCGCCCTCGCTGACGCGGGGCTGGAGCCACGCCGGCACTACTTCGTGATCCTGGACGAGCTGTGGCGGGCCCTGCGCGCCGGCCGCGGCATGGTCGATCGCGTCGACGCCCTCACCCGCCTGAACCGCGCCCGCGGCGTCGGCCTGGCGATGATCTCGCACACGATGAGCGACCTCCTGGCGCTGGCATCGGCGGAGGATCAGATGAAGGCGAAGGGCTTCGTGGAGCGTTCCGGCATGGTGATCTGCGGCGGCCTTCCCGGCGCGGAAATGCCGCTGCTGACGTCCGCGGTGCCGATGTCGGTCGCGGAACAGGGGATGCTCACCAGCTGGCAGGACCCGCCTGCCTGGGACCCGGTATCCGGTCACGAGTCCGAGCCTCCCGGTCGCGGGCGCTTCCTCATCAAGGTCGGTGGTCGCCCGGGCATCCCCGTGCGCGTTGAGCTGACCGCGGCGGAGAAGGACGTCAACGACACCAACAAGCTCTGGCACGCGACCTCGCGCGCCGGGCGAGCGGCGGAGCCGCTACCGACCGATCCGATGAACGTCGAGATTCTGCCGTGATCCTCGTCGCCGCACACACGCACGCACTCGCCCCGATCAGCACGGAGGAATACCCATGAGCGTCACCGCCAACAACCGGCGTCGCGAGCCGGGGAAAGCCAACAACGATGCTCTGATGCTCGGCGGCGCCCTCGCGGCGATCGCCGTCGTCGGCATCGTCTGGGTGTCCGTCGCGCTCGGCTCCCAAATGGACGGGGTAAACGAGGGCCTGTCGAAAGATCCCTTTGAAATCATCAGCGGATTGGCGAGGGGCACCGTCACCTGGTCGACGTCCGCGACGGCGATCGCTCTGTCCGCAGTCGGGCTCATCCTCACCGTGGCGCTGTGGTTCCTGTACCTGAAAGCGGCCGGACGGAAGCGGCGCGCGAACGTCGATCACGCCGCGCGTTATATGGCGACGGAGCGGGACCTGGCGCCGATGCTTGCGAAGGAGGCGATGAAGAAGTCCAAGCGGCTCGGCGTGGAGGGCTCACCGGGCGTGCCGGTGGGGCGTCTCGTGTCGACCGGGAAGATGGTCTACGCCTCGTTCGAGGACATGATCACTGTCGTCGCCGGCCCCCGCGTGGGCAAGTCGACCTCGCTCGTCATCCCCGCGATCATCGCCGCGCCGGGTGCCGTGGTGACGACCTCGAACAAGCGCGACGTGCTCGACGCGACCCGCGATGTGCGAGCGAAGGACGGCCCGGTGTGGGTGTTCGACCCGCAGCGCGTAGCCCGCGAGGACGCGACGTGGTGGTGGAACCCGCTGTCGTACGTCACCGACGACACCCGCGCGGCGAAGCTCGCGCAATATTTCGCGTCCGGCTCGCGGGCGACGGATGCCAAGACGGATGCGTTCTTCGACGGCGCCGGTCAGAACCTCCTTGCTGGGATGCTGCTCGCGGCCGCGGTCGGCGGGCGTCCGATCGCTCAGGTGTTCTCGTGGTTGACGGACTCCACCGATGAGGAGCCGGTGCGGCTGCTGCGAGACGGCGGCTACCCGATGATCGGTGACGCGGTGCTCGGCATCATTCAGTCCACCGACAAGCTGCGCGGATCGGTGTACTCGACGGGGCAGGAAATGGCCGCGTGCTTGAAGAACACGCAGGTCGCTGACTGGGTGAACCCGCGCGGAGCGTCGGACCCCCGCCCGCAGTTCGATGCCGCCGACTTCGTGCGCGGCCGCGGCACGCTGTACTCGCTGTCCAAGGAGGGCGCCGGCACCGCCGGCCCCCTCGTCACCGCTCTCACCGCCGCCACCCTCGAGGCGGCAACCGACCTCGCAGACACCTCACCCGGTGGGCGGCTGCGGACCCCGCTGGTGGGCATCCTGGACGAGGCGGCGAACGTGTGCCGGTGGCGGGATCTGCCCGACCTGTACTCGCACTTCGGCTCCCGCGGCATCCCGATCATGTCGGTGTTCCAGTCCTGGTCGCAGGGCGTGGCCGTGTTCGGCCGCGAAGGCATGCTCAAGCTGTGGAGCGCGTCGAACGCGTTCCTGTACCTCGGCAGCGTCAAAGAGAACGACTTCCTGCAGAACGTCTCCGAGCTGGTCGGGGACTACGACCGGGAGACGACCTCGGCCAGCTACAACAAGGGCGTGCGGTCGACGTCGACGGCGCTCAAGCGTGAGCGCATCCTGACCGTCGATGAGCTGGGCGCGATGCCCCGCGGCCGCGCGGTCATGCTCTCCACCGGCGCCCGGGCAGCGCTACTGCGCACGGTCCCCTGGTACGAGGGCGCGAAGGATCAGGTCGCGGCGATCAAGGCGTCGATCGCTGCTCACGACCCGGCGGCCACTCCCGCGGCGTCGTCCGTCGTGACGGCCTCGACGTCGGCGCCGGTATCGCCGGTCGACCTCGCACCCGCACCCGCACCGGTGCCCGCGGCCGCGCCGGCAGCACCGCCGATCGACCTGGCTTCCTCGATGCGAGCGCTGCTGGAACGCGAGGACGCGAAGGACCGCACCGATGGATGACATTGATCCGCTGGACTCCGACGAGTTCGACGCCGTGACACCGGCACAGGGGGGCTCTCCAGCAACGGGGAGCCCCCTCGGGGTTGCGGACGGCATGAGCTCGGCGGTGGAGAACGCGCTGGGCGCGCTCGACGTCGACGCGCTCGTGGCCGACGCTGCGACAGCTGTCGTCACGCAGCTCGTCAACAACCTGGCGAAGGAGGCGCTGAGCGCCGCTCTGACGCCCGAACGGCTCGAACAGCTCCAAGAACACACGGCCTCCGCTGTTGAGCGCGCATTCGAGCCCGCAGCCGCTGGCGAGGACACGACGGCCGACGAGACGGTCTACGGCTCGGTGGATGAATGGCTGCGCAAATACTGGCGATTCACCTACCGCCGGCGCGTGTCGGCCAAGGGCACCGGTACGGGCCGGTGGAAAGCCGAGTGGTGGAACACCGACGAGGCCGTGCAGCGCCTCGAAACGCTGTGGCGCGGGTGGGAGGCGGCACGCCTGGACCCGGGCCTGGGCACAAGCGCCTGGTGGATTAACCACGCCGACCCACACATGCGAATCCTGCTCGCCGTCGACGGCCCGTTCGCGGACGCGAAAGATGAGAACCGGGTCGGGGAGCCCCTGCCGTATCAGCGGCCCCCGGATCACCTGTTCCCACCGGACAAGCAACCCAGCACCAGCTAGGGGCCGCTCTCTGCGAAGTACCCGCCGGAAGCTATGGCGTCGGCGCCGGCTCCCAAAGCCTCCTGCCTGAGAAGCCTCTCGGCAAAATCGGCGGCTTGCGCCACGCAATTTGAGTACGCCTCCCGCCGTTCATCAGTGTACGTACCGAACCCGAAGGGGCGCTCTCCGTATTCGTCGTCGCAACGCGCTCTTAGCTGCTCGTACTGCGACAGAGACACGTTTGGAATCGAAATTTCGCCGCCAGCGAGGGCGTCAGCCGCCGCATCGGGCAATTCCACCGGCCCGCTGTCGGAGAGAACGTCCGCGGCCCATCTCCGCAAAGCAATCTCTGCGTCGCGGGTCTGCTCCGGCGCATCCGATTCTGGGAGCTCCCGAGACAACGTGTTTATCGCGAGCTGGACATAAGCCGCATCACTGGCTCGATCGCTGGTCACATCAGCGCTCCAAAACGCCACTCCTGCGGCGAGGACAGCCCCTGTGAGAGGGATTGCCGCGACTTTGGCCCATTCCAGCGACCGTGACGTGTACTGGCTCGGTTCGGACGTGACCGGCCTCTTCGTGCGCAACCTGATTGTTCTTGCCACCTCCGCATTCTGCCGGAGGCTCCAACAATGAGGGAGGGAAAGCCCTTGCGGGCTTTCCCTCCCTCTACGTCGCCGTCTTACCGGCTGCGCTCGGCGCGCCCCGCTGAGCGGTCGGCGCCGCGGCCGCGGTTCGTCTTGGGGACGTTCACCCGGCCGGCGTGTGCCGCTGCCTCGCTCGCCGGTCTTCCCTGTGCGATGTCGGCGCGCATGCGTACGTCGATGGTTTCTTGCGGGATGCCGTGCGATGCCAGCTCGTTCGCCGTTGCTTCGCGGCGTGCGGCGCTGTCGTACTGCAACTGCCCCTCGCTGCGCTCGGCACTCGCGCGGCCCTGGTCGGCGCCCACAGTCGCCGCCGAGGCGCTTTCCCGGCCCTGGTCGACGTCGCGGTGCAGCTGCGCTTGCGAGCGGGCGTCGGAGGCCAGCTCCATCAGTTGCGCCGGGGTCTGCTCGGGGGTGCCCCCCTGGGTGGCGAGTAGTTCGTACTCACGCGCTTGCAGCTCGAGGCGGGCAGCCTCATCGACACGGGAGGAGTCGGCTGAACGGTCGCCGTTCTCGCCGGCACCCGCGCCGGTGTCCGGGCCGAGCTGCGCGGCCGCGGCTCGCGCGTCGAGGCGGTCGGCTTCCTGCACCGCCAACGTCGCCTGAGTGAACTCGCCGGCCGCAGTGGTGCGCTCACCGCGGGCAGCTTGGGCACGGTCCAACTCGACCTGGGCGAGCGCCGCGCGGACGGCCCCGGGATCTGCGGCGAGGTTGGCGACGTCGACGCCGTAGCGCTCTTTCACCTCGCGGGCGATGGTGTCGGCCGCGGCCTGGGCGCGCGGGTCGAAGTCCTTCCACTGCTGCGCTGTCTCGTGCATGCCGGCGATCTGCGCGATGTCGGCACGGTTCCACCATTCGGGTCGCTCAACGACCATCAGGCGGGCGCCGGCGACATCGCGTTCCCCCTCGAAACGCGCTTGCAGCTGACGCTGTTCTTGCTCGCTCTGATGCTGCGCGTTGCGGGCAAGTTCCTCCCGCGCACGAGCGAACTTGTCGGCAAGCTGCGCGGCGACGGCGAGCCCGACACGGAGCGCCTGGCCTACCTCGTCCTCGACGCTGGCGTCCTCACTCATGGTGCCCCCTATCTCTCGGTTCCGTCGCGGTCGCCCGCGCCGGTGACTCGTGGTGCCGGCTGCGCAAGTTCAGGCTGCGCGGCCGGGGTGAGCTTGGTCGGCAGCGGCCCGCCACGACCAGCTGCGATGTCCGCACGCTGCTTCACCGCGCGCTCTTCGGACGTGAGCGCGGCGACACCGTTCTCTGCGATCTGCGCCGCGTACCCGTCGCGCACGGCGCGGAGGTTGTTCTTCACCGTGGCGGCGAGCTCGCTCGCTCGACGGGCATCCCCGGACGCCTGGACCGCGCGGAAGATCGACACGGTGGTCTGCGACAACTGCCGCAGCAACAGCGCTTCGGTAGCGGCGTTCTTGCCTTTGCTCGCCTGCGCCAGAATCAACGCCGTGGTGTTGACCATCGACGGCATCGCCACTGGTCGACGCCGGCTCTGCGACGGCCGCAGCTGCGCCGATCGGGCGAGGGTCCGTGACGTGCGGGCCAGCGGCCCGGGCACCGGCTCCAACCGTCTCGACCATGCTGCGTACGCGCCCGACGTCTCGCGGGCGACGTGTGCCCATGCGGCATGGTCGTCGGGGTCGATCGTGGCGATGTACTCGTGCAGCCGCGTCATGTCCTCGGCGTACATCTTGAAAAACTCGGGGTTCATTTCGGACTCTTCACGACCCGGACGCGCGGGCACGTACCGGTCGGGGTTCTTGCGCGTCGCGCGCCATTCCTCGACCGCCGCGGTGGCGTTCTCCGGGGTGTCCGGCCAGCCCTTGCGAAGCTCCGGCAGCGTGAGGTCACGGGCCAGGCGAAGGCCGCTGTGCCACACCGGCTGTGCGCCCTTCTCGGGGCGCAGCGCGACGGAGTATCCCGTCACGACGTCGTTGCGTCCCGTCTCGAAACGCGGGCGGATGAGAACACCTTCGCGGCGCATCCGTCGCACGAATTCGCCCTCGTCCATCGACGCCGACGCCGCGGCCCGCACGGTGCGCTCGAGGCGGGTGGAGTCGACCTCGGCGGCGCCGCGGCGCTGCGCCGATTCGCGCGCGGCGCGGCTCTCCTGCCGCTGCGGCATGTCCTGTTCCCGCTCGGCGCGCAGCGGCCGCAGCTCGAACTCGTTCTCCAGCTCGCGGACGATCTTCATGGCGCGGTGGAAGTCGTTATGCGTGGAGGCCTTCGTGCCGTCCTCGCGCACGAGCGAAACGGCGATGTGCACGTGGTCATTGCCGTGCTCGGAGAGCCCGTGGCGAACGGCGACCCATCGGCACGCGGCCTTGCCGCTGACTTCCGTGAAGCCCATGCGGTCCACGAACTCCTGGGCGATCTGTCCCCACTTCTCATCCGACAGCTGACCCTCATCGGCAGCGATCGACAGGGAGCAGTGCCAGACGCTCGCGTCAACGCGCTCTTTCAGTGTCTCGCCCGTGTCCGGGTCGACCCGCGTCACCTGGCGCGTGACGTCGACGCCGAACTCACGCCGCGGCGCGTCCAGGCTCGCCGCAATCTCCAAGGCCGCGGCCTTGTCGAGCGAGTCGTAGCCGTACATCGTCATGACGGCGGAGTCGCCGGCCACAAGATGCTGTTCGGTGTGCTCGTTCGACTTACCCGGGCCCACGAGGTAGGTCATCAGGCCGCTCATCCGCGCACCGCGGGTCACCTTCGCGATCATGCGCGGTTCACCGCCGCCAACGCCTTCTCAATCTCGCGGGCGAGCGAGCGGTACTGCACCAGCACGCCCTCCGCCTCTGCGACGAACCGACGTTCCGTGTTCGCGAACCGGGCGATCTGGTTGACGTTGTTCGCAACGCTCGACATCTCCCGCTGCAACTTGAACAGCATCGCCACCGCCGCCTTGCGATCCGCGGCCGTCACAACGTTCGCGTCGATCGCCGTTTCAAACAGCAACCGCGGCACGCTCACGCTGCGGACCTCAGCTCGAGCACGCAGCTGCGCATCCTCCTCGGCGTTCACCGAGAGGACGTATCGCTTATCCCGGCGGCCACCGCTCGCGTTCGCTCGACGCTTGCGGCCGAACAGCTGACGCTTCTCGTTCGACTCCGACACGAGAACCACCATCCCTTCCAGCCCAGCGCAGCGAACCCGCCCCCAGAGGCGGGGACCATACGGCCAAGTATGCCCGGGCCGGCCGCGCAGCGGAAGGGCCGAAAGCGACTTATGGCACATAAGTCTATTGCTTGCTCCCCTTCCGGGGTGTGTAGCACCGCCAACGGCGAGGTGCGGAACGGGACGCCGCCGGCGTCCCGCGTCCGGCGCATCGCGGCGGCGCCTGTCATCTAGCCTAGGCATGACTAGCGGCGGTGTCACCGTCCGACTAATCTGGCGGCATGACTGACGTGAACCGGAACCCTGACGACGCGGCCGCGGCCGCTCGTCGCCTCCTCGAATCGACTGTGGATCGGCGGGTGGAAGCGGTGCGGTCGATTGTGAGCGCAGCGAACGACACCGACGCCGCCCGGACGGCCCTCAGCGACGCTCAGAGTCGGCACGCGAAAGCGTGGACCGACGCCCTGGCCTCGGGATGGTCGGAGAAAGAACTGCGCGCCACCGGTGCCCCTCGCCCCGATGCTGCCCGCGTGAAGCCGGCCCGTCCGCGTCGGACCTCGAGCACCGCGGATGCCCCGACCGAATCGGCAGAGGTGTACGCGTGACGATTGACACGGACGCGCAGCTGCACGCGCAGCTACGCGCGTGGGCGGAGGGCTCGAACCCACTCGCTGCCGCCGTCGAACTTCTCATCCGCGGTGGGCTCGCGTACAGCGGTGCACCGTGGCTCAGAACTGACCACGGATGGGACACCAGCGCGGTCGACTTCGACCGACTCGGCTACGAGATTGGAGCGCTCAGCGGTGGCGAACAGCGTCTCGCCCGGATCGCGTCTTCGCTCGGTCAGGGCGTACCAATCGACCTCCGCGAAAACGTCGCCGGCCTCGACCTCGCGCATACCCGATGGGTTATGACGGCGCTCGCTCATGCCGCTGGCTTCACGGAACCGGGGAAGACAATCGAGGACGTCGACGGGATGCCGACGTTCGTGTCGTATCCGGCTCTCGCGACATGGGAAGACGACTAATGTGATCGTCAGCGACGACCCCCCTCGTCGCCCCGGAAACCCCCGCGCGAGCACTTGTGCTCGCGGGGGTTTTTCCGTGGTCGGGTTGTCGACGCCGGCTGCGGTCCGGCCGTCCATCCGACGCTTCACTTTGGCCTCCATCGAGCACCCGTCAAGAGCGCTGCGCGTCCCTTCGGGATGCCCCTGCGGGGCACTCCTGACGGGTGCCCGCCTCCGGCGTCGCGCCGCTTATCGGATGGATGGCCTCAGAGCATGCTCAGCCACGAGAGCGCAGCTGCGCAGTCCGCTCAGCAAGCTCCCGGCGGGCGTCGACGGCGGCGCGCTTGCGTGCCGCCTCGCGCTCCCGGGACGTCCGTTCGTACTCGCGCTGATCGGCCTTCATCTGGGCGATGACGCGATCCACCTCGTCGTGGTCGATGCTCGCCCGGCGAGCGGCTTCCGCGGCACGTTCCGCGGCGCGACGCTCCTGGTCGGCGGCGCGCTGCGCCGCCGCGGCGCGGCGAGCCTGGTCGAGCTGCGAGTGCTCGGTGACGACGTGCCGGATGAGCCAACCGTAAAAGCCCAGAGCGCCCCGGCTGGTGAATGTTTCGGGCACCCGACGACCGTCCCGCGTGAGCCAAGTGTTCATGGCAAACATCAGTCCCTCGACGCTCCATTCCGACACGTCGATGCCGCTGCGTTCGAGCATCCCCACGACGTGGCCGACGTGCACACCGCGGGCAAGCCACGGAATGCGCTGAGTCAGCGCAGCGGCGAAGCGTTGAAGTTCGATGGGCTTTGGGGACGTCGAAGGAGCGGTCGAGCCGCTGCGCGTGATACCTCGTCGTCCTGGCCGCCGCGCAGCGGCTTTCGAGCGCGGTTCACCGCGCGTTGGTGAGTTCTTTTGAACGGGAGCTGTAGGTGGAGCTGAGCGCCTACGGGGTAGGTGGACATTCTCCACAGAACGCTCAATCTCGCCGGCACCTGAGATACGCGGGCGCATCGGCGCCGGCGTCTCACGGAGGGGCCGCTGAGCAGCGCTGCGGGGCATCACGAGCGCCCTCGTGGATGCCATGCGCAGCTGACGGCCACCGTGCTTGAGCTGCGCTGCGATGCGCTCGCTTCCGTGCAGGTAGCGGCCCTCGATGACGACCGCTGAAAGGCCAAGCAGCAGCAGGATCTCTCGCGCCCGCTGCACGGTCCTCTTGCACATACCGAGGCGGTCAGCGACGGTCTGATGCGCTGTCGTGACACCGCGCCCGGTACCGACGTCGGCCGAGCGCATATCCTCCTGCGCAACGCGAAGCAGCGTGTGGGGCGCGACCTTCACGGCCGCGCGCACGCGCTCCCCCTCCGGTGTTGCCAGGGCATCCATCACCGCGTCGAACCATGCGCCGGCTGACGACCAACACGGCAGCGGCGCGTAGGCGCCCGGTGCCGGCTCCGGGCTCCAAGAACCCGACCGGGATTTGTTCGGCCGCGACGCGGCCGCCTGTGACGTCTCGGGTGCAAGCTCGGCAGACTTCTCCCCCGAAAAAAGGGAGCGTCGGGAGTACACGGAGACGAACTCCGCTGTTACGATGTGGTCATTCCTTCCGGGTAGGTTCCGGTGGGTACACCGAAGGCCCGGCTGGTAACCGGTCTTGGGTGGGACTGCTTCACATCTCGGAAGTCGGCAAACTGAGTGAGATGAGAAGCCAATGCTTCTAGGCCCGTCGCGAAAGCGGCGGGCCTAATGCGTTAGGTGCTGGTGATGAGCAACCCCTCCTCGTCGGCGGGCATGGCAAGCTCGTCGTCGCGCGGCAGGGGCTCCCACCAAACGGGCACGCCCTGATCCGTGAGCTCCAGGTGCTCGTCCATGAGCTGAACCAGCACAGCGGCAGAGACACCCATGTTGCTCGCGATCGCTTTGAGCCTGTCGCGGACGTTTCGCTCGACCTCCCAGCCGAGGGCGACAGGATCGTGCCGTGTACCTCGTGGGAGTCGATGTGCCGTCATGTTGCCCATAGTGGCCTAGGCCTAGGCGTTAACGTGTGCGCTTCGCGGCGTGTCGCGCGCACTTACCTACGCATGGCTAGAGTCACGACTTCGCGCCGGCCTCGTCGTCGTGACGTCGGAGGTCGGCGTAGGCGCGTGAGACGGTCGTCCTGTCGACTTGGAGCACAGTCGCGATGTGGGCGAAACTCGCGCGATCCTCGTCGCGCATCCGGCGCAGCTCGGAGAGCTGCGCCGCGTTCAACTTTGACGGCCGACCGATTGCCTTCCCCTGTGCTCGAGCGTGATCCATCCCACGCTGGGTGTTCTCACGGATCGTGTCTACGCGCAGCTCTGCAAACACGGCCACGATGCCGAACAGGGCGCGGCCCATCGGCGTGGTCGTGTCGATCTGCGGTTCGGTGAGGCTGCGAATGTCGATGCCGCGTTCGCGGAGGTCGTTGAGGGTGTCGAGGATGATCCGTTCGCTGCCGCCGAGACGATCGAGGCGACGCACCAAGAGCGTGTCCCCCTCGCGTAGATAGTCGAGGCAAGCGACCCACTGCGGGCGCGCAGTGATCCGGCTGGACTCGCCGTGATCCACGAACACTCTCGCGGCGCCGGCCGCGCGCAGCTCGGCCTCCTGCGCAGCGGGGTTCTGCTCACGGCGGGAGACGCGGGCGTACCCGACGACGTTCGTCACCGCGCGTCCCGCGAAGGCCGGCGGCCGCGCGCTCGGAGCGCGACGACGAGAGGCGCGATCCCGACGAAGAGCATGAGGACGATGATGACCACTCCGCCCCATCCAGGCAGAGAGCCGGCGATCACACTCTGCCCCGAGAAAATCAACGCCACGGCGCCCGAGAAGAACGTCACGACAGGCAAGCCGTAGGGAACGCGCCCGGGCGATGGTGCACTGCCGGAGCGCGCCAACCATCGGACGACGAATGCGACGCCAACACAGAGGTAGACGACGCCGACCGCCACCGTCGCGACGCCGATCCACTGATCGGTGCTCATGCAAACTCCCCTCGAGCGGCGGTGGTTCGCCAGCGCCCGAATGACTCGTGCATAAGGGTCAGATTGAGTTTCGCACGGATTTGGGTTTCGCACGGGGGTTTTGCACACCGCCGATCCGCGAATTTCCGCCACCTCGTCGACAGGCGTTCCGGGCGTGCAAAACCGATCGGTTTCGCACCATTGGCGGAGCTAAGCGGCCGCGCGTGTGGTGGGTAACCCGAGAAGGTGACCCACCGGTTGCGAGGTGAAAGGATGCGGGCGCAGGGCTTGCAGCCCCACCAAGGTACGCCGCCTGACATCACAGCGCCGCGTCGATCTGGTGCTCCGAATGCTGCTACTCATGGGAAGAGCAAACCCGAAAGGAACAGATGTCTGCGGAAGCTACGCCGAAGTACGAGACCCGAACCGTGAAAGCCATCCGAGGTATGGAATCGCGAACCGTGGCCAAATGGGAGTCCCAAGGGTGGGAGGTCACTGCTGAAGTGGCCGGCAAGCTCACTACCGAACTCACCCTGCGTCGCCCGAAACCCAAAACGCCATGGATCCCCCTTGCCGCGCTGGGAGGGGTCGTCGTCGTGTTAGTTCTCATCCTGGTGACGGTCAACCTCACCGGCGCAGGCAAACCCGCAGATGCCCCCGAAGCCAGCGCCACGGCTGAACCCTCGGCGCTCCCAAGCGCTGCGTCCAGCGCACCATCACCTCAACCCATCACATCCCCCCCAGGTCCTGAGACGGACACTGGGCCGACCGTTCTCTCAGCGAACAACAACGCCGAGTTCGCGGCCCTCCTCGGGCTCTCCGACTACTGTTCACCGCAAATTGCCACGTTCGCCTCAGTTCACACGGGTCAGACAATTGAGTTCGATGGCAGCGTCGGAGCCCTGGCAAATCATGACGGCGCACGCACGCGCTACGACATCCTTCTCACAGCAGGGAACTACAGCGAAACTGCCTCGGCTGGCCCCGCGTTTCAGTACCGTGACGTCAACACGACGAACGACCTTCACTGGACCGACGAGCAACCCGACACGGTGGGGGTAGGGGACAACCTTCACGTGCTAGCCGAAATCGTTGAGTACGAAGAGTCCACGTGCCTTCTCTTGCTAGAACCGGTCGCCACAGCGGCTCGATGAGAACGGCTGCGCCGGCCGGTTAGACGCATCTCGGGCGGCGCGAAAGCGATCGGCTTCGCACCACGTACGCACCCGCGACGGAACCCCGACTAGGGTCCCCCTGCTGAACATCTCTCCGGACGGGTCTACCGGCACAGTTGGACGCGGGAAAGGTCCGGGTCGACGGTCCCGCGCTGGACTTCCCGGTACACGATCGGCTATCGAAACGGTGCCGTACGCCCGCGCCGACCACTCTGCGCGGATCAGTACGGTACGTAACTCATTAAGGCCGTCGGGGGAGATTTCGTACTCGAGTACGTGGGCGGTGATAGCCAACTGCAGGTTGCTTAACGAGAGAGAGGCTGCAGCGCCTGCGCACTCCGGCTCAGCAGCCAGACGCTCTCCGCCACCCGATCAACCCTCGAGTGCAAAGAGATCAGACTCGTTGATGCCCAGTGCCGCGCACATCGCGGATAGATGATGCGGATCGTTCGCGCGGATGAGCAGGAAGAGCGATCTGAGGACGGCTGTGGCCTCGCTGGGGTCGATCATTGCCGAGACATTCCCCTCCTCGTTGTGGGAGTAGGCATGCAGGTAGCGCTCGACGTGCACGCGGATGGTGGCGTCGTTGACCGCCTTGATTGCTTCCCGCATACCGTTGTGGAACTTGCCGATGTGTTGCGGGAAGCGGAAGCTGAGGAACGCCTCCAGCATCTTCCGTGCGGCGTTGGGCGCGAGGGCGAGGAGGTCCATGCGCTCGGCCAGACCAAGATCGGGCTTCGAGTCGATGACCGCAGTCGCTACTCGCGCGAAAAGGAAGTGGTAGAGCGATCGAAGTCTGCTGGACTGCTGGCGATCAGTGGTCCAGGGGTCGAGTTCGGGGGAGCGACGGGGTGCGCTGGATCCGATGCGGCGATGGCGCATGCGAATTTCGTGAATCGTGTAGCCGCCTCGAACGTGGCTACCTGCACCTTCGAGCTGAACGACCCATTGACGGAACAACTCAAAGTTGTGCGTGAGCAGGAAGATCTGGCTGGCGTAGGTGTTTCCTACGAGGGAGGACCAGAGGAACGACGAGATCCCGAAGAGGATGCCCTCGTCCATGCTCGATGCAGGGTCGTCGATTACGACGATGGGTGCGTCGCCGGTGAGGACGCCTTCGCGAATGCTCGCGAGGAAGTGGAGGAGAGCTATCGCAGTCCGCTCGCCCTCGCTCAAATGGGTAGCGGGCAGACCCGATCGTTCGATCCTGTACTGGTGGCCATCGTCGCTCGGGGTGAAAGCGAGCTCCGAACGCCCGAGCAGACGGGCGACGCTTTCGGTCAGCTCGGCAGCTTGAGGCACTGGATCGGCATCGAGGCTGCTGAGCGTGATGATGCGCTGGTTGAGCGTTCGCAGTTCGTCTTCGAGGGAGGTCGCCTTCTCGCTGAGATCGCGAGCAGAGGTTGCAAGCCGGTCGTACTCCTCTGCGACCGCCTTCACCCTGGCCAGCTCGACTCTGCGAGCAGCTGACGCAGCTTCCGCCTCGTGCGCCGATCGACGTGCTTCGTGACGAGCGATGACCTCCGCGACGGCATCGCCTGTGGGTGTGTCCGGAGCGACGAGATCGAGTCCTGGCTTAGCGAAGGGGTTCGAGCGCTTGGCTTCGAGAAGCACCCCAAGTGCGGAAAGCAGCCGCTGGTAATGGTCAACCTGGGTGCGAATCTCGTTGCGTGCGGTTCGCAGCGCTCCGGCCAGGTCGGGATACAGATCACCATCGCCAGGAACGCTGTCAGCAAGCCTTGCCGCGCTCTGCCCACATCCCTTCAGGATGTCGAGCTGCGCGTCGATGCGGGCCTGTAGATCGGTTACTGACCGGTCGAAGTGCGCTGCCAGTGACTCTCGACGCTCGTCGGAGATCTCGTTGCCGCAGAACAAGCATTGGGTCTCGTGCTCGTGGAGAGGTAGACCTTCCTGTACCCATTCGGCTTCGGCGGGATGATCAGCAAGACGCGCTAGCGGTTGCGAGATGACGTTCGTCTCCAGGAGCGCGATTGAGCTAGAGAAGATCTCGTCGGCGCGCGTCAGTTCTCCTCGAAACATTCCCGTAAGGGCGCGGGGTGCACTTGATGTGGCCAGTGCGCGGTCGGCCGCGATGTCAACAGACGCCGCGTCGAGAAGCGTTCGGTCGCCAACTAGCAAGCCGCGTACGTTCTTTCGCGTGTAGGTGTTCGTGGCGCGATAGGTGGCGACAGAGGACGTGCGGAGGTCTTCGACGATGTGGCCAGCGACCTCGGTCATACGTCGCTCGATGTTGGTCTCTGCTGTTTTGGCTGCGGCGCGGGCTTCAGTGGCCTTGGGCTCGACGTCTGCCCGGCGGCGCTTTGCTGCTGCCAGCTCAAGCTCTGCATCGACATTTGCCTTGCCGAGCGTCAGGAGGCTTTCGGAGCGTGGACCCTGGCTATCATCGAAGCGGAGGTTCTCACGGACGTACTCCGCGTTGAAGACCTGCACGCGGCTCCAGAAGGCTTCGGTGGCGTGCGTCACGACGTGTTCGATGCCGTCAATGGACGCCGCGACCTCGAGTTTGGCTCGTGCCGCGTCGGCATCTGATGCAGCGCAGGAGCGCAGCAGACTCGCGAGCGTGCTCTTCCCGCTGCCGTTGGTGCCGTAGAGCAAGTTGACGCGTTCGAAGTTCTTTGTCCGCGTATCGTCGCTCCATCGTTGGAAGACGCGATAGTCGTGAATCTTACGGATGCGGGTGATCTTGGCCGTCGTCACAGTTCTCCAGAGCAACAGGGGTCAGCGCTGGGACGAGGCTAGTGGCTATGCTGGCAAATCCTCGGCTACTGGCTTCATCGCACGTCCTCATAGTCGATCTTCGTCCGGAAGTTCATAAGCCCATGACCTCCTGGTACTCCAGGACGCCGTCGGCCACGGCGGAGATCAGCCACACTCGATCGCTGAGGTGCGCAAGATCTACAGCCACCCGCTCGACGTCCGCCGCAGAGAACGGTGTGGTGGTGGTACCCCCACGACGTGTGCGCTGTGCCATTGCCGGTTCTCGCGGGCCACGCAACCAATAGGCGTGCAGCAAGTGGTTACGGTCCTCCATCGTCTTCTTGATCGCGCTCGCGTCGCGCTCAAACAGCACGCGAACCTGGTCGGCAGCGTCAAGCTCCGCCACGAGCACACTGGTTTTCTCAAAAATCGACGAGAAGGGCAGTCCGACCACCTCCGCCTGTTTTCGGGTGCGCGGACGGTTCGAAGCGCGAATCAGCGCGGCGGCGAGCAGCGGCAGGGTCGTGTCAATCCTCGCTGACCAGTAGGCGACCTGGCCAAGCGCGATTAGGTGATCGGTAGCAAGACCGGTGTGCACGGCCTCCCAGTGCTCGTCACTTCCGGGAGTGAGGTCATCCGATGCCGAAGCACTCATGCGGATCAGTGTGCCAGCCCCCCGCGGATGACCGATAGACGATCCCCTAGCGGGACGTCCAGTAGAGGACTGCTTCAGACGAGACCGAGCTGCGTCATGGCGATCAAAACCCCGACCACAACGCTGAGGACGAGCATGAAGAGCACAGTCCCGATTACTCCGCGATAGCGGCGCTTCAGAACATGCTCGCCAGCGCCCGTCTCGAGGAACAGGGCAAGCCCGGTACAGGTCACGGCAATTCCGGGCCCCCAGCCACCTAGAGCCTCGACCCAAATTACCGCGGCACCAACACCGGCGAAGACGAGGGCCAGTAAATCCTCGACCATGGGTGGGCGAGTTCGGTTCAGGCTTCCAAGGACGATTGCACCGAGAGCGACGGCCGCGGTCGCCACGGGCTTACCAGCAACGTCAAACGCCTTCTCCCACCACCCGAAGCCTGTTCCGACAAAGAAGAAGAGTCCCGCGACGACGAGCAGTCCGCCAAACCCGAGAGTCCACTTGGTCGGCAGATCCGTCTCGACAACCTCGGTCCCGGACGCGGATGATGCAGACATAGCCCGGAGCATAGCGACCGACGGATCGCTCCCGAGGCTGAGCGCACGTGTGGTGGGTTCGTCGTAGGGACTCCACGGCAGCTTTGCTGCCGGATCTCGTCTCAGCGGACTTCGGGGGTCCGCGACCGAACTACAACGTTGCGCCGACGTCGCCGGGTGACCGTCGTGCGCGAGCGGGACGGGGAGCGGTCGGCGCCGATGGTGCACTGGGGATTTGTCCCGGTGTGGGCGAAGGACTTCAAGAAGCAGCGGCCGCAGCCGATCAACGCGCGGATCGAGACGGTCGCGAGCTCGCCCATGTTGCGGAAGGCGTTCGCGACGTCGCGGGTACTGATCCCGGCGGCTGGCTACCACGAATAGACGATCACCAAGACAGGGAAGCAGCCCCACTTCATCTACGACCCCAACGCGGCCCTCGCTATGGCGGGCGTCGTGTCGGCGTGGCCGGACCCGTCGCAGGCGGAGGACGATCCGGAGAAGTGGCGTCTGTCGACGGCAATCAGTACCCGCGACTCGCATGTGGCTCCCGGTGAGGTCAACGACCGGATGCCGGCGTGCATTACCCCGGACGGATACGACGACCGGCTCGGCTGAGACCTCGACGTCGACGCGCTGATGCAGCTACTCGACCGAGAGTCCTAGGCGGTCGCACACGACCTCGAGCACTACGAGATCTCCTGTGACGTGAACAGCGTCCGCAGCAACGGACCGCACCTGCTCGACCCGCTCCCATGAGCACCCGGAAGCGAATTTGTCTTTTACCAACTGGTTATTCGTCCTCGGACGCCCAGTTCTGCCCTCGCTGGATGGCACCGATCGCTTGAGAGTACGCTCCTAGCTCCGCTACAGCCTCACCGAGTGAGTAGGGAGGCGCCTCGCGGTGTGAGAGGGGTAGAACTTTGGCTACCGTGTGCAACCAATCATCTACCGCCGCCGTCGAATTCACCCGAACCATGTCTACCCCCTGGCACCGTACTGCTAGCGCGACTGAACACGGCGGACTCCTTAGACACCTATTGTCTCCCCGAAAGAATGGACGCTGACCACAACAGCTCGGTATGGACACCATCAACTAGATGCTCCGACTTGCCCAACGGTCGCGCCCGGCCCCGCTGGCCCCGGGATATTCTCGCGACTAACGCCCCGCCCCGCCACGGTCAGGGCTGCGCCTCACGCCGGGGAAGCTCCGAAGACTGCGGCCTCGCGCACGCTCTGCCCGGCCCGGAACCGACGGCGGGGGGCTGATTGCGTCGACGCATCCGACGACGAGGGCAAAATAGACGACTCCGACGCTGCCCACTAGTTGCGGTTCAACCCGTTTTTCACGGAGTCCAGCGCGACCTTGAAGTGGCTTTCTGCGGCGTTGATATCCCTGGTCGGCGTGGCCGGGTCGAAGACCCGCAGCAATGAGAAGCGGAAGCTGGATGGGTCGATCTTCTTCAGCTCAATGTTGCCGCCGTGGCCGTTGGTCGCGTAGGCGTTCCAACGCTGCCGAACGCTCTCTTCGCCGTCGGCCTTGCCGACGTAGTGCCGGCCGTCTCGCGTGTCTGTGATCAGATAGATCCCCACGACGGAGGAAAGGGCGGTCCTCCATGAGGCGTAGTGGTGCTCTCGCATAACGGCCTGCAGTTGGACGTGGCTCAGGATGAGGCGGTCGAAACCCGGGAACGGGATTGGCTCCGCGTCCGCTATACCCATCACTGGGTAGGCGCCCGCCGCGGCGCCGCTCATGCGCCAGGTGCGCGGGGACTTCCACCCGATGACCAGCCGCCCGCGAAGGTCAGTCATATGCTCGGTCTCCGAGATATCGAACGTCCGGCGTATGTCGTCGCGTGCGACCTCTCCGCGGTTCTCCACCACAGACCATAGGCGGGCCTGATCGCCACCCTCCTTGATGAAGACCGCCCAGAAGCGCGGTGGCATGGCGGGGAACCGCCTGCTGTCAGAGGACTGCGTCGCCGTGTACGCCAGGATTTCCGCGTGGGTCGAATCAGCGTGCAGGCCCGTCAGGCCACTCTCCTCCGGCTCGGTCACGAAGGCATGACGAATGACGAGGGTCTGCGCTGGGTCGACACCCGCGTCGAGCAGCAGTGGGGTGAGGGTTAGGGGCATGGCAGTTCTCCTCATCGGTGCGCACTTCACGGTATCGGCGATGGTCAAGGGGTAACGGTTCCAAAGAGGCCGTGGCGCATCGACGTTGTCCGCCCAGGAGAGGAACACGGCGCGCCGTCAAGCACACCAAACAGGCGGACCTGGTTCAGTGGGGTGATGCCGGAGTTCGATCGCCCACGGGACCCGCAGGACCCAGACCACTCGACGGCTGAGGTCGACAGGCTAGACGGGATATCAGCGACGTGGTCCCAGACTGACATCAATGCCTTCCTTCCCAAGATCGATACGTCCTGGATCGCAGACCTCGAATCCCTCCTTCCCAAGATCGATACGTCCTGGATCGCAGACCTCACTCCCCAACTCGACACACCCTGGATCAAGGGCCTCGACGCCTTCGTTCCCAAGACCGACACGTCCTGGATCGCAGACCTCGAATCCCTCCTTCCCAAGACCGACACGTCCTGGATCGCAGACCTCGAATCCCTCCTTCCTCGATTCGACTCGTCCTGGTTCGATCTACTGGGCGACGTCGTGCGGCAGAGGGTTCGCAGTTTCCCTCCAAACTGGTCGGCCGTTTCGACCATCGAGATCTTCGATGACGACAAGCTTCGGTCGGTAATCCTTGACGAGGGCATTCCACTGGCCTGGGTACCGGGTTCGTCCTTGATCGAGCGTCTTCTTGCCGCTCGAGACGCCGCGGACCGTCGCGAGCTGATTCGTAACGGGTGGCGCGGAATAGTTAGCGATTGCGTGCGTGCCGCGACCGGCTTACCAAGCCGAGAAGGGAGAATGCACGCCCGCTTCATCACGCTTGGAGCATTGGCAATTCGTGACGGTCATTACGAGGCGGCTCAGGCTCTGGCAGCCAACCTCATCGATACGCTCGGCAACTTGTATGTGAAAGCTACGGTCGCAGGGTACAGCTGGACCATCGTGACGTCCAAGAATCTTCGACCGAAGCTTTCGGCGCTCACGATGCGGACGCTTATGATCCTCGGTCCGCTCGCCGTCGGTCACACTGCGTTTCGCCCGGACGACGCCATACCGAGAGCCTTTTCAAGGCACGCGACCGCTCACGGGGTTTCGCGGCGCCAGTACACGCGCGTGAACAGCTTGATCGCTCTCATGAACGCCACAGCGCTCCTGTGCTGGCTGGAACGTGATTGCGGCGCGTTCCAAACTGATTAAGACGCTACAAACCGACTCGCACCGACATGACGAGGCGTTCGCGCCCTCGAGGCGGCGACTCTCAGCCAAGGTAGGTCATGCATGGCACTTCTCTACGCGTTCGTCAGCGAGGACTCCACGGTCGTCTTGCGGCCGCGCCCGAGACGACGGTTACGCAGGCGTGTGCTCGCAAGGTGAACGCGAGCAATCTCGTTGCGCTCGAAGCCCGCGCCTCTTATAAGGACTTCCTCGTCTACGAGTTGCAGTGCTTCTTCGGTGCAGCCTCGGCTGAGTAGGTCATCGACCGTCTCAACAAGGTCTGAGCTGACGAGTCGAGGATCAGGAACCGGGAGAGACACAGCTTCGGAGGGCTCGATTTCGAGAAGTCCTCCGCCGTAGCTGCGGCCCATGATTTCCGACATCGCGAGGGTGATGGAGTTGAAAGCTGCGACGGCGAGCTGATCCATGTTGACGCCGGGCTTGGTGAAAACCCGGTGCACGGTATCGGTGCTGGTGGCCGCTGCTTTGTTGCTGGTTAGCCGCAGGACTGTAGAGACCTGCCGCAGCATGAAACCGTCTGGGACGGAGATCGAGGGCACCGACCACCAGGAGGGTCTGATCGAGCATTTGTAACCGAGGTGAACGCCTTCGGTCTCTCCAAGCTCGACGTATCGTGCAAGGGCGGGTTCCGTCGCGAGGTCGAGGTTCGCGGGGACCGCGAGCAGCCTCGTTCGCGCGCCTTGGCCGGCTTGCATGTTCAGATCCGCCTCGGTGTAGCGGGTACCGGTGAGCTGGGCTGATCGTGAGAGCAGATTGATGGTGTGGTCGGCAATGCCGAGAGCGTCGGCCTGTTCTGCGGTGAGGCAGAAAAAGGAGTTGCGCCCCGTGACGACTCCGACGTTCACTGCTGCGTAGGTCCGTAGGGGCGCCAAGCGAGGATCTGCTCGCACGGCACGAAGCACGTCGATCTGCTCGGCAGCGAGAAAGTACTTGGTCCACTTTTCCGACTCGTGCAGTGGCGCACGTGTGGCCGTGCCGCCCAGAGTCACGTCTTGGAGATGGGACCCGTTCTTCACCTCGACCGTCCTGATCGTCGCAGGACCGTCACCCTTGACGGCAAGCAGAAGCACCACCTCTTGAAGGATTCCGGGGAAGACCAGTTCTGAGAACGAGACGACGGTGATGTCGGAGCAGGTGTCAATCAGGTAGGCGCGGAGCTCGGCGGCGTAGCTGACCTGCAAGAGTTCGGCCGGCAGTACCAGCCCCACTCGGCCGCCTGTTCGCACCGCGATGAGGGACGCGACGACGAAGGGCAGCCACGCGTTTGTGAGCCGGGTCGGGTGGAGGCCTTGCGCGCGCATCAGCTCGAACGCCTGTGCTCGGTACTGCTCTTCCCAGGACCCGAATCGGATGAACGGCGGGTTGCCCGCAACGCCGTCGAAGGCGCCGTGGCGGGCGGGAGTGAGCCATTTGAAGAAGTCGCTGATGATGATCTTCGCGTCGGTGGCGGCGCGTGCTTTGTGCGCTTCTTCGGGAAACAGCTCGACTCCGGTTGCGTCTCCGTGCTTAGCGAGGTGCTTCAGGATGGCCCCGTCGCCGCAGGAGGGTTCGAGCAGGCGGGGGCCGGCGGCGGCGACCCATTCAGCGACGAAACGAGCGAGCGGGTCGGGGGTGTAGTACCCGCCTCGGAGCTTGTCGTCAGCGGGCGCAGCCTTGGCGGCAAAGATCGAGGACATCCGTCAATTCTGCCCGACTCCTCCGACACGTACGGGTGAGCCGGCCATGGTTGGTCGCCGTCTGTACGCTCGCAGGATGCCTCTCATCAGACCGTCGAAGGATGCCGGGCGGCAGCGGATCATCGAGTTGGTGGAGCGGTATCGGCCGCAGGCTACGCAACTGACGGCCTCGAGTTCGATCTACACCGAGACCGAAGCGCGCGTCTCCTTCATTGACCCGCTCCTCGAGGCGCTCGGTTGGGACGTCCGCAACGAGGGCGGGCTCTCCCAGCGGGAGAGCGAGGTGGTCATGGAACGCGTCGGCTCGGACGCGAACGGCGCGTGGGGTAGGCCCGACTACCGGCTGCGCCTCGCCGGTGACGACGCGATGCCCGTCGAGGCTAAGAAGCCCTCGGTGGCTATCGGAGTCGACTCCGCGTCGTCCGTCCAGGCCCGCTCATACGGCTTTGCACTGTCGCTGCCGGCGGCGGTGCTGACGAACTTCGATCAACTGATCATCTTCGATACCAAGATCGCGCCGCTAAAGGGCGACAGCGGCGACGTCGCTGCGCTGCCCGGCGGCCGGTTCACGTTCGAGGAGTACGTCACCCGCTTCGATGAACTGTGGGATCTGCTGTCCTACGAATCACTCGCGGACGGCGGCCTCGAGCGCGTCTACAGCTTCGAGCGCCCCCCGCGGGGCCAGTCACCGTTCGACAAGCGCTTTTTCGCGGAGTTCCGCGGCTGGCGGCTCACTCTCGCACAGGCGATCGCGCATGGCATGCCCGAGCTGGGCGCCGCGGAGGTAGGCCGGCGAACCCAGCGCCTCCTCAATGCCCTGCTCTTCCTTCGAGTGTGCGAAGACCGCAACATCGGACGCTACGAAGACCTTCTCGGCCACGCAACGAACCGTCGCGTCGTCCAGGCGTTCAAAGACGCCGACCGCGCCTTCAATGCCGGCCTGTTCACGGTTCTTCGCGAGACGTCGATCGATGACAGTGCCTTGGTTGATGTCATCACACAGATGTACTGGCCCCGGACGCAGTTCGCCTTCGGTGTTCTCGATCCGATCATCCTCGCGGGCGTCTACGAGCAGTACCTCGCCGAGCAGGTCGTGCTGGACGAAGACCGCTCGGTGACGCTGAGCCTCAAGCCCGAAATCCAACATGCGGGTGGAGTGGTCAGCACACCCGATTACATCGTGCACGAAATCGGAGCCTCTACCCTCGATCCGCTGCTGGCACAGGGAGTTCCGGACAATCTTTCTGTGCTGGATCCGGCTGTGGGCTCGGGAGTTTTCCTCCTCGATGCGTTCGAGCGAATCGTTTCAGCCGTGGACACTGCCGATGATGAGGCGGGCCTTCCGAAGCGCGGCGAACTCGCGCAACGTCACTTGTTCGGCGTCGACATCGACGGCGCAGCCGTCGAGGTCACGAAACTCAGCCTCCTCCTCGCTGTCCTTGGCGGCGAACAACTCGACCCGGCGACAGCACGCAACGTGCTTCCCAATCTCGACCGCAACATCGTCACGGGCAACACTGTCGTTCGCGACGACTTCGACACGATGCTCCCTGACATCGCCAAGATCCCGTTCCGCCGTGCACGGGTCAGCCCCCTCGACTTACCGGCAGCGATCGGCGCCTCGTATCCCGCTCAGGGGTTCTCCGCAATCGTCGGGAATCCGCCGTATGTGCGCATTCAGGTGATGGCGGAGCACCTCACCGAGCAACTCGAGTACCTTCAAGATCCTCGGTCTAAGTACGAGTCACCCAAGGCGAACAACTTCGATCTGTACCAGGTCTTCATCGAGCGAGCTCTGCAACTGCTCTCGCCCCACGGCCGCCTCGGACTCATCGTCCCTCACCGCTTCACCAACCATCTTTCAGCAAGCGGTGTCCGCCGAGCCCTCAGCAAACGCCTCGAACGGCTCGTGCACTTCAGTGAGCAGCAAGTCTTCCCAGGACGGCTCACGTATGTCGCGATCATCATCGCCGGCCCACAGACCTCGGATCCGGTCGCCCTTGAAATGGTCGCCGACCTTCCCTCCTGGCGCGCTACGCGTGCCACGACCGCACGTCGTCTCGATCGCAACGCGATTGGAGCCGCCACATGGCCGATTCGCACCGAGGACCAAGATGCCCTGTTCGCGCAGCTCGAGGCTGGGGCGATCGCGCGCTTGGGCGATCCCGATTGGGTTCACCTCTTCGTCGGGGTCCAGACCAGTGCCGACGACTACTACTTCATCAAACCCACACCGGCCACCGCTCACCTCGACGTCGTCAGCTTCACGGACCACACCGGCGCACTCAGCAAGATCGAACGCTCACTGCTGCGTCCTGCGATCAAGGATCGACGCATAGCCGACTACGACGGCCAACCGGACCCGGACGTCCAGGTCATTTTTCCTTACGACCCGTCTGAGAACCCGGCGCGCCCGAAGGTCATCTCTGTCGACTATATGAAGGACCGGTACCCCCACGCGCACGCCTACTTCGAGCGGCACCGCACCTGGCTCACAACGAAGCGCAAAGTCTCCCCCGACCCCGGGGAGGCGTTCTGGGCGTACGGTCGATCGCAGTCGCTCGGGAAGCTTGACGAGCCGAAATTGATCGCTCGCACACTGTCGCTCTCCCCCCAATACGCCCTCGACTGCGACGGCCTGGTAGTCCCCGGCGGAGGCGACGGCGGCCCTTACACATTGCTCCGCCCGCGACCGAACTGCGCCTACTCAATCGATGTCATCCAGGCCATCCTCTCCCACCCCGCAGTCGACCTCTATGTGGCCGTGAACGGTAAGAAGTTCAGCGGATCGTACGCGGTGCATCGCAAAGCCTTCTTGGCGGCGGTTCCGGTACCTCTGCTTTCAGATACCCAGCAGAGAGAAATCGAGGAGAAGGTGAGTGAGCTTCGAGACCTTGCCGTCAGTTTGAGAACAGAGCATGACACCGAAGTCGTCAAGAGCACTCGCGCCCGTCGGTACCACCTCGCTGCAAGCATCAACGATGTCGTGACGGCCGCGTACGGTCTTGATCCCGCGTTGGTCCTTCGAACAACCTCCGAGGGCGGTTCGTGATGCGCGTCCTTCACTACACGACCTACCCGGAGACACACACGTTCGTCCGGGTGGACGAGGTAGGCCAGGTGATGACAATCGCGCACACGGCGGCGAATGCGGAGCCTGTGGCGCGGCCAAGGATTTTCTCCTGGGGTTCTCCGACGACTCGACGGATTCCGTTCAGGTTCGGCAGCTGACTTCTTCGGCGGCGCCGATGCGGGCGGCCTGTGCCGCACCTCACTAACGAGGAGTCACCGCGAATGTTTCTCTCGGCGAGCGTGAAGCCCTCCGGTCCGCTACGGTTCCAGAGCCAACGCTTCGCGTACACCGTAACCTGGCGTGGTGGATCCTGTGAGCATTTCCGACTCGCCCCCGCGGCGTTCCGGGCACAGCTCGAGGAATGGGTGCGAGAGTTCGTCGCTCACGGGCATCAGGTCGCCAGCGTGGTCCGCGTCGTGGAGCAGGAAGACGCGGACGGACAGGACACGAGCCTGGTCGTAGTGGGCCTCGTGCACGCGAGTGGTTCCGTCTATGTCGAATCCCGCGGGTATGACGATCCGCTCTGGCAGGCCACCCTCACGGGCAGCGACACTGACGAGACGCTGACTCCCTATGCTCTGGCGGGCGTCGCGGCCGAGCTCGTCGTCGCCGGTAACCTGTGCGCCTTTTTGCAATGGAAATCACTTGAGTGGGATCGCAAGAGCGGAACGCGCTGACTCGGCGTCCGTGCCCGACTGACCGCTCTCAAAGCTTTGGGCCGCTTCGATCGCCGTTACCGCCGTCTGCGCTTTGTCGAAGGCGCCAGGCCTTCGTGTGAAATTCGCAGCCGGTCCCGGTGTGCCGTACTTTCACTTCCCCCCGCGGTGCACCCAACCAACCCGTCACGGTGAACACCTCGTCTAGGGGGAATACCGACACCCCCGACCCCACGGGGAACCGGTTTCTGATCGGAGCGACGGACACCCACCTCGCGATCGCACGTTCTAGACCGTCTCGCACTGCTCGTCTTTTCGTCATCTTCGACCTCCGGCCTTCGCTTACTATGGCGCGCGTTGCCGTTGTCGCTGCGGCGAGGAACCACCTGTTAGGGTGCAGCCGTACACGCTCGAAAGCGGTCTGCAACCCGTGGGACGGGCACAGCCTCCGGTGGAATGGTGTGCGCATGTCTCAGAAGCGGTCGAGGCTCGCTCAGGCGGCGTTGGTGTCCAACGGCATGGTGTGGTTCGGTGCGTCGTTCCTGCTTTTCGCGATCGCGGCGGAGCAGACGGCGGCGGTGTTCGCCGGCACGTGGCTGAACGTGCTCGGCTGGGCAATCATCCTTCTCGTCGCCGCGGGCCTGACCGTCGTCGGCGTCATCGAGAACGTGAATATCCGGGCGGGCAAGAAGTACAAACCGCGCCCGCGCAGCTGACCGCGCTCGAGCGGGAGGAGCCCGCGACCCGCATTGGAGGGGGGTCGAGGGGGTCTCCCCCTCGTGCGGGCCGGCCCCAGGAGGGGGGGGCCCCCGCCCCCGGCGGGGGTGCGGGGGGGGGGGCGCGGGGCCGGGGGGGGGGGGGGGGGG
>NZ_CAUQWC010000011.1:0-29074 GCF_963521695.1 uncultured Microbacterium sp. | reverse complement strand
GCTCGGGAGCGCCGCCCGACGCGCGGGACTCGACCCCGCGCAGCACGGCTCCACCGGCGCGGCCGTCTGGTCGGCGATGGGCGGGGTGCGCGGCATCCTCGAATCGGTGCTGCCCTCGCTCGCGTTCGTCGTGTTGTTCACGCTCACGATCGACCCTGAGACGCGCCAGGGAAACCTCTGGTTGAGCCTGGGCGTCTCCGTGGGTCTCGCGGTCGTGTTCACCCTTGCGCGACTGATCGCCAAGTCGCCGCCGAGCGCGGCGATCGGCGGCCTGCTCGCGACGGCGGGGGCCGCGGTACTCTCCCTCGTGACGGGTCGCGGGCAGGACAACTTCGTCTTCGGCTTCTTCACCAACGGCGCCTACGGCACCGCATTCCTGGTGTCGGCGCTGGTCGGGTGGCCGCTCATCGGTCTGGCCGCCGGCTACCTGCTGGGGGAGGGCACGCGCTGGCGCAACGATCCCCGCAAACGCCGGGCGTACACCTGGCTCTCGCTCGCGTGGGCGGCGCTATTCGCGGCGCGCCTGATCGTGCAGCTGCCGCTGTACTTCGCGGGCGACGTGACCGCGCTCGGCACCCTCAAGATCGTGATGGGGCTGCCGTTGTTCGCCCCGATGCTCGCGGTGACGTGGCTCGTGGTGCGTTCTCTCTCACCTCGGCGAGAGTCCTGATATTATCTTGACATCAAGATAAATCCGTCGCTCCCCGCGGTTAGGTCGACCTTCCTGGAATCGGCCTCGCAGCGCGGGGAAGATGGGAAGGAGCGGGCCCACGCCTGCGCATTCGCCGACGAAGGAGACGATCGTGTCCACGGTTGACAGCTTCGGTGCAAAGAGCACCCTGACAGTCGGCAGCACCGACTACGAGATCTTCCGGATCGACACGGTCGCCGGTCACGAGAAGCTCCCCTTCAGCCTCAAGGTCCTGCTCGAGAACCTGCTGCGCACCGAAGACGGTGCCAACGTCACCAAAGAGCAGATCGAGGCGCTCGGTTCGTGGGTGCCCACGGCCGACCCCGACACCGAGATCCAGTTCACGCCCGCGCGCGTGGTGATGCAGGACTTCACCGGCGTCCCCTGCATCGTCGACCTCGCCACCATGCGCGAGGCCGTGACGGCCCTCGGCGGCGACCCCAACAAGATCAACCCGCTCTCGCCCGCCGAGATGGTCATCGACCACTCGGTGATCGCCGACCTCTTCGGTAGTGAGAACGCCCTCGAGCGCAACGTCGAGATCGAATACGAGCGCAACGGCGAGCGATACCAGTTCCTGCGCTGGGGCCAGACCGCCTTCGACGACTTCAAGGTCGTCCCCCCGGGCACCGGCATCGTGCACCAGGTCAACATCGAGCACCTGGCCAAGGTCATCTACGACCGCACGGTCGACGGCGTCCTTCGCGCCTACCCCGACACCTGCGTCGGCACCGACTCGCACACCACGATGGTCAACGGTCTGGGCGTGCTCGGCTGGGGCGTCGGCGGCATCGAGGCCGAGGCCGCCATGCTCGGCCAGCCCGTGTCGATGCTCATCCCGCGCGTCGTCGGTTTCAAGCTCTCGGGTGAGATCCCCGCGGGCGTCACGGCGACCGACGTCGTGCTCACCATTACCGACATGCTGCGCAAGCACGGCGTCGTCGGCAAGTTCGTCGAGTTCTACGGCGAGGGCGTCGCCTCGGTGCCGCTGGCCAACCGCGCCACGATCGGCAACATGAGCCCCGAGTTCGGCTCGACGGCCGCGATGTTCCCCATCGACGACGTCACGCTCGAGTACCTGCGCCTCACCGGTCGCGACGAGCAGACCGTCGACCTGGTCGAGGCGTACGCCAAAGAGCAGAAGCTGTGGCACGACCCGTCGCGCGAGCTGTCGTTCAGCGAGTTCATCGAGCTCGACCTCTCGACCGTCGTCCCCTCGATCGCGGGCCCGAAGCGCCCGCAGGACCGCATCCTGCTGTCCGAGGCGAAGTCGCAGTTCGAGAAGGACATCCTGAACTACGCCGACGCTTCAGTCTCGGACTCGATCGTCGACCTCGAGGTCGACGGCACCTTCCCCGCCTCCGACCCCGGTTCGGTCCCCGGCGAAGAAGAGGAAGACGTCACCGACAGCGAGGTGCTCATCTCGTCGGGGCACCCGGTCAACGCCTCCAACCCGGTGCGCGTGACGACGCCCGACGGCCAGTCGTACCTGCTCGACAACGGCGCCGTCACCCTGGCCGCGATCACGTCGTGCACCAACACCTCGAACCCCTCGGTCATGATCGCGGCGGGCCTGCTCGCCAAGAACGCCGTCGACAAGGGCCTGAAGCGCAAGCCCTGGGTCAAGACGACGCTCGGACCCGGCTCGAAGGTCGTCACCGACTACTACGAGAAGTCGGGCCTCGACAAGTCGCTCGAGGGCCTCGGCTTCTACACCGTCGGCTACGGCTGCACGATCTGCATCGGCAACTCGGGTCCGCTCATCGAAGAGGTCTCCGCGGCCGTCAACGAGAACGACCTGGCCGTCACCGCGGTGCTCTCGGGCAACCGCAACTTCGAGGGTCGCATCAGCCCCGACGTCAAGATGAACTACCTGGCATCCCCGCCGCTGGTGGTCGCGTACGCCCTGGCCGGTTCGATGAACTTCGACTTCGAGACCGACGCGCTCGGCACCGACCAGAACGGCGAAGACGTCTTCCTGAAAGACATCTGGCCCGCACCCGACCAGGTGCAGACCATCATCGACGCGTCGATCTCGCGTGAGCAGTTCATCCAGCAGTACGCCACCGTCTTCGAGGGCGACGAGCGCTGGAAGAACCTGCCCACCCCGACCGGCCCGATCTTCGAGTGGGATGCCGACTCCACGTACGTGCGCAAGGCCCCCTACTTCGACGGCATGACCATGCAGCCCGACCCGGTGCGCGACATCACCGGTGCGCGCGTCATGGCGACGTTGGGCGATTCGGTGACCACCGACCACATCAGCCCGGCCGGCAACATCAAGGCGGGGACCCCCGCCGCGCAGTACCTGACCGACCACGGGGTCGCGCAGAAGGACTTTAACTCCTACGGCTCGCGCCGTGGCAACCACGAGGTCATGATCCGCGGCACCTTCGCCAACATCCGCCTGAAGAACGAGATGGTCGCGGCTGTCAACGACGGACAGATCGTCGAGGGCAGCTGGACTCGTGACTTCACCCAGCAGGGTGGCCCGAAGTCGTACATCTACGACGCGTGCCAGAACTACCAGGACCAGGACACCCCGCTGGTCATCTTCGGTGGCAAAGAGTACGGCTCCGGCTCGTCGCGTGACTGGGCGGCCAAGGGCACCAAGCTCCTCGGTGTGAAGGCCGTCATCACCGAGAGCTTCGAGCGCATCCACCGCTCGAACCTCATCGGTATGGGCGTCGTCCCGCTGCAGTTCCCCGCCGGCGAGAGCTGGAAGTCGCTCGGACTCGACGGCACCGAGATCATCTCGATCGAAGGTCTCGAGCAGCTGAACGAGGGCGTCACGCCCAAGACGGTGAAGGTGACGGCCGAGCCCAGTGAGTTCTCGCCCGAGGGCAAGCAGACCGTGACGTTCGACGCCGTGGTCCGCATCGACACCCCCGGTGAGGCCGACTACTACCGCAACGGCGGCATCCTGCAGTACGTGCTGCGCTCGCTCGTCTGATCCACCCCGCATCGATGTGCCCCGGGAGCCTCTGCTCCCGGGGCACATCTCGTTCGTCGTGGGCCGCCGATCCTCCGGCCCTCCGAGCTGCTCGGATGGACAGCAGACGGGCTCCGCGCGGTGGGATCGCAGCGCCGCGCGCAAGCCGTTGCCGAGCCCTGCGCACCCTCCGAGACTAGAATTCATCGGGACGCGCACCACTGCGCGCACCGCACGAGAGGAGTCGGATGGCTCTCCTGCCCGGCATCAACGGACCCCGCGACCTCGACGCGCTCACCCCTGACGAGCTGCGACAGCTGGCCGCCGAGGTCCGCTCGTTCCTCGTCGAGAACGTCGCCCGCACCGGCGGACACCTCGGTCCCAACCTCGGTGTCGTCGAATTGACGATCGCCTTGCACAAGGTCTTCGACTCGCCCTCCGACCCCATCATCTTCGACACCGGCCACCAGTCGTACGTGCACAAGATGCTCACCGGCCGGCAGGACTTCTCGGCCCTGCGCTCGCGTGGGGGCCTGGCCGGCTACCCGCAGCGCTCCGAGAGCGAGCACGACGTCGTGGAGTCCTCGCACGCCTCCAGCTCGCTCAGCTGGGCCGACGGGGTCTCGCGTGCCTTCAGCCGCACCGGTCGTCGTGATCGCCACGTGGTCGCCGTCGTCGGCGACGGTGCCCTCACGGGCGGCATGACGTGGGAGGCGCTGAACAACATCAGCGACGACAACGACCGCAACCTCGTCATCGTCGTCAACGACAACGGCCGCTCCTACGCCCCCACGATCGGCGGCATGGCGCGTTATCTCAACCGGGTGCGCACGAACGACGCCTATCGCACCCTGCACCGCGGTTCCGACACACTGTTCCGCCGCCTCGGTCCCGCCGCCCGCGCGGTCTATCGCGGTGTGCGCGGCGGCACCCACGGCTTCCTCTCGCGTTTCACCAACAACGAAGCGCTGTACAGCAACCTCGACATCAAGTACCTCGGCCCCATCGACGGCCACGACTTCGAGTCGCTCATCGAGACCCTGGAGCTGGCGAAGTCGTACGGAGCCCCGGTCATCGTGCACGCGATCACCGACAAGGGCAGCGGCTACGCCCCCGCCATGAGCGACGTGGCCGACCAGTTCCACGCCGTCGGCAAGATCGACCCGATCACCGGAGAGGCGCTCGGCGCCGGCAGCGGTCTGCAGTGGACCGACGTCTTCGCGGAAGAATTGGTGGAGGTCGGGTCCGAACGAGACGACGTCATCGCCATGACCGCGGCGATGCTGCGCCCCACCGGGTTGCAGCAGTTCGCCGAGCGCTTCCCCGAGCGGGTCTACGACGTCGGCATCGCCGAACAGCACGCGGTCGCCTCGGCGGCCGGGCTCGCGTTCGGTGGTCTGCACCCCGTGGTCGCCATCTACGCCACCTTCATGAACCGGGCTTTCGACCAGGTCATGATGGATGTGGCCCTGCACAAAGCGGGCGTGACCTTCGTGCTCGACCGCGCCGGTGTCACCGGTCCCGACGGCCCGAGCCACCACGGCATCTGGGACCTCGCCATGTTGCAACTCGTACCCGGTATCCGGATCGCCGCCCCGCGCGACGCCACGCGCCTGCGCGAGGAGTTCCGTGAGGCCACCGCTGTCGAGGACGCGCCCACCGTGGTGCGCTACCCCAAGGGCAAGGTCAACGACGACGTCGAGGCCATCGAGCGCCTGCATGACGGCGTCGACGTTCTCGCCCGCGGTGCGAGCGAAGACGTGCTCCTGGTCGGCATCGGCCCGATGGTGCACCTCGCCCTCGAAGTCGCTGAGCGACTCGAGGCACAGGGCATCGGAGCGACCGTCATCGACCCGCGCTGGGCCATCCCCGTGCAGCCGTCGATCGTCGACCTCGCGCGCGATCACCGTCTCGTCATCACGATCGAAGACGGCATCCGAGTCGGTGGCGTCGGTACCCGCGTGCGGCAGGTGCTGCGCGAGGCGGGGGTGGACACGGCCGTCGACGAGCTCGGCATCCCCGATGAATTCATCGACCACGCCACGCGCGAGCAGATCTTCGAAGACGCCGGCCTCACGGCGTCCAAGATCGCGCATGATGTCGTCGCCCAGGTGCTCGGTACCCGCATCCCCATGGCGCGTCAGACGCCGACCGGTTCGATCCCCACGATCGAGCAGTGGGAGAAGTCGCGCCCGTGACGTCGGCTCCGCCGTGAGATGAGGCCGGGACGCGCGTGCGTCCCCGCCTCATCTCGTTCCGCCCTCACGCTCGGCCCGCGCGCCGCCGTGCCGTATGCCCCGCCGTAAGACAGCGACCGCACCACGACAAGCGACCGCCCCAGAACAGGCGATCACGCGGAAACAGGCCCCCACCCGCCCGTTCGGGCCTGTTCTCACCGAAACACCTGTCCTCGCACGCCGCCCGCCCGCGGACCCGCGCACCACTCCGGTCCCCCAGAACAGGCGATCACGCGGAAACAGGCCCTCACCGGCCGATCCGGGCCTGTTCTCACCGAAACACCTGTCCTCGAGCGCTGCCCCACTCCCGGGCCCGCCCGCACCGACGAGAGCGGCGCCGCCCCCTCGGGGACGGCGCCGCTGTCGTACACGAGGTTCAGGCCCCGATGCCGCGGATGGGCGGATGGTGGAACGTGTCGCCGAAGGCGCGCTCCGACGCCCCCTCGCGGTCGAGGTAGGGTGAGGCACCGCCGTCGATGAAGGGCCAGCCGGCGCCGAGGATGAGGCACAGGTCGATGTCCTGCACCTCGGGGACCACGCCCTCGTCGAGCATGATCTTGATCTCCTGGGCGAGGCCGTCCTGCACGCGGGCGAGGATCGTCTCGGGCGCGACCGTCGTCTTGCCGGTGACGAGCACCTTCTGCGCGGCCTTGGTCCAACCGGTCACGCGACCCCCCTTGTCCTTCTCGACGACCTCGGGGAGGGCTGCGAGCTCGTGGAAGTTCTCCGACGAGAAGAAGCGGTCAGGGAACGCGGATGCCATCGTGTCCTGCACGTGAGCCGCGACCTTCCAGCCCACGAGGTCGATGAGCTGGAACGGGCCCATTGGCAGCCCGAGGGGCGCGAAAGCCTTCTCCACGACCGCGATCGGGGTGCCTTCGTACACGGCCCTCGCGGCCTCGCCCATGACCTTGGCCAGCAAACGGTTCACGACGAAGCCGGGCGCATCGGCGGTGAGCACGGCATTCTTGCCCAGGCCCTTCGCGACGACGAAGGCGGTGGACAGCGCGGCGTCGCTGGTGGCATCCGTCTCCACCACCTCGATGAGCGGCATGACCGCGACGGGGTTGAAGAAATGGAAGCCGACGAGACGCTCGGGGTTCTGCAGCACCGAGCCGATCTCAGCCACCGAGAGGGACGAGGTGTTCGTTGCGAGGATCGCATCGTCGGCGACGATCTTCTCGATCGCCGAGAATACCTCCTGCTTGACCCCGACCTCTTCGAACACCGCCTCGATGACGAAGTCGCAGTCGGCGAACTCCGAGCGGTCGGTCGTGCCGTGCACGAGGGCACGAAGCTGGTTGGCGGTGTCGCCGTCGAGGCGGCCCTTCGCTTCGAGCGTGCCGATCTCTTCGCGAATGGATGCCACACCCTTGTCGACGCGCCCCTGGTCGAGGTCGGTGATGATCACGGGCACCCGGAGCTTGCGCGCGAACAGCAGCGCGAACTGCGAGGCCATGAGTCCCGCGCCGATGACGCCGACCTTCGTGACCTTCTTCGCGAGCGCCTTGTCGGGGGCTCCGACCGGACGCTTCGCGCGCTTCTGCACGAGGTCGAAGGCGTACATGGATGCCGCGAACTGGTCGCCCGTGATGAGGTCGGCGAGAGCTTCGTCTTCGCGGGCGAAACCCTCGGCCTTCGTGCCGCTCTTCGCCTTGTCGAGCAGATCGAGCGCGACGTAGGGGGAGCGGGGAACGGTGCCGATCTTGGACTCGAGCATGCCCCGGGCCATCTTGATCGCGATGGGCCACTTGGTGAGGCGTTCGAGCTTGCCCGGCTCGTTCTTGCGCTCGACCTTCACCCGGCCGGTGAGCACGCCGTCGGCCCACCGCAGCGAGTCCTCGAGGTACGAGGCCGCCGGGAAGACGGCATCCATGATCCCGAGGTCGAACGCCTGCTGGGGCTTGAGCATGCGGTTCTGTTTGAGCGGGTTCGAGATCACGACCTCGAGGGCGTTCTCGATGCCGATGAGGTTCGGCAGCAGGTAGGCGCCGCCCCAACCGGGGATGATGCCGAGGAACACCTCGGGCAGGGCCACCGCGGCGGCCGAAGCGTCGACCGTGCGGTAGGTGGAGTTCAGCGCGATCTCGAGGCCGCCGCCGAGCGCGAGGCCGTTCACGAACGCGAACGAGGGCACACCCAGCTCGGACAGTGAGCCGATCACCTGGTGACCGCGCTGGGCGATCAAGCGGGCGACGTCTTTCGACGGCAGCTTCACGACGTCGGAGAGATCGGCACCGGCGGCGAGGATGTACTGCTTGCCCGTGATGGCGACGGCGTGGATCTCACCCGCCACGGCACGGCTTTTCAGCGTCTCGAGCGTGCGCCCGAGTTCGGCCAGCGTCGCCGGTCCGAGCGTGTTGGGTCGGGTGTGGTCGCGACCGTTATCGAGGGTGATGAGTGCCAGCACGTTCCCGGAGGGCAGCCGCACGTCGCGGACGGGGGAGTGTGTCACCACCTCGTCGCCGGTCAGGGCGTCGAGGGGGGAGAAGTCGATCGTGGAGTAATCGGTCACTTGCGCTTCTTCTTTCCGTCGAAGAACGGGTTCTCCCAGATGACCGAGCCACCCTGGCCGAGGCCCACGCACATGGCGGTGAGGCCGTAGCGCACGTCGGGACGTTCGGCGAACTGCGCGGCCAACTGGATCATGAGGCGGACTCCGGATGCCGCGAGCGGGTGGCCCAGGGCGATGGCGCCGCCCCAGGGGTTCACGCGCGGGTCGTCGTCGGCGATGCCGAAGTGATCGAGCAGCGAGATCACCTGGATGGCGAACGCCTCGTTGAGCTCGAAGAGCCCGATGTCGTCGATCGTGAGTCCGGCCTTCTTGAGTGCCTTCTCGGTCGAGGGGATCGGCCCGATGCCCATGATCTCGGGCTCCACACCGGCGAAGGCGAACGACACCATGCGCATCTTGGGCGCGAGGCCGAACTCCTTCACGGCGTCGCCGCCGGCGAGCAGGCTGATGGTCGCGCCGTCGGTGAGGGGCGAGGAGGTACCGGCCGTGACGCGGCCGTGCGGGCGGAACGGGGTCTTCAGCGTCGCGAGGCCCTCGAGCGTGGTTTCGGGGCGACGCCCCTCATCCTCGGTCGCGAGGCCCCAGGCGCCCTCGGCGTCCTTGACGGCGACCGAAACCAGGTCGGGCTGGATCTTCCCGGCTTCGTAGGCGGCCTGCACCTTGTGCTGGCTTGCGACACCGAAGCGGTCGGCGCGCTCCTTCGTCAGGTGCGGAAAACGGTCGTGGATGCGCTCTGCGGTGACGCCCATATTGAGAGCACCCGGATCGACCAGCTTTTCGGCCACGAAGCGCGGGTTGGGGTCGACATTGCCACCGATGGGGTGACGCCCCATGTGCTCGACCCCACCCGCGAGAGCGAGGTCGTACATCCCGACGCCGATCGAGGCGCCCATCGTCGTGACGCTCGTCATGGCGCCCGCGCACATGCGCTCGATCGCGAAGCCCGGCACCGTCATCGGGAGCCCCGCCAGGATCGCCGCCGTGCGGCCCAGCGTCAGGCCCTGGTCACCGGTCTGCGACGTCGCGGCGATCGCCACATCGTCGATGCGCTCCGTGGGCAGGTCGCCGTTCCGCTCCATCAACCCGATGATCGCCTTGACCACCAGGTCGTCGGCCCGGGTGTTCCAGTACATGCCCTTCTCGCCGGCGCGCCCGAAGGGGGTTCGCATTCCGTCAACGAAGAAGACGTCCGTCATCTCGGCCACTCTGCCTCCAGTGTTTGGGATGATCCCAGCCTAGGAAGACGGTTTCGCGACCGAGAATCGGTTGTCCGAACCTACGAATCCGTGGCGGGCTCGTCGTCTTCCGTGTTGAGGGAAGCTACAAAGCTATCTGCGATCACCTGTGCAGTCTGCTCAATCTGCCAGGGTCGCGCACCCAGGTCGGCGAGCGCGGCGCCGACCGAGTCGGCTGTCACCTCGCCGGGCGGCGCCCACGCCACGCGGCGCAGCGTCTCGGGCGTCAGAAGGTTCTCGGTCGGCATCCGCAGCTCTTCCGCGCGCGCCTCGACGGCCGGACGTGCGGCCTTCAGTCGTCGGTCGGCCTCGGGATTGCGGTCGATCCACGCACGCGGAGGCGGCAGCGTGTCGCTCGGGACGCGATCGGCGGGCAGATCCGTCGCCTCGCGGCCCGCCACGATGGCGTTCCACCACCGGTCGAGCTGCGTGCGGCTGGCCCGCCCGTTGAACTCCTTCACACTCGCGAGCGCCTGCTTGGTCGCAGGGTCGGCGAGGACGGCAGCCACGAGGGCACGATCGGGGACGAGGCGACCGGGCGCGACATCCTGCTCGCGCGCGAAGTCCTCGCGGGCCTGCCAGAGCGATCGGGCGATGGCGAGGGAGCGGCGTCCGCGCACCGTGTGCAGACCGCTCAGCCGACGCCACGGGTCTTCGCGCACCGGCTTGGGCTGGCGATCGAGCACGGCCTGGAACTCCTGCCGGGCGAACTCCGTCTTCTGCTGCTCGTCGAGTTCGGCCACGAGCACGTCGCGCACGTCGATGAGGTGCTCCACGTCGAGGGCGGCGTACTCGAGCCAGGATGCCGGCAGCGGGCGCGTCGACCAGTCTGCGGCCGAGTGAGCCTTGGCCAGGGTGATGCCCAACGTCTGCTCGACAACGGCGCCGAGTCCCACGCGCTCGTGGCCGAGCACACGGGAGCCCAGCTCGGTGTCGAAGATGGACGGGGGCTCAAGGCCGCGCTCGCGCAGGGAGGGAAGATCCTGGCTCGCCGCGTGGAACACCCACTCGACGGCACCGATCGCCCCCTGCAACGGCGCGAAGTCCTCGATGGTCGACGGGTCGAACAGGAACACGCCCGCCCCGCGGCGGAACACCTGGATCAGGTAGGCCCGCTGGGAGTAGCGGAACCCGGACGCCCGTTCGACGTCGACCGCGACGGGACCGTGCCCTCCGGCCAGTGCCTCGCACGCGGAGCTGAGCCCCGCGGCATCCTCGATGACGATGTACTCAACCACGCGTGGGCCTCCGGGCTCCGAACACTGCGACACCCTCCGACCCCGGGGGGAGGCCGGCGAGCATGCACACGAGCTCCGCCCACGCTTCGAGGTGCGGGCGGAAGGGACCGCGCGGCGACCATGACGCGCGAAGTTCGATCTGCGACCCCTCGCCCTGCGACGAGAGGGCGCCGAAGCCGGTGGAGAGGGTCTTGGTGGCCGTGCCCGACTCCGAGTGCCGGTCGGCCCCGCGCGAATCGAGGGCGTCGATGAGCCACGACCAGGCCACCTCCGCCAGCAGGGGATCGACCCCGATCTCGGGCTCGAGGGGAGCCTGTGCGAAGCACACGATGCGCCACGCCCCGCCCCACGGCTCGGGCTCGTCCGGATCGTGCAACAGGATGAAGCGCCCCGTGCCGAAGGGCGAGTCAGTGGCGTGCTCTTCGGGTCGCACGTCACCGGCCAACGCCAGCGAGAACGGCGCAAGCCCAGCCGGCGAGGGGATCTCGCGGACGACCAGATCTTCGCGGAACGTGGTGGCTCGCACCTCTTCGGCTGCTCGCGCGAAGGGGCTGTCGGCCTCCACCGGGCGCTGGTCACTCACGGCCACAGACTAGAGTGAGGCCTCGATGAACGCTCCCAGGCGCGCCGCAGGTCTCCGCGCAACGCGACGTGGAGCAACCGGCATCCGGATCGCCCTGTCGGCTCTCGGCATGACTCTCGCCGCCTCAGCAGCCGCTCTCGGCGTGGTATCGCTCAACGTCGCCCGCACCGTCGTGCACCCCGCGGGCCGCCTGCCCGACACGCGCATCGTGCGCGTCGACTCCTCCGCGCAGACCATCACCCTCGCGCGCACACCCGACACGGCCCTGCCGGGTCGATACGGCCTCTTCACGGTCGGCTCGGTCGACTACGTGCGCCTCGGCTCCATCGTGGGCGCGGACGAGACCACGGTGACGCGGAAGCTCCTCACGCACGTCGCCGCCGACGGCGACCTCGCACCCGACGCCGCCTTCAGCGGGTGGTACTACGACCGCCCAGAACAGGTGCACCGTCCGTTCCGCACCCTCGACATCGACACCGGTGTCGGGCCCTGCCCCGCCTGGGAGTTCGCCGCCCCGACCGCGACGGACGTCTGGGTGATCCAGGTGCACGGCCGCGGCACGACGAAGGCCGAGGCGCTGCGAGCAGTCCCCGTCTTCCACGACCTGGGCATCACGAGCCTGGTCGTGTCGTACTGCAACGACGGCGAGGCACCGAAGAGTGCGTCCGGCACCTACGCGCTCGGGGCCACCGAGTGGCGCGACCTCGACGCCGCCATCGGCTACGCACGTCGCCAGGGCGCCCAGCACGTCATCGTCATGGGGTGGTCGATGGGCGGCGCGCTCGCCCTGCAGGCGGCGCTCGAGTCGCCCCACGCCGACATCATCGCGGGTCTCGTGCTCGAGTCCCCGGTCGTCGACTGGCGCACGGTGCTCCGCTTCCACGGGCGCCTCATGCGATTGCCCGGGCCCGTGGTCGCCGTCGCTCAGAGCGCCCTCGCATCGAACTGGGGCGCGGCCGTCCTGGGCAGCGGCGAGGCCATCCCGCTCGACCGTCTCGACGCCGTGGCGCGCGCCGGCGAGTTCCGGCATCCGATGCTCGTGCTCCACAGCGACGACGACGGATTCGTGCCGTCCGACGCCTCGCATGCGCTGGCCGCCGCTCGGCCCGACCTCGTCACGATCGAGACCTTCGACGTGGCACGCCACACGAAGCTGTGGAACTACGACGAGACCCGCTGGGTCACCGCCATCTCCGACTGGGTGCGCGCGCAGGGCCTCGCCCGCGAGTGACGCGAGAGCCTCTCGGGTTCGGGGCGCATTCTGCGTCTTGGGGCGTGCCATTCGCGCCCCGAAGCGCCGAACCCGCCCCGGACGCGGGGCCGGACGGCAGCCGTCAGGCGGCGCGCTTCGCGCTGACCTGACGCTTCACGCGCATCAGCATCCCCGTCATCCCGGCGATGCGCAGCGGACTCACGGCGCGGGTGAGCCCGATGCTCTGCGGGAAGTCGTCGGGCACGGCGAGCACCTCGTCGGCGCTGAGACCCGTGAGCCCCTGCGCGAGAATGCTCGCGAACCCGCGCGTGGTCGGCGCCTCGGCCGGCGCGGTGGCGTGCATCGCGACGCTGTCATCGGCGTCGACCGTGACGATGATGTAGACCGGCGACTGGCACTCGACGACCCGCTCGCGCATCTCGGGGTGATCGGCGTACTCCGCCGGCACCTCGGGAAGCTCCTGAGAGAACTCCAGCAGCAACTGCAGCCGGTCGGGCTCGTCGAGCTCGAGGAACTCGTCGCGGATCTCGGCCAGGCGGGCGGGGAGGGCGTTGTCGGACATCTCCGTCATCCTCCCACGCCCGCAGCGTTCCGGCTCGGCGGCCGTATCAGCGCCCGGGCACCTCGCCGGGCTCGTCGCCCGACACGATCGGCACGCGCACCGCGCTGCCCCATTCGGTCCACGAGCCGTCGTAATTGCGCACGTCGTCGAAACCGAGGAGGTGCTTCAGCACGAACCACGTGTGGCTCGAGCGCTCGCCGATGCGGCAGTACGCGACGACCTTGTCGCCGTCAGACAGACCCGCACCGTCGCGGTAGATGGCATCCAGCTCTTCGCGCGTCTTGAAGCCGCCGTCCTCGGCCACGGCCTTGCCCCACGGAACGCTCTGCGCGCTCGGGATGTGCCCGGCGCGCAAGGCGCCCTCTTCGGGGTAGGCGGGCGCCGTCGTGCGCTCGCCCGAGTACTCCTCCGGTGAGCGGACATCGATGAGCGGGTTGCCGAGGTGGCGGAGCACGTCGTCCTTATAGGCGCGGATGACGGAATCGTCGCGCTCGACCACCGGGTACGCGGTGGTCTCGACGACAGTCTTGTCGGTCGTGACGGGACGCCCCTCGGCGATCCACTTGTCACGGCCGCCGTCGAGCAGGCGTACGTCGTCGTGGCCGAACAGCGAGAACACCCACAGCGCGTAGGCGGCCCACCAGTTGTTCTTGTCGCCGTAGATGACGACGGTGTCGTCGCGCGAGATACCCTTGCCGCTCAACAGCTCCGCGAACCCCTCACCGTCGACATAGTCACGCACGACAGGGTCGTTCAGCTCGGTGTGCCAGTCCACCTTCACGGCGCCGGGGATGTGCCCCGTCTCGTACAGCAGCACGTCTTCGTCGGATTCGACGACGACGAGACCCGGCTGGCCGAGGCGTTCCTGCAGCCATTCGCCGGTCACGAGACGGCCGGGCTCGGCGTACTCGGCGAACTTGGGCGAGGTGGTGTCGAACTCGACGGTCACGGGATCTCCTCGGTCGGGGCGATGGATGCGGCGGCATAGGCTGGACACCGCACCTTCGACCCTAGATCCGCCGTGTCGGGGCACGCACCCTCCCGTAAGACTTGGACACAGGACGGCCATGACCTCGACCCCCGCCACGACAGGGCCCATCCACCTCACCGAGCGCGAGCCCGCCGTCTCGGGAGCCGAGATGGTCAGTGCTCTCGTGCCGCCTCCGCAGTTCGACGGCGCGACCTTCGAGTCCTACCGGGCGGATGCCGCGTACCCCTCGCAGCAGGAGGCGAAGGAACTGCTGCAGGCGTTCGCGGGCAGGCAGGCGACGCCGGCGAAGAAGGGCGGATTCTTCCGCCGGGCCGAGAAGGCGCCGCAGGTCAAGCCGGGCGTGTACCTCGACGGCGGTTTCGGTGTCGGAAAGACCCACCTGCTCGCCTCCATCTACCACGCGATGCCCGCCCGCCGGAAGTACTTCGGTTCGTTTATCGAATACACCGCGCTGGTGGGCGTGCTCGGCTATGCCAAGGCCGTCGAGCTGTTCCGCGGCTCCGACCTGCTCTGCATCGATGAGTTCGAGCTCGACGACCCGGGCGACACGATGGTGATGACGCGCCTGCTGGGCGAGCTGGTGGCATCCGGAACACGGCTCGCCGCGACCTCGAACACTCCTCCCAACGCGCTGGGCGAGGGTCGCTTCGCCGCTCAGGACTTCCTGCGCGAGATCCAGTCGATGTCCGACAGCTTCCGCACCATCCGCATCGACGGCACCGACTACCGCCAGCGCGCCATCGACGGCGCGGCCCGCGTGCTCGGCGACGACGAGTACCGACAGGCGGTGGATGCCGCCTCCGCCGGGGGAGTGGCATCCGATGACGCGTTCTCGGAGCTCGTGGGTCACCTCGCGCGCGTGCACCCCTCGCGGTTCATCCGCCTCATCGACGGCGTCACCACGATCGGCCTCCGCGATGTGGAGGTGCTGCACGACCAGTCGGCGGCGCTGCGCCTCGTCGCGTTCGTCGACCGGGCGTACGACGCACAGATCCCGATCCGCGCGACCGGCGTGCCCCTGAGCAGCGTGTTCAGCGACGAGATGCTGGGCGGCGGATATCGCAAGAAGTACCTGCGCGCGGTGTCGCGCATGGTGGCGCTCACGCATTCGTGAGTCGCTCATCAGCGGCCTGAAGGTGTGCGAAACGCAGTGTTTACCGGAGTGAGCTTCCTGTAACGTGCCCGAAACACGAGGCGAACGACGACGGTAACCGGGGGTGGGAACACTGAGGGGACCCGACGCTTTACCTGCGTCCCTGCAGAGAGGTTCCCTCCGAGATGGATCAAGGCAACACCGCATTCATCCTGATAGCAGCGGCACTCGTGCTGCTCATGACGCCAGGACTCGCATTCTTCTACGGCGGACTCGTCAAGGCCAAGAGCGTCATCAGCATGATGATGATGAGCTTCGGCGCGATGGGACTCATGGGCGTGCTGTGGGTGCTCTACGGGTACTCCATCGCCTTCCCCAGCACCGCTGAGGGCGCCACCCAGGTGCCCTGGACGATCGACTTCACCAACTTCGGCCTCGCCAGCGTGCTCGAGACGCCCGAGGGCGCGGCCTACCCGCCGCTGGCGTTCGTCGCCTTCCAGGCCACCTTCGCCATCATCACCGTCGCGCTCGTCTCGGGCGCCATCGCCGACCGCGCCAAGTTCGGCGCGTGGATGGTCTTCGCGGCCATCTGGGCCACGGTCGTGTACTTCCCCGTCGCCAGCTGGGTGTTCAACTTCGGCCTGGCCGATGACGGGTCGTTCTCGTACGGTGGCTGGATCACCCACGGCATGCAGGACGTCTTCGGCGTCGGCGCGATCGACTTCGCGGGCGGTACCGCGGTTCACATCAACGCCGGTGCCGCAGCACTCGCGCTCGCTCTGGTGCTCGGCAAGCGCGTCGGCTTCCAGAAGGGCGCGCACGTCCCCCACAACCCGCCGTTCGTTCTGCTGGGTGCGGGCCTGCTGTGGTTCGGATGGTTCGGCTTCAACGCCGGCTCCGAGCTCGCCGCCGACAACACCGCCGCCCTCGCGTTCGTCAACACGATCGCCGCTCCCGCCGCCGCTCTGCTCGCGTGGCTGATCGTGGAGAAGATCAAGGACGGCAAGCCCACCTCGGTCGGTGCCGCCTCCGGTGCCGTCGCGGGTCTGGTCGCCATCACTCCGGCCTGCGCCTCGCTGACGCCGGTCTGGGCGATCGTCCTCGGCCTCGTCGCCGGTGCCGTCTGCGCTCTCGCCATCGAGCTGAAGTTCAAGCTCGGCTTCGACGACTCGCTCGACGTGGTCGGCATCCACCTCGTCGGTGGTCTCATCGGAACGCTGTACCTCGGCATCTTCGCCAACGGCTCCGGTCTCATTTACAGCGGCTCGCTCACGCAGCTGCTCGTGCAGGCCATCGCCGCCTTCGCCGTGATGATCTACTCGTTCGTGCTCGCCTTCGTCATCGGGTTCGCGGTCGACAAGACCATCGGCTTCCGCGTGAAGAACGAGGACGAGATCGCCGGCATCGACACGGTCGTGCACGGTGAAGAGGGCTACGTGCTCTCCGACACCCGCGGCTGATCCGCTCCACCCCGCGCGGGGCGTCACCGACTCGTCGGTGGCGCCCCGTTCGTCGTGTCTAGGGTGGGCGGTATGGGAACCGCCTCACGCCTGATCTCGGCCGTCCTGGGCCTGCTGCGCCCGTCCGCACCCCAGGGGCGCCCGGCACCGGTCCGGCTCGCGCCGGAGAAGGCGTCACAGCGCCCGATGTCACCGCGGGGGAGCGAGACGGTCGAGATCGACCCGCCGCGTCGGCTGACGCTGAGCTACGCCCCGCAACGCGACAACGCGCCCGACGGCGGCGAGATCGTCTGGACCTGGGTGCCCTACGAGGAGCGCGACGGGCGCGGCAAGGACCGCCCCGTGCTCGTCATCGGCAGAGCGGATGCCACGCACTCGTACGCCGTGCGCCTGACGAGCAAGCCGCACGACGGCGACCGCCAGTACCTCGTGCTCGGCACGGGGGAATGGGACCCGCAGGGCCGTCCCTCGTGGATCGACGTCGAGCAGGTGTACCTCGTGCACGACGCGGGAATGCGCCGTGAGGCGGCCGCCCTGGACCGCAAGCGGTTCGACGCCGTCGCTGCAGCCCTCTCCGCGCGGTACGGGTGGCAGCGGGGCTGAAAGGCCGAGAGCCGGATGCCGCGGACATCGCCCCGGCGGCTGTCTCGGGTTATAGGCCAGAAAGTGTGTACGGGATGGTCGTTTAGCCGCGTGATTGCGCGGTGAAACGAGGATCGGTATGGTCCGCGACCCTTAGTCGTGGGCCTTCCGATGAATTCGACGACCTGTCTGGTATGTGGGTCGGTGCTGGTGAAGAACGGGCGGACGTCGGCAGGGACACAGAGATGGCGATGCCCGTCGTGCGGGGCATCCTCGACAAGGCGCCGCCCCGACGTCGCACGTCGAGAACAGCTCCGCCGTTTCGTGAACTGGATCGTGGGCAAGAACACCCAAGCCGAAACGGATGGGACAGCGTCAGGACGATCCTTCCGTCGTCAGTCTGCGTGGTGTTGGGAGTTGGTCCCCCGGCTGGGAAAGGCCGAGACGGTCCCACCACGCCGTCCTCGTCGATGGTGTCTGGGTGGGAACGTGGTGCCTACTGATCGCTCTCAGCGACACCGGCCGCGTCCTGGCCTGGCAGTGGTGCGCTCGCGAATCGACAGCCGCGTGGGCTGCGTTGTTGCAACAGGTTCCCGCGCCCGCCGTCCTCGTCTCCGACGGCGGTTCTGGGCTGCCCAGCGCGCTCAGACAATGCTGGCCAGAGACCGCGCACCAACGCTGCATCTTCCACCTACAACTGAACATCACCCGCCATTTGACGCGGCATCCGCGCACCCCCGCCGGACAAGCGTTACGACGCCTGGTGATAGATCTCAGTGCCGTCCGCGACGAGGCCGCCGCGATCGATTGGCAGCTCCGTCTCGAGCAGTGGTGGCAGGCCTTCGGTCACCTCACCCGGGAACGCACCATGTTCCGCAACGGACAGTGGGGCTTCACCCACGACCGGCTCCGCAAGGCATGGCTGCTCATGCGCCTGGTCACACGCCGCCAAACCCTGTTCACTCACATCGTCTACGGCACCCCCGCACGACTTCCGCACTAGAGAGCCTCAACGCACAGATCCGCGACCTACTGCGACGACACCGCGGCATGAGCGAAGAACACCGCCGCCGCGCGGTCGAATGGTTCCTCACCATCCGAGAAGTTCCCCCCGAGCACGCTCTCGACCTCGCACGCCCCACCGAGACCCCCATCCCGCAGGCACCCGCCGAAGAACCCCTCGGCCCCGCCCTCTACGACACAGGCCTCGACGCCACCGAAGGCCTCTGGCTCAGAACCGGATGGGCAGGACAAGGCTGACACGCCCGACCCATCCACACTTTTTGGCCGATAACCCGCTGTCTCGGCGCTAGGGGGGAAAATGACAAAGCCCCCGGCGAGCCGGGGGCTTGTGCGGTGGGCGATACCGGACTCGAACCGATGACCTCTTCCGTGTGAAGGAAGCGCGCTACCAACTGCGCCAATCGCCCGCATCCCGAACGGGACTCAACGATCGTACCGGATGCCGGAACGTGCTTCGGACCACCCACCCCGGACACACCCGGGCCGCGCGTGGTTTTGCGCGGACGCCCAGATCAGGTAATGTCTTACGAGTGCTCGGGGCAAGCCCCGGGAATGAAATGCGGATGTAGCGCAGTTGGTAGCGCACAACCTTGCCAAGGTTGGGGTCGCGAGTTCGAGTCTCGTCATCCGCTCGAGTGGAGGGATCTCCGTCTGGGAAACCGACGGAGCATCATGACACGTGGGTCGAACCACACACGGTGGCGTGGCCGAGCGGCTAGGCACCGGCCTGCAAAGCCGTTTACACGGGTTCGAATCCCGTCGCCACCTCAACTCACAATAGAACAGCCTGAATAGGCGCGATTGGCGCAGCGGTAGCGCGCTTCCCTGACACGGAAGAGGTCACTGGTTCGATCCCAGTATCGCGCACCATCACCCCAAAACCCCCGGTTCGCCGGGGGTTTTGTCGTTTGCGAGATGCTCGCCGACGAAGGCCCACCGCCCGTTCAGGTGGATTCTTGAAGGAGTCGGTCGCGGGAACGTCGCCGACTCCGTCCGAAGCAAGATCGGCGGCATGTCCCGCCGGCCCCGCGGTGCCGCTCGACAACAGAAATCGAGTCCGCTCCGTCTATCCCCCCTGAACCCGGGGACGACGCGCGCCAAGCCCGGCCCGGCCCCCACTGCGTCGACGACGGGAGGGTCGGGGGCGAAGTCGCAGTCGTCCATCGTGATCGGCGCAACCCTGACGGCCGCTGGTGGCGACTATCGATCGTCGCTCGCCCCAGCCGAGCCCGCGTCTTGGGCGTGTTGCTGGGGCAGCCGGTGCCGACGCTCAGACGCACGGGGGTCCCGAGATCGGGGGCGACGAACGCTTCCACGCCCCGTCGTCGCACAATCGCAGAGGCCACTTTGCCCGCAGCTACCGGGAGCGTCACTCGATCACTGCAGAGCGTGGCCTGCGGGAGAGTGTCGCCCCCGCCGCCAGTAAGGGGGGCTGCGGAGTGCCTGGCGGCGGGGACATGTAAAAGCTATCCCATGTCCGCCAAATGGGGGACACGGAATCGCCCATCTTGATCCGCTCCTCAGAAGACGTTGAGCTTGCGCGTCTCCGTCGTGCGCTGCATCTCGGTCGGGTGTCCACCGGCGCCGCAGGAGCATCACGTCGTCGAGGATGCGGTCCCGTCCGGCACCCCGCCGGCGACCGCCTAGCGGAGGAGCGCTCGTACGCGAGACGACGGCGCACACGGCGGTGCTCTGGCTCCGGGCCGGAGACATGATTGTCCCCGCCGCAGCTGGAACGGGTGTGGGGTCTACCGGGCGGCGGGGACAGCTCGAAGCTAGGGCATGAGCATCCCGTCGACAGGGCGTTTCGCGGAGCCTTGCATCTTCCTTGTGCTCGTCTTGAGGTTCATCGCTCGCGGCAAGGGGCGGGACGGCGCGAGGAGGGGTCCCGCCAGGTTCGAACGCCCCCGCTTTCGGCTCGGTCGCGACCAGTAGCCTCAGCACCATGACTGTTCCCGACACCCTGTGGCGTGAGATCTCGGCATCCCCGTTCGTCTCTCTCGGCACCTACCGCCGCAATGGCGCCCTCGTCGCCGTGCCCGTGTGGATCGCCCGCGACGGCGACGAGCTCGTGGTCACGAGTGAGCGTACGACGGGCAAGGTGAAGCGGCTCCGAAACGACGCGCGCGTGGCCCTGCGCCCCTGCAGCCGGATGGGCGCAGTCGAGCCGGATGCCATCACCGTCGAGGCGCAGGGACGGATCGCGGGGCCGGCCACCGACGACGCGAGGGCCGATCACGCACTCCGCCGCAAGTACGGACTGCAATACCGGGCCATCCTCGGGTTCGAGTCGCTGGTCCGTCGAGTGCAGCGCAAGCCCGGCGACCGCGTCATCATCCGCATCTCCCGCTCCGCCTGAGCACCTCGGAGGACGCAGGGACGAAACGCGCTATCCGCAAAGCGATGGAGCTCGCAAGGGGGTTTGCGAGCGGCATCGCCGCGCGAGACAGTGCTACGAGAGAACAGCGGTCTCGCCCCCGGGTTCCACGCCCTCCTCTCGCTCGGAGACGCGCACGGTGGTGGTGGCCGCGTAAGGGGGCAGCATGGGCAAGTTCATCTATGACGGCAACATCAAGGTCGACTTCGAGGACCGCCTCCTCGCCCACCTGCAGGCCGTGATCATGGCCAAAGTGCGTCGAGGGGAGAGTTTCCCCTTCACGTGGAAAGACGACATCAGCACGGGCGGCGGTCGCACGACCGTGTACATCCACCCGAATGTCTCACTGGTGTTCAAATACCACGGCAGCCGTTCGCCGCAGATGAGTCCCGCCTGGCTTCACGCCCTCACCTACAACGCGAACTCCGGCCGAGGGCTCTACGTCATCCCGGAGCCCGACGAGTTCAGCCCGCGGGAGAGTCTGCAACGCGAAGAAATGGTCTTCCGCGAGGTACCCAACGACCAAGCTCCCGAGACCGCGCGATCCTGACGAGGGAATGCAGCGGATCGGCTGGGCCGTTGTGTCCTGCATGACCGACTGGACCGAGGCCAAGCCGTACTTCGAGACGAATGCCGTCGCACACCTCGCGACACTGATGCGAGACGGGTCTCCGCACTCCATCCCGCTGTGGGTGGGCGTCGAGGGAGACCGACTCGCGATCTTCACCGAAGTCGACACGCTCAAGGATCGGAACCTCCGCCGCGACCCACGCGTCGCGATCTCGGTGACCGGCGCCGACAACCCGTACGCGATGGCCTTCGTACGCGGAGAGGCGGTCGAGCGCATCGCCGGTGACGACGCGTTGCCATATGTCGACCGCATATCGGCGATCTATACGGGCAGCCCGTACGAGATGCGCGAGGGGCTGGCCGTCTGGCTCATCGAGCCGAGCAAGGCGTGGGCGCGCGCGTACGAAGACTGAGCAGGAACGCTGCCGTCGCCGGAAGGCTCACCGCGCCAGCGGCAGCACGCCCAGCAGCAGGATGAGCGGTGCGATCACGGCGCCGAGCACGATGAAGCGGCTCCACTTCACTTCGACCCCGGCGGCGACGAGCCTCTCGTGCCACAGCAGTGTCGCCAGCGACGCCCACGGAGTGACGATGGGTCCGGCGTTGACACCCACCAGCAGGGCCGCGAGACGCGCGGGGGAGCCCGCGACCGACTCCAACGCCAGGTAAGCCGGCAGGTTGTTGATGCCGTTCGCGGCCAGTGCGCCCACCCCGGCGAGTTGCCACAACGACACGAGATCGTCGCCCGTGCCGGCGAGCACCGTCGTCACCCGGCCGATGCCGAGCGCCTCCAGCGTGCCGACGGCGAGGAAGAGGCCACCCGCGAACACCAACAGCGACCAGGGCACGAGACGGATGCCGAGACCCCGCGGCGCACGCCACGCGAACGCCACCGCCAGCACGAGGGCGGCGCCGAGTGCCGGCATCCACGGTTCGAGACCCACCACGAGCAGCGGCAGGAGCGCGAGCGTGACGACGCCGGCGACGCGCAGGAGCACCGGGTCGGAGACCGTGGGCGAGGCGGCATCCGGGTACGTCTTCGGAAGACGGCGCAGGAACACCAGGGTGAGCACCACGACCGATACCGCGATCGCGATGAACGCCGAGGGGCCCAGCAGCGCGAGGAACGCGACGGGGTCGTGCCCGCCGCCGAGGGCTTCGGATGCCAGCAGGTTGGTCAGGTTCGACACCGGCAGCACGAGGGATGCGGTGTTGGCCAACACCACCGTGACGAAAGCGAAGGGGAGGGGGTCGAGCTTGCGCGCCGCCGCCATCGAGATGACGACCGGCGTCAGCAGCACCGCCGTCGTGTCGAGCGAGAGGAACGCCGTCGCCACCGTCGCCAGAGCCACGACGAGCACCCACAGCCAGACCGTGCGTCCGCGCGCGACGCGCGCCAAGCGCGCGGCGACGACGTCGAAGAGTCCGGCCTTGGATGCCAGCTCCGCCACGACCGTGACGGCGACGACGAACAGCAGGATCGGCCACACCCGGTCGGCGACGGCCAAGGCGTCGCTCGCGGGGAAGGCGCCGGTGAGCAGCGCGATGATCCCGAGGATCCAGAGCACGCCGCCGATGATGGCCAGAGTCACCGCTCCACTATGGGGCACACCCGGTGCGATCGAGGCCACGGCCGCCCGGTAGCCTGGAATGGACCCCTTCAGGAGATGCGCTGTGACTGATTTTCCCGCCGATGGCTTCGCCCTCTTCCCCGACCGTTCGGTCGTCGCGCTGCGCGTGAACGGTGAGCTGAAAGACCTGGCCACGACCGTGACCGCCGACGACGCCGTCGAGCCGGTCACGATCGACAGCGCCGACGGCCTCTCGATCCTTCGTCACTCGACGGCCCACGTGCTCGCGCAGGCGGTCCAGCGCGTCAAGCCGCAGACGAACCTCGGGATCGGCCCGCCGGTCACCGACGGCTTTTATTACGACTTCCAGGTCGACGAGCCCTTCACCCCCGACGACCTGAAGGTCATCAAGAAGGAGATGGAGCGCATCGTCCGCGAGAACCAGCGGTTCGTGCGTCGCGTCGTCACCGACGACGAGGCTCGCGCCGAACTCGCCGACGAGCCGTTCAAGCTCGAGCTGATCGGACTCAAGGGCGGGTCGGCCGAGGCCGCCGAGGGTGCGTCCGTCGAAGTGGGCGCCGGTGAGCTGACCATCTACGACAACGTCACCCGCGACGGCGAGACCGCGTGGAAAGACCTCTGCCGAGGACCGCACGTGCCCGGCACGCGTCTGATCGGTAACGGCTGGGACCTCACGCGTATCGCCGGCGCTTACTGGCGCGGCAGTGAGAAGAACCCGCAGCTGCAGCGCATCTACGGCACCGCGTGGCCGACGAAAGATGAGCTGCGCGCCTACCAGCACCGTCTGGAGGAGGCCGCCAAGCGCGACCACCGCAAGCTGGGCAAGGAGCTCGATCTCTTCTCGTTCCCCGACGAGATCGGCCCTGGTCTGTCGGTGTTCCACCCCAAGGGCGGAATCATCCGCTACGAGATCGAGCGCTACATGCGCGAGCGTCTGCTTGCCAGCGGCTACGAGGTCGTCAACACTCCGCATATCACCAAGGGCGACCTGTTCATGACGAGCGGCCACCTGCAGTGGTACGCCGACGGCATGTACCCCCCGATGGTGCTCGACGAGGTCGTGGATGCCGACGGGCACGTTTCTCGCGAGGGCCAGGAGTACTACCTCAAGCCCATGAACTGCCCGTTCCACAACCTCATCTTCCGCTCGCGTGGACGCAGTTATCGGGAACTCCCGTTGCGCTTGAGCGAGTTCGGGTCGGTCTACCGCTACGAGAAGAGCGGCACCCTGTCGGGTCTCACGCGCGTGCGCGGCATGACCCAGGACGACACGCACATCTACGTCACCGCCGACCAGGTCAAGGGCGAGCTGACCCACAGCCTCGACTTCGTGCTGCAGACGCTGCGGGATTACGGCCTGAACGACTTCTACCTCGAGCTGTCCACGAAAGAAGAGGGCAATCCGAAGTTCATCGGCGACGACACCCTCTGGGCCGAGGCGACCGAGACCCTTCGCGAGGTCGCCGAGGCCTCGGGCCTCGAGCTCGTTCCCGACCCGGGCGGGGCGGCGTTCTACGGCCCGAAGATCTCGGTGCAGGCGCGCGACGCGATCGGCCGTACGTGGCAGATGTCGACGATCCAGCTCGACTTCAACCAGCCCGAGCGCTTCGAGCTCGAGTACACCGGACCCGACGGCGAGAAGCACCGCCCCGTCATGATCCACCGTGCCCTCTTCGGCTCGGTCGAGCGATTCTTCGCGATTCTGCTCGAGCACTACGCCGGGGCGTTTCCGGTCTGGCTCGCGCCCGTGCAGGTCGTGGCCGTCCCGGTCGCCGCCGAGTACGGCGACTACCTCCAAGGGATCGTCGCCGGCTTGAAGGCCGCGGGCGTCCGCGCCGAGGCCGACCACAGCGATGACCGCATGCAGAAGAAGATCCGCACGCACACCACGCAGAAGGTCCCGCTCATGCTGATCGCCGGCGAGCAGGACCGCTCGAACGGCACCGTCTCGTTCCGTTTCCGCGACGGCACGCAGCTCAACGGCATCCCCGTCGACGAAGCCGTGGCGCACATCACCGGCGCGATCGCCGCGCGCACCCTGGTGAACACCGCCGAGGATCTGGCGTGACGAACGACCCCGACGACGCTGCAACGCGGTCCGTCCCTGGGGATCACGCAGCGACGGACGAGGTGCCGGCTGACGCGCCTCCGACGGATGCCGAGCTCGTCGATGCCGCGTCCCTCCCGGGGGTGCCCGACGAGTTCCAGCGCCTGTGGACACCGCACCGCATGGCGTACATCTCCGCCGGGCGTGAGCCGATGGAGAAGAACTGCCCGTTCTGCGCGGCGCCGGACAAATCCGACGAGGACGGTCTGATCGTCGCACGCGGTACCACGGCCTACGTTCTGCTCAACCTCTTCCCCTACAACTCCGGGCACCTGCTCGTCTGCCCTTATCGGCACATCGCCACGTACGACCAGGCGACCGACGAAGAGGTGGCGGAGATCGGCGCATTGACGCAGCGCGGTATGCGGGTACTGCGCGCGGTATCGCGGTGCGACGGGTTCAACCTGGGCATGAACCAGGGCGCGATCGCCGGCGCCGGCGTCGACGCGCACCTGCACCAGCACATCGTTCCGCGCTGGGCATCCGACGCCAACTTCTTCCCGATCATCGCCAAGACCAAGGCGCTGCCGCAGCTTCTGGGCGACGTGCGTCGCACTGTCGCCGGGGCATGGGGCGCATGAGCCGTCAGGCGAACCGGGAAGCATGACTCGCGGCCGGCGCTCCTGCACCTCATTCGACGAGGGAGCCGCAAACGGCCCGCACCGCGCGCTTTCGTCGCCGCTCGAGTTTCTGACCCGCGTCCACATTCGACCTTGACAGGGCCGGAACCGATGCGACAGGGTGGCCGATAAGCGAAGTGTTAGCGTGAACATGGACGTTCCCGCTTCGTGATGATCGCGTCCCCCCGGCGATATCGTCACCCGATGAGATCGGCGACCCCTGCGTTCCTATGGCGCGGGGAGGAGGCGCACCCGCGCGTCCGACACCGCCTCGCCCGGCCGTCCGACGAGCGTCGAACACCCTCAGATCACCGCGCCGGTGGTCCGACGATCCGAAAGGCACACCATGTCACGGACGACGACGTCCCCGACGAAACCCCCCACGACGCGAAGCAGGAAGGTGAAAGCACTCGCCGCCGTCTTCGCATCCCTCGTCATCGGCCTGACGACCCTCGGAGCGGCCACGCCCGCCGCGGCCGCCGCGCCGGTCGGTACAGGCTCCAACCAGGAGATCCGCAACCAGCAGAACACCCTCTGCATGGACGACTACGCCTTCAACACCCAGCCCGGCGCGGAGGTGCGTCAGTGGACGTGCCTCGAGGGGCAGAACCAGCTGTGGGCGGTCACCGACCTCGGCAACGGTTACGCCGAGATCAAGAACCGATACAGCAACCTCTGCCTCGACAACTTCAACTTCGCCACCGCACCCGGATCCGAGGTGCGTCAGTGGACGTGCTCGCGTAACAACGTGCAGCAGTGGCAGTTGGCCGACGTGGGCGGCGGCTGGACCGAGATCCGCAACAGGCACAACAACCTCTGCCTGCAGAGCGTCGCCTCGCCGGTCGACGGTGGCCTGCTCTCGCAGCAGAACTGCGACGGCTCGGGGGTTCAGCGCTGGCGGCTCACCGACCCGAACGTGTCGAAGATGACCTACACGCTGGCCAGGTCGTCGAACCCGTCCGCCGATGAGATCGACGCCTACGCGCGCATCACCGACGCGATGGACCGCGCCGTCGCCCGCTACAACAAATTCAACAACACCCAGCGTCAGCTGTGGGTCTCGTACGACCCGGGCGTGCAGACCGCGGATGCCACCATTTACGGCAACATCCGCTTCGGTGCCAACCGCGGCTTCATGCAGGAGGGCACCGCACTGCACGAGATCGCGCACACCGTCGGCGTGGGCACCGCATGGAACTTCCAGAGCAAGGTCGACGCACAGGACTGGCCCGCCGCCTTGCCGCTGCTGCGCACGTGGGACGGCCCCGACGCGCGGATCAACGGCGGCGGAAGCCACATGTGGCCCTACGGTCTCAACTACTCGAACGAGTACTCTGAGCTGAACTTCGACCGTCACGTGCGTCTGGTGCAGGCGATGCACCACGACGGACTCTGACGCTTCGGCTCAGGCACCACGGCTCCGGGGCCGACCGTTCTGCGAGCGGCCGGTCTCGGAGCCATCCCGTGCGGGCCACCCCGCGGAGCACGCGAAGAGTGCTCAGCGCACCTGCCGCACGCCGAACTGCAGGCGCGGGTGGGCGTAGGCCTCCTGGGATTCGATGAGACGGAGCTCACGCGATCCCGACTCGTACGTGTTGGTGAGCAGATCGAAGACACTGGATGCCGTGCGCGCGAGCGCGTCGGCCGCGTCGCCGCCGCTGCGGCGGTAGTGCGCGGTGAACAGCGCGGCGGTGACGTCGCCCGAGCCGTTGGCCTTCATCGGGATGAGCGGGGTCTGCACGATCCAGGCGCCGCTGTCGTCGACGACCATCATCTCGATGGTGTCCGCCTCACGGTCGGGGCGCTCGACGCTCGTCACGAGGATGGTCCGCGGCCCGCGGGCGCGCAGCACGTCGGCGGATTCCAGGGTCGAGTCGATGCTCCCGGGCTCGGTGCCCGTCAAGAAGCCCAGCTCGAACTGGTTCGGGGTCAGGATGTCGGCGACAGGCACGACCCGCTCACGCAGCAGCTCGGGGATGGCGGGGGCCACGAAGCATCCCGACTTGGCGTTGCCCATGACGGGATCGCAGGCGTAGACGGCATCCGGGTTCGCCTTCTTCACCCTCGCGACGGTGTCGATGATCACATCGGCGATGCCCTCGCCACCCTGGTAGCCCGAGAGCACCACGTCGATCTCGGGGAACACCCCGCGGTCTTCGATGCCGGCGATCACCGCCGCCACGTCGTCGGGGGAGATGAGCGGACCCCGCCACGCGCCGTAACCGGTGTGGTTGGAGAAGTTGACCGTGTACACGGGGAGAACCTCGACGCCGATGCGCTGGAGGGGGAAGACCGCGGCCGAGTTGCCGACGTGCCCGTACGCGACGGCGGACTGGATCGAGAGAACCTTCATGCCTCGATCCTTCCACTTCGCACGCTCGAGCGACGCGTGCCCGCGGCGACGGCCATGTCGTCGGCGAGGGCCGCGGCCGACGAATCGTCGAGGTCGTGCACGGTGAGCCGCAGGAACGCCCCCGCGTGATCGGGGGAGAGGAAGAACGGGTCGCCCTCGCGCACGAGCCAGCCCCGTCGCATGAGCTCCTCGCGCACGCCCGCCGCCGGAGCGGGCAGCGGCACCCACAGGTTGAGCCCGTCGCCGGGGGTGGTGGGGAGTCCCCGTTCCGTGAGCGCCCGCGCGAACGCGGCGTTGCGCTCGGCGTAATGCTGGGCCGCGCGCTCGATGTCGGCGCGGACGGCGTCGTCGGTCACCAGCGCGAGGGTCAGTCGCTGCAGGATGTGGCTCACCCAGGTGGTGCCCGGGGTCAGACGCACAGCGAGACCGTCGGCGGTGTCGGGATCGGATGCCGTGACGGCGAGGCACGTGTCGGGCCCGAGGAACTTCGACATCGACCGGATGCGCGCCCACCTCCGCTGCGCGGGACCGATGACCGAATGCAGCGGCGACCGAGAGAGGAGCGAGAAGTGGTCGTCTTCGATGACGAGCACGTACGGGTGGTCTTCGAGAACCGCCCGCAGGGACGCCGCGCGCCCGACGCTCAAGCTCGCGCCGGTGGGGTTGTGCGCGCGCGGAGTGCAGATGACGGCCCGCACCCCCGCCTCGAGCGCGGCGCGGAGTCCGTCGACGGTCATGCCCTCGGCATCCACCGCGACGGGGACGGCCCGGTAGCCGCCGGTGCGCACGGTGTGCAGGGCCGAGAGGAAACACGGGTCTTCCAGCGCGACCGCGTCGTCACGCTGAAGGGCCTGGGCGAGCAGGCGCTCGATCGCGTCGCTCGCGCCGCTCGTGACAGTGATGCGCACGTCGTCGTGAGGGAGCTGATCGGTCATCCACCGGCGCGCCCACGCTTCGAGGCCGGGGTCGATGACCGGCTCGCCGTACAGCACCGGCCGGGTGGAGCGGGCGAGGGCCGCGGTCGGATCCGGGATGCGGGCGGGGTCGGGGTTGCCCGTGCCGACGTCGCGCAGCACGGTGTCGGGCGCATAGCCCTCCTG
>NZ_CAUQWC010000010.1:0-29166 GCF_963521695.1 uncultured Microbacterium sp. | reverse complement strand
CGCCGGCTGCTGGCGACCCTCGCCGCCGGCGCCCTGGCCCTCGGTGTGGCGCTGCCGTCGGCCGCCGCGTTCGCCGCGACCCCCGATCCTTCGTCGACGAACGCGGCCGTCACCTCGGCGCTGTCGGCCGCTCCCGGAGCGAACGGGATCCTGCGCCCCGGCGACCCGCTGTCGGTCGTCGTCACGCTGTCGGCGGGATCCTCGGCCGCCACCGCGAACCCCGTCGCCCTCTCGGTCGGCACGGCATCCCTCGGCGACGACGCCTCCCTCGACCGCTGGCTCGGCGGCGACGCGTCGGGACAGACCCTGCAGCAGGTGGCCACGGGAACAATGGATGCCACCGCCTCCGGCGCCCAGAGCTCGATCACGCTGACCGTCCCCGCGACCGATCCGACCCTCGCCGGCCGCGGTGCCGGCGTCTACCCGGTGCTCGTGTCGGCCGCCGGTCTGACGGCACCGAGCGTCGTCGTCGTGCCGTCCGACGGTCCGACCACCCCGATCGCCCTCGTGGTGCCCATCACCGCGGCCCCCCTGACGCGCGGTCTGCTGACCGGCAACGAGCTGGCGGAGTTGACGGCGGTCGATGGAGCGCTGTCGGCCCAACTCGACGCCGTCGACGGCACCGCCGCCACCCTGGCCGTCGACCCGGCGATACCGGCCGCGATCCGCGTTCTCGGCTCCGCTGCGCCGCCCACCGCCGTCGCCTGGCTGGAGCGTCTGCTCGCGCTGCCGAACGACAGGTTCGCGCTGCAGTTCGGCGATGCCGACGTGGCCGCCCAGCTGCAGGCCGGACTGACGGCCCCGTTGGGCCCGACATCGCTGCAGTCGTACATGAACGAGGACGATTTCACCGGACCGGCGCCCGCCGTCTCCGCGGTCTCGACTCCGGAGCCAGTCCCTTCCGCGAGCCCGGGGCAGCCGAGCTACCCGACGCTGACGACACTGCTCGACATCGGCTCGGCGACGTCGAATGTCTTCTGGCCTGCAACGGGCTCGGCCGGGCCCGAGACGGTGGCGTCGCTCGGGGCCCTGGGAACCCCCGAGGAGCCCGCTCGCGTCCTGACGGCTTCGACGAGCGTCTCCGGCGGATCGCGCGTCGCGACCGCCGCCGTCGGGGGCGTCTCGACCCCGGTGTACGACGCCGAGGTGTCGCGGGCGCTCGCGGCCGCAGCCGGGCAGAACGACGCCACACGCCGCAGTGCCTCCCTGTCGGCCGCGCAGGCGTATCTGGCGATCGCGCGGAGCTCGGCGGGCGATCAGCCGGTCCTCGCCGTGCTCGACCGCGGTACCGATCGCTCCCGCGTGAGCCTGCGCGCCACGCTCGGTCTGCTCTCCTCCGCACCGGGGTTCGCGGCATCGAGCCTCGCCGAGGTCTCGAGCCGGCCGGCATCCGAGGTCTCCCTCGCCGCGCCCGCGGTCGACGCGACACGGGCGACCGAGGTGGGCGATCTGCTCTCCGACGAGCAGGCGGTCGACCGTTTCGCCACGATCCTCGATCAACCCGAGTTGCTCACCGGCCGCGAACGCGCCGAGATGCTGCAGGTCATCAGCGTCTCGTGGACGGGCGATCCCGCCCGTCAGGCGGTCGCCGACCACCGTGCCGGTACGCAGACGACGTTGGACGCCGTCGGCATCCTCTCCTCCGATTTCCGCCTGGTCAGCTCCAGCGCTCCGCTGCGTCCGTGGGTGCGCAACGACCTGCCGTGGCCCGTCACGGTGGTGCTCGACGTGAGCCCGAACGACGCGCGTCTGCGCGTGCAGAACCGCACGACGGTCGAGGCGCAGGCCGCCGCCAACACCCGCGTCGAGGTGCCCGTCGAAGCACGCATCGCCAACGGCGAGGTCAGCGTCGACCTGCAGCTCTACAGCCCCACCGACCAGCCGGTCGGGGCCCCGCAGCGGGTCGACGTCGAGGTGCGCGCCGAGTGGGAGAGCATCGGGCTGATCGTCATCGTCGTACTCGTGGTGGCCTTCCTCGGCCTCGGCGTCGTCCGGACGATCACGCGTCGCCGTCGCACGCGGGCGGAAGAGGAGTCGACCCCGACTCAGGATGCCGACACCCCCGTCGACGGCATCGGCGTGAAGGGTCCGGATGACGACGGGCGCAGCCCCGCCGAGTCCGCGGACGAGACCGCACCCGACGAAGAGGAGATCCGCCCGTGAGCAGTATCGGACGGGCGAGTGTGCTCATCGGTGCGGGGACGATCGTCTCCCGCGTGAGCGGGCTGCTGCGCATCGTCGTGCTGGTCGCGATCGTCGGCTCGGTGGGCAGCGCCGCGGGTGACGCGTTCGGTCTCGCCAACCAGCTGCCGAACAACATCTACACGGTGATCTCGACCGGTGTCCTCACGGCGGTGATCGTCCCGCAGATCGTCAAGGCCGCCGCGCACGCCGACGGCGGCCGGGCCTTCGTCTCGAAGCTCTTCACCCTGGGAACGGTGATCCTGCTCGCGGCGACCGCGCTGGCGATGATCGCCGCTCCCTTGATCGTTACCGTCTACATCGACCCCTCGAAGGTCGAACCGGATCAGATCGCGCTGGCCACCGCATTCGCCTATTGGTGCCTGCCGCAGATCTTCTTCTACGGCCTCTACGCGCTTCTGGGGGAGATCCTCAACGCGCGCAAGGTGTTCGGCCCGTACACGTGGGCACCCATCGTCAACAACGTCGTCTCGATCGTCGGCTTCGGCATCTTCCTGCTGCTGTTCGGGGGGCCGAGCCCCGACGTCCTGCAGTGGACACCCACGATGATCGGTCTGCTCGGTGGTGTCGCCACCGGGGGCATCGTGCTGCAGACCGTCGTGCTGCTGGTGTTCTGGCGCCGAGCCGGTCTGCAGTTGCGTCCCGACTTCCACTGGCGCGGCGTGGGCCTGCGCCACATCGGACGGCTGGCCGGTTGGACGTTCCTCATGGTCATCGTGGGGCAGTTGGCCGGAATCGTCCAGACACGGGTGCTGTCCGGCGCCTCGGGCACCGGGCCCGCGATCATCGCCACACAGAACGCCTGGCTGGTGTTCATGCTCCCCTACTCGATCATCGTGCTGTCGATCGGGACGCCGTACTTCACGCAGCTCAGCGAGCACGCCGCAGCCGGGCGTCACGACGAGGTGAAGTCCGACATCGTCCGCAGCATCCGCGTCCTGGGGCTCTTCATCGTCGTCGCCACCGCCGCACTGGCCGTCGCCTCCGTGCCGGCGACCCGCGTGTTCACGAACAGCTCCGACGAGGCTCTCGCCGCGGCCCCGGTCCTACTGTGCTTCCTCGTCTGTCTGCTGCCACTGGCCGTGCTGTTCGTCATCCAACGCACCTTCTACGCCTACAACGACACCCGGACGCCGTTCTTCTTCACCCTCGCGCAGGGCGTGCTGGTCGCCGTAACGGCCCTGATCGCCGGAGCCGCGGTCGGCGCCGGCGCTCTTCCCCTGGCCCAGCTGGCGGCGGGTGTCGCGCTGGGTCAGTCGCTCGCGAGCGTCGTGCAGGTGGTGGTCGCCACGGTGATCCTGCACCGACGCCTCGGGGGTATCGGTGTGCGCGCCTGGCTGACCCCGCTCGCGCGTTTCGTTCTCGTCGCCGTTCCCGCTGCGGCGGCAGGCTGGGGCGTCGTGCTGCTGTGCGGCGGCTCCGAGGGGTGGCTGTCGGCATCCGTGGTGTCGGGCGCTCTGGGAGCCGCGCTGGTGGGATCGGTCGTCCTCGCCGTGTACATCGGCATCCTGGCCCTTCTCCGAACGCCGGAGCTCGAACCCGCGATCGCGCTGGGCCGACGGTTCCTCCCCAAGCGCTAGCCCTGCGGCCGTGGAATACCCCGCGGCTAGCATGGGTTTCATCCGACGGAATCAACGAGAGGAAGGCGCAAACGTGCGTCACGTCATCATCATCGGATCGGGCCCGGCCGGCTACACCGCCGCGATCTACGCCGCCCGAGCCAACCTCGAGCCCCTCGTCGTCGCGAGCTCCGTCGAAGCCGGCGGCGATCTCATGAACACCACCGAGGTCGAGAACTTCCCCGGGTTCCCCGACGGCATCCAGGGTCCCGACCTCATGGCCAAGATGCAGGCGCAAGCCGAGCGTTTCGGTGCTCACGTGCTCTACGACGACGTCGTATCGCTCGACCTCGACGGCCCCGTCAAGACGATCACGCTCGGCAGCGGCAAGGTCGAAGAGGCAGTGACGGTCATCTACGCCACGGGCTCGGCCTATCGCAAGCTGGGCCTCGAGGGCGAAGAGCGCCTCTCCGGGCGCGGTGTCTCGTGGTGCGCGACGTGCGACGGATTCTTCTTCCGCGACCGCACCATCGCGGTCGTCGGCGGCGGCGACTCGGCCATGGAAGAGGCGAACTTCCTCACCAAGTTCGCGTCCAAGGTCTACGTGATCCACCGCAAGGACTCGCTGCGTGCGTCCAAGATCATGCAGGAGCGAGCCTTCGCCAACCCGAAGATCGAGTTCATCTGGAACAGCGCCGTCGACGAGATCCTCGGTGACGACGCCGTCAACGGCGTGCGTCTGCGCTCGACCGTCGACGACACGACGCGCGAGCTGCCCCTCGACGGCCTGTTCGTCGCGATCGGCAACGACCCGCGCACGCACCTCGTGCACGACAAGCTGCAGCTCACCGACCAGGGCACCATCTGGGTCGATGGACGCTCGTCGCGCACGTCCGTCCCGGGCGTCTTCGCCGCCGGCGACGTGATCGACCCGACGTATCGCCAGGCGATCACCGCCGCGGGCAGCGGAACCGTCGCCGCCCTCGACGTCGAACACTTCCTCGCCGCACGCGGTGAGGCCGGCGAGCCCGCCGTGTCGGAGAGCCCCATCGAGGGTCTCCCCGACGTCGCGGTCGTCTGAGGAACAAATCCGCGCTCACCGGCGTTTTCACTCACTGAAGCTTCCATCTAAGGAGATATGCAATGACTGCCAAGGCGACGACCTCCGCAACGTTCGAGCAGGACGTCCTGCAGGCTGACGGACCCGTGCTCGTGGACTTCTGGGCCGAGTGGTGCGGACCGTGTCGCATGGTCGCTCCCGTCCTCGACGAGATCCAGAACGAGAACGCGGACAAGATCACGATCCTCAAGCTCAACGTCGACGAGAACCCCGATCTCGCGATGAAGTACCAGATCACCTCGATCCCCGCGATGAAGGTGTTCCAGGGCGGCGAGGTCAAGACCACGATCATCGGCGCGAAGCCCAAGTTCGCGCTGGAGCAGGATCTCGCACCGTTCCTCGGCTGAGACGTTCCTGACGGAAGGCCCCGACTCCTCACGGACTCGGGGCCTTTCGTCTTGTCCGCGAGTCGCGGCACGGCCCGGGCGACAACGGTCTCGTCGTATCGACGATTCGATGACGTTCCGGATGCCGAGAACTCGGCCCGAACGAACCTGGCACGCCAGACCGGTTCGCGGTCGGAGGGTCGCGCCGCGCATTCAAGCGCGTCGAGCGCCCGAGCGTTCGAGCGCCATGAAGGTTGGAGTGCGTCAAGGGATGGACCGCGTTGAACGCTCGAGCGCGGTCGAGCGCGTCGAGGGGTTGAGCGCGTCGAGGGGTTGAGCGCGTCCAGAGGTTCGAGCGCGTCTAGCGCCGAGGGTTCATACGCGTTCAAGGGCTCGAGCACGTCGAGCGTCGAGTGGTACGGCGCGTGGAGCGTTGCAGCGCGCTGAGCGGCCTCAGGATGCGTCGAGACGCGCGCTGGCGTCCCAGCGGCGGTGCGGCTCTTCGTCGCCCAGGATGCGCCACACAGCGCGTGTGAGCGGCGGGTAATCGAGCGAGATCTGCCGGAGCACGCGGTAGTTGCGTGAACGGTTCGGGCGCTGGCCCCCGTTCTCCGCGATGTTCTCCGCGCGCAGGGTGAGCACGACGAGTTCGTCGACGCTCGGCAGATCTTCCATGAAGTCCCACGGGTCTTCACCGCCGCGCAGACGCTCGTGGATGAGCACGGCCAGCTCGTCGGACGCCTCCGCGCGCAGCAGCTCGAGGCTGGCGCGTCGGCGCAGGGTGTCGTCGTTCGCTGTCACCATTCCAGCGTACGACGGGCCGCCGACACCGAGGCCCGCGATCGGATGCCTTGCCCCGGACCTGATCCAGGACCCCGGGCGATTCAGCCGGTGTAGCCGTCTTCGCCGAGGGTCGAGAGGATGCGATTCAGGTCTTGGATTGACGCGAAATCTATGCTGATCTGGCCTTTTTTCGCACTGAGAGACACTCGGACTTTGGTGTCGAACCGGTCGCCGAGCCGATCGGCGATCTGGTCGAGTCCTGCCTGACGTGCACCGGCTTTCGGCTTCTGGCGAACCGGCACCACACCGGGCATCTTCGCTGCCGCCTCGGCGGCGCGCACCGACAGATCCTCGTTCACGATCTTGTCCGCAAGTTTCTGCATCTCGCGCGGGTCGTCGAGCGACAGAATGGCGCGAGCGTGACCCGCGCTCAGGACGCCCGCGGCGACGCGTTGCTGCACCGGAACCGGCAGCTTCAGAAGACGGATGGTGTTGCTGATCTGAGGACGCGAACGCCCGATCCGCGTGGCAAGCTCCTCCTGTGTAATGCCGAAATCCTCGAGCAGCTGCTGGTACGCCGACGCCTCTTCGAGGGGGTTGAGCTGGGACCGGTGCAGGTTCTCGAGAAGTGCGTCACGGAGCAGATACTCGTCTTCGGTCTCACGAACGACCGCGGGAATCGTCGCGAGACCCGCTTCACGCGATGCGCGCGTTCGCCTCTCACCCATGATGAGCTCGTACGTCCCGTCGCCCTTGTCACGAACGACGACGGGCTGCAGCACTCCGAACTCGCGGACGGAGTGCACCAGCTCAGCGAGGTCGTCCGTATCGAAATGGGTTCGAGGCTGGCGGGGATTCGGAACGATCGACGCCGGGTCGACATGGATGAGGCGAGCGCCCGGAACGGAGATGAGCTGCGCATCAGCATCGCTCGCCGCGGAGTCAGATGTTCCCGACGACGTCTTCTCTTTCCCGGATGTGGATGCACCCGGGAAGAACACATCGACGGGACGCGCCTCCGACGGTTCGGCCGTGGGGATCAGCGCACCGATGCCACGACCCAGTCCGGTCCTCTTAGCCATCAGGAATCCTTTTCGGTGGTGTCGCGAGCGACGATTTCTACCGCGGCTTCGCGGTAAGCGATGGCGCCCGCCGACTGGCCATCGTACGCGATGACCGTCTGCCCGAAGCTCGGTGCCTCCGAGACGCGAACGGAGCGGGGAATGACTGTGTTGAGCACCTCGTGAGAGAAGTGCGAGCGAACCTCATCAGCGACCTGCTGCGCGAGCCGTGTGCGTCCGTCGTACATCGTCAGCAGGATGGTCGAGACGTGGAGCTTCGGATTGAGGTGCTTCTGAATCATCTGCACACTCCCGAGCAGCTGGCTCAGGCCCTCCAGCGCGTAGTACTCGCACTGGATGGGAATCATGACCTCGTCGGCCGCTGTGAACGCGTTGATCGTCAGAAGTCCGAGCGACGGCGGGCAGTCGATGATGACGAAGTCGAGGTGATTGTCCTTGATCTCCAGGTACTCGCGAAGAGCTCCGCGCAGGCGATGCTCGCGTGCGACCTGTGAGACGAGCTCGATCTCCGCGCCAGCGAGATGGATTGTGCTCGGTGCGCACAGCAGATCGGGGGACTCCGGGCTCGTCTGGATGATGTCGACGAGCGGGACATCGTTGATGAGAACGTCGTAGATGCTGGGAGTCTCTGCGTTGTGGGCGACTCCAAGGGCCGTTGACGCGTTGCCCTGGGGATCGAGGTCGATAACGAGAACGCGGGCACCCACCGACGCGAGAGCCGCGCCCATGTTGACGGCGGTGGTGGTCTTTCCGACCCCGCCCTTCTGGTTCGAAACCGTGAATACGCGGGTACGACCCGGCAGCTTCACGTCCGCAACCTCTAGGGCACGTCGTCGCGCGGACAGGTCGGCGATCTCACGAGCGATGGGGGAGTCATCGAGCGAAAAGGACGAAGACGCCTCACCGGATTGTTTCACGTGAAACACCTCTCACCTTCGCGAACCCGCTCAGTCTACCTGTGGCCCCTGACATCGCCTTCCGTTGCGACCACTGTCGAGGGTTGGTATCCGCGTCGCACACGGATCGGGGGACACGACAGACTGAGGCGTTGCCCACGTCATGCGCACTGCCAGACGCATCGCTCGTCGGGTACTGTGCTGTCGACTCCTTGGGGGTGCGATTCGGGTCATCGTGAACATCCACCGTGGCGCCGGGGCGTTTCCGGTCACTCGCGAACCGTCCTCAAGTTCGGCAGGTGATCAGTGATTTAGACCCAGATGTGGGATCAGTCGGTATCGCGTCGACGCGGGGTACGTGGGTGTTCCACGTGAAACATTTCCAGGGTCGCTGCGTCGGCCGTGAGGTCGACTGGCGAGAGCTTGCCGTTTCGGAGCTTCTCGAACGGCCGCGTCGCGCACCCAGGGCCGGCCGTCACCGCGATCGGCACGCCGTTCCACGGCCAGGCTCATTTGCGGCAGTCGCATCCCCGTCATGCCGAGAGACCCCCAGTTGCCGAGGACTACAGAAACCCCGCCGGCGCTGCATCCCGATCAAGTGCCACGCTGCAGCGGATCCGCTCGCTTGCACGCCGAGACGTCCATCGGACCGGAAACAGCTCGCCGTCGGCGCAGTGCGTCTCAGACGCATTGTCTCAACCACGTGGAGACGAGGTCAGCTGCGCTGCGGTACAAGCGCGACGCTTGGGAGAATTGAACCCGACATCCTCGAGCTGCTGTCTGCGCGGCTGCGCCTGGCCGTTCTCTTGCGGGCTCAGCCATCGAATTGGATGGTTGACCGTCCCGTCTGCTTCGCGGTCTGGGGCGACACTGCATACGTCGTGCGTCGGTCGTTGATGAGACGGCAATGAGCAGTCGTGTCATCTTGTTCTTTCACGTGAAACATGGCCTCGCATCCCATGTTGGCGAAAGCTGTGGGCCGGTAGCCAATCTCGGCTGGGCACGCGGTGGCAACTGGACGAGCGAATCTGAGTTCCGACTCTGCGGCGCCGGGCGGTGATCATTCCCGGTATCCACCGTCATCGCGGGCAGGGACGGTACAGACGCCGACCCAGCCGCCGTCACTCGGCTAGGGATTACTCGACCCGATCTGAGCCGCGCCGCACGTGGCGTCGTCTTTGACTGCGGCCCCGTCATTCGGAACACCGAGCGGAGTGTTTCACGTGAGACATCTGTCGCGAGACTGCCCACACGCCGTTCCGCGCGGCGAGGTCACGTGGCGTGGAGTCGTCGAGAGGCACCATCCCGATTCTCACTTGGTAGGAGGACGTTCTCCTTCCTCTCTCCCGAGCCGCATCCCCGCATGAACGCCAACCCTCTACATCGCGTGAATCCGACCTTGCGTGGTTCCGGACCACACCCACCTGTGTGGTGGCGATTCAGCAAACGCGACCTCAAAGCACCGCCCGAGTCCATGAATGCAACCAACCTCCTGCGCCCGACCACAACTCGACGGGGTGCCGTCGATCCACAGACCCTCGCCCTCCTGGCCCACTCGTGCCACTGTCCATCTCGGACGGGAGCCGACTCTCGTGCAAATGGGCGGGAAGTCCATTTGCGTCCCGTGCCACTTCGCTGGGAAGACACTCGCAGCCGGCACGGCGTCACCAGATGAGGCCGTGGGCAGGCACCGCACAGCGCGACTACATGGGCGGGGGGACGCACGAGGGAGCCAAGCGGACCCTTCAGCAAGTCACCCACCCCGCTCCCATCGCGTGCCGCAGGGGCTACGTGACCCTGGTCTACATGTTTCACGTGAAACACGGCGGGGAATGCCGGGCGATCGACGCACGAGCATCGAGAGCGTGTTCGCGGTTCGGCAGTCGCCTCCCGGTAGCGAGGCAGTCACTTCATGCTCAGCACCCAGCAGAGCTGGCGGATGCACGCTCCAAGTACCGCGGATCGAGCCACAACGCAGAGAACACCGAGTCGACGGACGTATGCCACCTGAACGCGACGTATGTCATCACCACCGCGCACGATGCTGGCCGATCCATCGCTGCATGATCTGACTCCTGGGTCGGCCGAGGGGAGATGTCTAACGGATCGAAGACCGCTCGGCTGCGGCGTTCAGCATCCACGGAGGCCAGTCTCAAACTGACTCTGGTACGGAGGCTCGGTCGAGACTAACCAATTCTCGCCATCGCCGTCGCGTCGGCGGGCCATAGCGGAACCGCCTGAGAGGTCAGCAGCGGCCGACGCCGCCTTCCGACGCCACCCGCCGGCAGGAGCCATCCCGCCTTGAATAAGAGGGGGTTCCAGGAACTCACGGCCGCTCCGCACCTGCAAACCCCGCGGCACCATCATCATTACGAGATTCACCGTCCTCACGCAAGCACTGCGGGCGAGCCCTGCGAGACACCCGCGTGCTCATCAGTCCCAGGATGCCCTACCCACACGCCACGGCTGCAGCTCGAACCCCCGCTAGCCTTTACCGGTGTTGCAGCGGCCACCGCCAGACGCATTCCATGTGCACCCTCAATTCCGGCATGGTCGTGGCCAGTCGCTGTACTTCGTCGCAGCGATCATTAGCTGGGTAGTGGAGCGACCCGTGGGGCGCGAGTCGTACGAGCCACAACGCCCACCTACGTTTCACGTGAAACATCGCAGACCCCACGCCAGCACGCGACGTCACGTGACACCTTCACGGCAACCGTCCCCTCGAAGTCCTAACACCCACGACGCTGCGGCGCTGGGGCGTTACGGCACTGGAGCGCTGGAGCCCCGGAGCGCTGGAGCCCTGGAGCCCTGGAGCCCTGGAGCGCTGGAGCGCTGGAGCCCTGGAGCCCTGGAGCCCTGGAGCCCTGGAGCGCTGGAGCGCTGGAGCGCTGGAGCGCTGGAGCGCTGGAGCGCTGGAGCCACATTGTCACGGCAGCCCTCTCATCGCCCACTCTCATGACCGCGTGTCGCGCCGTGCATGGGCGAGTGCGTGCGTGACTTCTCGGGGAGATCGACCCGCGTGCCGCTGAACAAGGGGGAGTGGGGTTGCGTGAGAGTCTGCCCAGCCTCACTCCACTGTGTGGTCGCATAAATCAGTATCGGCGGCTTGTTCCACGTGAAACGAGCTAGGCAGAGTCGACGAGTGCCTCCTCCCGCGGCGCGCTGAAGCACATCACCAGCTAGCCACCGGGGAGTCCTCAATGTGAGGAGCGTCGCGTCAGCGCGTCGGCTCCAGCGACCGGTCGGCTCTGTGCGACTGTCTCCGTCTACGCGTACTGGCACCCCGACCCAGGGATGACAGACCACTCGCACACCGCGGAACCGTACTACCCCGCGACTCAGTGTGTCAGGGACACCACGGACCGCGGGAGTCTGTAGAAACCCAAGGCAGGCACCCAACTCCGCCCCGCTCCGCGGACGTAGATCCGCTGACACCCCGCCAACCCTCGCTCCGCGCCCACTGTCAGCGGCAACGAGAGACCTCTCGACCCAGGTCGTGCCGCGTACCCGCCAGCACATCGTGCGTGAGAGGGGCTCACCACCGCGGCGTCAGGTGAACGCGAGCAATCTCACACCGGAGGTCCGGTGGTGCTCTACGCCACGATCCTGGTCGGCCGACCGGACCCATCCCCGCCGCTTCCGGCCTGCCCACTCGTGCGCGATCTTGAAACCGATTGCACCGCGACTCGTCGGAACAGCTCTGACGCGTCGTCTTGAGACGTACATCAGTGAGGAACGAGAAAGCGGCAGACATCGCGAAGGCAGCGGAGGGCCCCCGTGTGCGCGGCTCATGACACCCATCCGACGGGACCGCACATTGCCGGTCACCTCGACGGGCGCCTGAAAGGGCGACGAGCGATCCCACTCAATGCATGTCTACATGCGGTACTGTCAGCGAGCAACAGTGGCGAGAAACACCCGAGTCGGCTCGTCCAAGACGCCCTCTCCGACGATCTCTACCGACACGTCCTGCAGACCATACTGTCGGATCTGCTTTGCTGCGGCGTCGATCTCGCGCCCGACGTTCGCGCCCTTGAGGAACACAAGCCGACCACCGGGCCGTACCAGGGGAGCGGTGTAGGGGAGAAGGGTGCGCAACGCACTGACCGCCCGCGCCGTCGCGATGTCGAAGACGCGCCCTCGCGCCCACTCCTCACCGCGCATGCGCTCCACGCTGACATTCTCGAGTTCGAGATCGGCAACCTGCTCCGACAGCCATGCCGTGCGGCGCTCCATCGGCTCGATGAGGGTCCACTCCACGTCGGGTCGCGCAATGGCCAGCACGAGCCCCGGCAGCCCTGCTCCCGATCCGACGTCGACGGCAGCCCCTGCGAAGAAAGGAGCCGCGATCGCACTGTTGAGGATGTGTCGCGTCCACAGACGCGGCACCTCCAACGGACCGATCAGTCCCCGCTCCTCGCCATGCGCAGCCAGGTTCGCGGTGAACCTGCGCGCGGTGTCGATGCGGTCACCGAAGATGTCCGCGGCCGCGACGGGCTCCGCCTCGAGCTGTTCCGGCATCCGCGGATCAGCCCCGACGCAAGACGGTGTGCCTGTCCGCACCCTCGCCGAATGACTCGGACTCGTAGCCGCGATCAGCAGCGATGTCATGCACGAGCTTGCGCTCATAGCTCGACATCGCCGGCAGGGAGGCCTGGGAAGCGCCCTCGACGAGGCGCTCGATGGCGCGGTCGACGAGCATCTCGAGCTGACGCTGGCGGGCATCACGCGATCCGCCGATGTCGAGGATGAGCCGTGAGAACCGACCCGTCGCGCTCTGCACAGCCAGGCGGGTGAGCTCCTGCAGTGCCTGCACCGTGTCGGGGTGCGCGAGGCTCGACAGCGACTCGGCGTCATCGGCTTCGACCGAGACGTACGCGCGGCCGGCGCGCACATCCATCGCGAGGTCTCCGTCGATGTCGGCGATGTCGAGCAGACCCTCGAGGTAGTCGGCGGCGATGTCGCCTTCCTGCTCGAGCTGCTCTTCGGTGGCGGCGGTCTGCTCGGGGGCAATCTGATCGGACGTCGTCATCATGATCTCCGGAGGTCAGGAAGCGGGTGCGGATCCAGAACCGCCGGCGGCTCCGCCCCCAGCACCGGTGTTCTTGGTGGACTGTTGCTTCTTGGCGCGCTGCTTGCCCACGGGCTGCTGACGCTTCGGGGCCGCGGCGCGTACGCGCTCGGCTTCCTCGAGCAGACGCTGCTGCTCCGCCTGGTACTTCTCCATCGGCACGACCTTGCCCGCGGCGTCGATGGCCTTGCCCTTGCGCGCCAGGCGCTCTTCGCGCGCCTTCGCCGCGTCAGAACCGGGAGTCGGCATCTCGCGGATGACGATGAACTGCTGAACCATCGTCCACAGGTTGCTGACGAACCAGTAGATGACGACACCGAGCGGGAAGAAGACGCCCGAGAAGATGAAGGCCAGCGGCAGGATGTACAGCATGATCTTCTGCATCTGATACGCCTGACCGGTCTTGGCCTCGGGCGACAGGTTCTTCGAGATGATCTGCAGCTGCGTGAAGAACTGCGACGCGATCATGAGCACGACCAGCGCCAGCAGGATGACGACCGTCACCTGACCGTCGGGCTGGCCCCACGCGGTGACGAGATTGACGTGCATGGATGCCACGTCGAACAGGCGGGCGTCGTAGAACTCGGTCGTGAGCTCAGGCGTCAGCAGACCCACACCGCCCACACCACTGGCCGCGTGCTTGGACACGTCATTCAGCACGCTGAACAGCGCGAAGAAGATCGGCATCTGCACCAGGAGCGGCAGACAGCTCGACACCGGTGTGGTGCCGTGCTTCTTGTAGAGCGCCATGGTCTCGCGGCTCATGGCCTCGCGGGAGAGCTGGTCGCGCTTGCCCCGGTATTTCTCCTGGACTTTGCGCAGCTCGGGCGCGATCTCCATCATCTTGCGCTGGCTCTTGATCTGCTTCACGAAGAGCGGGATCAGAGCGGCACGGACGATGAGCACCAGGCCGACGATCGAGAGCACCCACGTCAGACCTGCCGCCGGCGCCATGCCCATCGCGGTGAAGAGGGAGTGCCACCCCACCAGCACGAGCTCGACCGCCCATTTCAGCGGCCAGAGGATGGTCCCAATGAGATCGAATTGCACGATCAGTCCTTTCGGGCGGGCACGACGAATCCGTGCCGAGTGAGTTCGTGACGGAAGGCCCGATGAGGACGGACGTCGTCGATGCCACCCTGAGCCCAGGGATGACACCGTGCGAGACGGGCGGCGGTGAACGCGACGCCCTTCACGAGTCCGTGCTGCTGCACGGCGCCCACCGAGTAGGCGGAGCACGAGGGGTAGTACTTGCACACGTCGCCATAGACGTGCGAGATCGTCGATCGGTACGCGTGCAGCAGAGCGAGTCCGGCGTTCCGGGGGAGGAGCGGAACGGATGCCAGTGATGCCCCGGCCGCGAGCCGACCGGACCCCGTGGCCGATGTGGGAAGAGTCGAGGCGCTCATGCCGACGCTTTCCGTTCCAGACACCGCACCACGTCGGCGCGCAGTGTCGCGTAGTCGGTAGCTGCCGCCGAGGGGAGGACGCGGATGACGATCGAGGCGCCCCCGCGGATGGACGGGAGCGCCTCGGCGCACACCGCTTTGAGGCGGCGGCGAAGGGTGTTGCGTATGACCGCGGAGCCGACCTGCCGGCTCACGATGAAGCCGAAACGGGGTGCATCGGTCTCAGCCGAGGTTCCGACATAGGTGACGGTGTGCGCTCCGGCACAACGAGAACCCCGGCGGACTGTGGCTTTGTAGTCCGATCCGCGGGTGAGTCGGTTCGGCTTCGCGAGCACCGGGTCTGTCAGGCCGAGAGCTCGGTGCGGCCCTTGGCGCGACGCGCCGAAAGGATGCCGCGGCCGGCACGCGTACGCATGCGGGCACGGAAGCCGTGCTTCTTGGCGCGGCGGCGGTTGTTGGGCTGGAAGGTGCGCTTGCTCATGGGTCACTCCGGAGGTGGTGTCGCCCGATGCTCTTCTGCCGGGGACGGGGTCGGGACTGCCTGATAGGCATAAGTCAACCGACTAAGGCTACGTCGTGAGGGGCGTTAACTCAAACCGAGAACGCGACCGCCCATTATCCCCAGGCGTTGTCCACAAGCGTGGCAAAGACACGCGGCCGGGTCCTACAGTGGATTTTGCTCCGCGAGAGCCGCGAACTAGCGTGGCCCCGGAAGTTATCCACAGGTTCGGCGCGACTCGTCGATCGCCCGTCGCGTCTAGATCCCGGAGGGGATATGTCTCTGCACGAAGTACCGGATGTCCCCGTCTGGTCAGCCGTGCTGGACCATCTTCTCACCGACGATCGCGTCACACCCCAGCTGCACGGTTTCCTCAATCTGGCCGTTCCGCAGGGCGTCATGGGCGGCACGCTCTACCTCGATGTCCCCAACGACCTCACCGCGGCGCAGTTCAACAAGCGCATGCGCGCGCCCATCCTCGAAGCCCTCGCCCAGGTGCAGGGCAGCGACCCCGATGTCGGGACGTTCCGTGTCGTGGTGAATCCCGACATCGTCGAGTCCCACCGCGCCGGCGGCACGGCGAGCGGCGAGCGCAACGCGTCGTCGCCGACGATCGCCGTCCACTCGAATGTCATCGACCAGGCCCCGGAGCCGATCGTTCCCGCATCGCGCAACGACACGCGCCTGAACCCCAAGTACACCTTCGACAACTTCGTCATCGGCCAGTCCAACCGCTTCGCCCATGCTGCGGCGGTGGCTGTGGCCGAAGCACCCGCCAAGGCGTACAACCCGTTGTTCATCTACGGCGATTCGGGCCTCGGCAAGACACACCTCCTCCACGCCATCGGCGACTACGCCGCGAGCATGTATGCCGGCATCCGCGTGCGGTACGTCTCGAGCGAGGAGTTCACGAACGACTTCATCAACTCGATCGCGAACAACCGCGGCTCGGCGTTCCAGGCGCGCTATCGCGACGTCGACATCCTGCTCATCGACGACATCCAATTCCTGCAGGGACGCGCCGAGACCCAGGAAGCCTTCTTCCACACCTTCAACACGCTGCACGACCACGACAAGCAGGTCGTGATCACCAGTGACCTGCCGCCGAAACAGCTGACGGGCTTCGAAGACCGTATGCGCAGCCGCTTCGAGTGGGGGCTGATCACCGACGTCCAGGCGCCCGACCTCGAAACCCGCATCGCAATCCTCCGTAAGAAGGCACAGAGCGAGCGACTGCTCATTCCCGACGATGTGCTCGAGTACATCGCGACGGTCGTATCGTCGAACATCCGCGAACTCGAGGGCGCTCTCATCCGGGTTTCGGCGTTCGCCAGCCTCAATCGGTCGACACTCGACATGTCACTCGCCCAGACGGTGTTGCGCGACATCATCGACCAGGACGACGCCAACGTCATCTCGCCGACCGACATCATCACGGCGACGGCACAGTACTTCAAGCTGTCGGTCGACGACCTCTACGGTTCCAGCCGTTCCCAGGCCGTCGCGACGGCGCGCCAGATCGCCATGTATCTCTGCCGAGAGCGCACGAGTCTGTCGCTGCCCAAGATCGGGCAACTCTTCGGCAACCGCGACCACACGACGGTCATGTACGCCTACAAGAAGATCAGCGACCTGATGAAGGAACGCCGATCGATCTTCAACCAGGTCTCGGAGATCACGAGCCAGCTCGGACGCATGCGCTGAGTGCCGCTCTCCCGGAGGGGTCCGTCCACGTTCGTGGATTGGACCCTTTCGTGTTTTTCACCCTCTGATCAGGCATACAAGCCCGCAGGCATGGTGTTTCACCCAAGGTTCTGCACAGTGTGGAAAACCTGTGGATAACTCGGTTTTCCTGCGGATGACGTGTGCACGAATGCCTTAACCCTGTGGACGGACGCCACCCACCCCACGTACCCACCCCTGTTAACAGCACAGGCTCACCGCGCACCGTCCACACCCACGAACCCCCTCCTTCCCTGCTGTTAACACGCGTGTCGGAAGTTATCCACAGAATCCACAGCAGTTAAGAAGATGAAGACTCCATCTCTTCGTTAAGGCAGATTCGATGACCTTGCCGTGCCGGCAGCGCTCGGCGTGGCCGTCGCAGAGGGGGCACTAGCATGGGAAAGCCATACCCGCCGTCAAGGGAGCACCCGTGAAGTTCCACGTCAATCGCGATGTGTTCAGCGAAGCCGTCTCGTTCGTGGTCAAGCTCCTGCCTCAGCGCAACCCGCAGCCGATCCTGGCCGGTGTGCTCATCGAGGCCGGCGCGCAGGGGCTCACTCTCGCCGCGTTCGACTACGAAGCCTCCGCGCGCACGACGATCGAAGCCACCGTCGACGAACCGGGCACGATCCTCGTCCACGGCCGCCTGCTCAGCGACATCGCGAGCCGCCTCCCCAACGCGCCGATCCAGATGACCGTCGACGACGACGGAGGAATCCTGCTCACGTGCGGTTCGGCGCGATTCACCCTCGCCTCCATGCCGGTCCAGGAATACCCCGCGATCCCCGAGGTCTCCGGCGAGTCCGGCCTCGTCCCCGCCGACGAGTTCGCCACGGCCATCGCCCAGGTCGCCTTCGCGGCCTCGCGCGACGACGTGACACCGGTGCTGACCGGTGTGCAGCTCGAGGTCACCGGGACGCAGCTCAGCCTGGTCGCCACCGACCGCTACCGCGTGGCGCTTCGCGAGATCCCCTGGGACGGCGGTGCTGCGGCATCCGATGAACCGACGTCAGCTCTGGTGCCCGCGCGCACCCTGCAGGAGGTCGGTAAGACCTTCGCGCACGGCGGCGATATCTCGATCGCCTTCTCGGGCTCCGGCGACCGCGAGATCATCGCCTTCTCGTCGGGTAACAAGACGGTGACGTCGCTGCTCATCAAGGGCAACTTCCCGCCGGTACGCCGTCTCTTCCCGGCCCAGACCGAGCACCACAGCGTCGTGAACACCGCCGATCTCGCCGAAGCGGTGCGCCGTGTCGCACTCGTGCTCGATCGGTCCGCGCCGTTGCGTTTCACGTTCGGCCCCGATGGTGTCTCCATGGACGCATCCGGCACCGAGCAGGCCCGGGCGACCGAGTCCGTCGACGCGACGCTCGTGGGCGACGAGGTCACTCTGGGACTCAACCCGCAGTACCTGCTCGAGTCGCTCGGTGCGGTACGAAGCGAGTTCGCCCGCATCACGTTCACCTCGAGCGACAACGCCAACAAGCTCAGCCCTGTTCTGGTCACCCCCCAGACGTCGATGGACAAGGGCGGCGAGGGCACGTTCAAGTACCTTCTGCAGCCCAACCTTCTGTTGCGCTGAGCCGGCGTACCCCAGCCGTGTCGGAGGGGGCGGGTAGTCTGACCCGGTGATCGTGGAGCAGCTCGGACTGAAGGACTTCCGCAATTACGCGGAAGCCGATGTCTCGCTCTCTTCTGGTGCGAACGTCTTCATCGGCCGGAATGGTCAGGGCAAGACCAACCTCGTCGAAGCCGTCGCCTACCTGGCCACCCTCGGTTCGCACCGGGTGTCGAGTGACGCTCCCCTCGTGCGCGACGGGACGGATGCCGCGATCGTGCGGGCACGACTGGCCCACGGTGAGCGCACGGTGCTGCTCGAGCTGCAACTGAACCGGCAGGGCGCGAACAAGGCCCGGGTCAACGGCGTGAATGTGCGCACCTCCGAACTGCCGCGCTACGCGCAGGTCGTGCTGTTCGCGCCGGAAGATCTGCAGATCGTCCGAGGCGATCCGTCTGCCAGGCGCCGCTTCGCCGACCAGCTGATCGTCCAGCGGACGCCGCGCATGGCGGCAGTGCTCGCGGACTACGACCGCGTGCTCCGTCAGCGCAGCGCACTGCTGAAATCCGCCAGGGCCCGCGGGGTCCGCGGCGACGCGCTCAGCACGCTCGACGTGTGGGATGACAAGCTGATCACCCTCGGAACGGAGGTGATCGAGGCGCGTGTGGCTTTGGCATCCGATCTCTCCGACCCCGTCGCGCACGCATACGCGGCCATTGCGGGCGCCGATCATGAACCGCGGTTGTCCTGGGCTTTGTCCGTAGGCGGAGGGGACCCGGAAGAAGGGGACCCCGCCGCCCCGGATCGCTCCTCGGAGCCGCTCGCCGACCAGTTCCGCGCGGCACTGGCCGCCCGTCGCTCCGCGGAGCTCGAGCGTGGGCTCACCCTGGTCGGTCCCCACCGCGACGATCTCGTGCTCCAGGTGCGCGGCCTCCCCGTGAAGGGATACGCCTCGCACGGAGAGTCGTGGTCGGTCGCCCTCTCATTGCGGCTGGCATCCGCAGAACTCCTGCGCGCGGAGTCTCGGCTGGGTGACCCGGTGCTCATCCTCGACGACGTGTTCGCCGAGCTGGACGTCGGGCGCCGAACGCGCCTGGCCGAGCTCGCCGGCGGCTACGAGCAGGTCATCGTCACCGCAGCCGTCGAAGAAGACGTTCCGGACGCCCTCCGGGCGCACGTGGTGCGGGTCGACGTCGGCCGCATCACGGAGGCCGACGATGAATGACGAACCCGAACTGCCCGAGACGATGTCGACGTATCTGCGGCTGCGGGGTCTCGAGCCGGCGCCCTACCGCAAGAAGAAGCGCCGGCGACGTACGGATGACGGAGAGAACGCCCCCTTCACGCCCGGGCGCGATCCGCGGGGCCTGGGCGACGTCCTCTCTGCCCTCACCCGTTCGGCTGGGTGGGAGGCTCAGCTGTCGCGCGAGGATCTCGTGCGCACGTGGGACGAAGTGGCGGGAGCCGACACCGCCGCGCATACGCGCCCGGTGGCGCTGGATGCCGGAACGCTCACCGTGCAGGCGGACTCCACCGCATGGGCGAAACAGCTGCAGCTGATGCGCGCGCACATCCTGTCGGAGATCCTCAGACGCTTCCCCGAGGCGGGGGTCGAAGCGATCCGCTTCGTAGGGCCGGACGTCCCCTCTTGGAAATGGGGGCCCAGAGCCGTTCCAGGCCGTGGTCCGCGCGATACCTACGGCTAGGCCATGGTCGATCCCGACTCGACGCGATTTGTCCCCGCGTAGGGGCGTACAGGCCATTTCGAGGACCGGCGCGCGGTAAGATGGAGGTTCCGACGAATCGATCTGGAGCGCGTTCACTCATGACGTCCGAAAACCCCGACAGCGTTTCCGAGGAACCCAAAGCGACCACCCCCGCAAAGGTTCCCAACGAGTACGGGGCAGACGCCATCCAGGTGCTCGAAGGGCTCGAGGCCGTTCGCAAGCGTCCCGGCATGTACATCGGGTCCACCGGTGAGCGCGGACTCCACCACCTCGTGCAAGAGATCGTCGACAACTCCGTCGATGAGGCCCTCGCCGGCTATTGCGACACCATCGACGTCACGATCCTCAGCGACGGCGCCGTCCGCGTGATCGACAACGGCCGTGGCATCCCCGTCGACATGCACCGTACAGAGGGCAAGTCGACCGTCGAGGTCGTGTTGACCGTGCTGCACGCCGGCGGCAAGTTCGGCGGCGGCGGCTACGCCGTGTCGGGCGGCCTGCACGGCGTCGGCTCCTCCGTCGTGAACGCCCTGTCGACCCGCCTCGAAGTCGAGGTGCAGCGTCAGGGTCATGTGTGGCGCCAGTCGTTCCGCGACGGAGGTGTGCCGCTCGCCCCCCTCGCCAAGGAAGAAGAGAGCGACGCGACGGGCACCACGATCACCTTCTGGCCGGACGCCACGATCTTCGACACCGTCGACTTCGACTACGACACGCTGCGCACGCGGTTCCAGCAGATGGCGTTCCTCAACAAGGGACTCCGCATCGGCTTGCGCGACGAGCGCCCCCAGTCGATCGTGACCGAGGGCGAGCCCGGCGAAGAGGTGACCGCGCCCCGGCACGACTCGTTCCTGTACGAGCGCGGCTTGGTCGACTACGTCGAGCACCTCAACCGCGTGCGCAAGGCCGACGTCGTCAACGACGAGATCATCGAGGTCGAGTCCGAGGACACCGACCGCAAGATCGCACTCGAGCTGGCGATGCAGTGGACCACGGCGTACACCGAGAACGTCTTCACCTACGCCAACACCATCAACACCCACGAGGGCGGCACGCACGAAGAGGGCTTCCGCGCCGCGCTGACGACGCTCGTCAACCGCTACGCGCGCGCGAACAACCTCCTCAAGGAGAAAGACGACAACCTCACCGGCGACGACATCCGCGAGGGTCTGACCGCCGTCATCTCCGTGAAGCTGTCCGAGCCGCAGTTCGAGGGCCAGACCAAGACCAAGCTCGGCAACACCGAGGCTCGCGCGTACGTGCAGAAGGTCGTGGGCGACAAGCTCGGCGACTGGTTCGACCGCAACCCGGGCCAGGCGAAGAACATCATCCGCAAGGCGATCGACGCCGCGACCGCGCGCCTCGCCGCGCGCAAGGCGCGCGAGACCGCGCGCCGCAAGAGCGTGTTCGAGTCGGCCGCGATGCCCGACAAGCTCAAGGACTGCACCTCGAAGGATCCCTCGATCAGCGAGATCTTCCTCGTCGAGGGCGACTCGGCCGGCGGCTCGGCGGTACAGGGACGCGACCCGCACACGCAGGCGATCCTGGCGCTGCGCGGCAAGATCCTCAATGTCGAGCGTGCACGCCTCGACCGTGCCCTGGGCAACAAAGAGGTCCAGGCGATGATCCAGGCCTTCGGCACGGGTATCGGCGAAGACTTCGACATGGCCAAGGCGCGGTACCACAAGATCGTGCTCATGGCCGATGCCGATGTCGATGGCCAGCACATCACCACGCTGCTGCTGACGCTGCTCTTCCGTTACATGCGCGGGCTCATCGAAGCGGGCTACGTCTACCTCGCCCAGCCGCCGCTCTACCGCCTCAAGTGGTCGAACCACCCGCACGAGTACGCCTACAGCGACCGCGAGCGCGACGCCATGCTCGTCGATGGACAGGCCTCCGGACGCCGTATCCCGAAAGACAACGGCATCCAGCGCTACAAGGGTCTCGGCGAGATGAACGACCACGAGCTGTGGGAGACCACGATGGACCCCGAGACCCGCACCCTCAAGCAGGTCACGATCGACGACGCCGCCTCGGCCGACGAGATCTTCTCGGTGCTCATGGGTGAAGACGTCGAGTCGCGTCGTACGTTCATCCAGCGCAACGCCAAAGACGTCCGCTTCCTCGACATCTGATCGCGCCGGCGCGACACCGACGGCACCGACAGACGACGCACGCACTACGGAACTGAGAAGACATGGCTGACGACACCACTCCCGCGCCCACCCCAGCCCCCGAGGAAGCCGCTCACAACCACGGCAAGATCGACCAGGTCGACCTGCAGCTCGAGATGCAGCGGAGCTACCTCGACTACGCGATGAGCGTCATCGTCGGGCGTGCTCTGCCCGACGTGCGTGACGGACTCAAGCCCGTGCACCGCCGTGTGATCTACGGCATGTACGACGGCGGCTTCCGCCCCGACAAGTCGTTCTCGAAGTGCGCGCGCGTCGTCGGCGAGGTCATGGGGCACTACCACCCGCACGGTGACGCCCCCATCTACGACGCCCTCGTGCGTCTGGTCCAGCCGTGGTCGCTGCGCTACCCGCTCGCCCTGGGCCAGGGCAACTTCGGCTCCCCCGGTAATCAGGGCGCGGCCGCCCCGCGGTACACCGAGACGAAGATGTCTCCTCTCGCGCTCGAGATGGTGCGCGACATCGAAGAAGAGACGGTCGACTTCGAGGACAACTACGACGGCCAGACCCAGGAGCCGACGGTCCTGCCGGCCCGCTTCCCCAACCTGCTCGTCAACGGTTCGGTCGGCATCGCCGTCGGTATGGCGACGAACATCCCGCCGCACAACCTCCGCGAGGTCTCGGCCGGCGCGCTGTGGGCTCTGGAGAACCCGGATGCCACGCGCGAAGAGCTGCTCGAGGCGCTCATGCAGCGCATTCCCGGCCCCGACTTCCCGACGCGCGCGCAGATCCTCGGAACGCGCGGCATCAAAGACGCATACCGCACGGGTCGCGGCTCCATCACGATGCGCGCGGTCGTCAACATCGAAGAGATCCAGGGCCGCACGTGCCTGGTGATCACCGAACTGCCGTACCAGGTCAACCCCGACAATGTCGCGGTCAAGATCGGCGACCTCGCCCGCGAGGGCAAGATCACCGGCGTCGCCGACATCCGCGACGAAAGCTCCGGTCGTACCGGTCAGCGCCTCGTCGTCGTGCTCAAGCGCGACGCCGTGGCCAAGGTCGTGCTGAACAACCTCTACAAGCACACCCAGCTGCAAGAGAACTTCGGCGCCAACATGCTGGCGATCGTCGACGGTGTGCCGCGCACACTGTCGCTCGACGGCTTCATCAGCCTGTGGATCGACCACCAGGTCGAGGTCATCGTCCGCCGCACGCGGTACCGCCTGCGCAAGGCCGAAGAGCGCATGCACATCCTGCGCGGCTACCTGAAGGCGCTCGATGCTCTCGACGAGGTCATCGCGCTCATCCGCCGCTCTCCCACGGCGCAGGATGCCAACGAGGGCCTGCAGAAACTCCTCGATATCGACGACATCCAGGCGCAGGCCATCCTCGACATGCAGCTGCGGCGTCTGGCCGCGCTCGAGCGCCAGAAGATCGTCGACGAGGCGACCGAGCTCGAAGCGCGCATCGCCGACTACAACGACATCCTCGCCACCCCCGGGCGCCAGCGCACCATCATCCGCGACGAGCTCACGGCGATCACCGACAGGTTCGGCGACGATCGTCGCACCGAGATCCTGCACGGCTTCGACGGCGACGTCTCGATCGAAGACCTCATCGCCGAAGAAGAGATGGTCGTCACCGTCACGCGTGACGGTTACATCAAGCGCACGCGCAGCGACAACTACCGATCGCAGCATCGCGGCGGCAAGGGCGTGAAGGGTGCGCAGCTGCGTGCCGACGATGTCGTCGAGCACTTCTTCGTCACCACGACCCACCATTGGCTGCTGTTCTTCACCAACAAGGGCCGGGTCTACCGATCCAAGGCGTACGAGGTTCCCGAAGCCGGTCGGGATGCCAAGGGCCAGCACGTCGCGAACCTGCTGGCGCTGCAACCCGACGAGGAGATCGCGCAGATCCTCGACATCCGCGACTACGAGGTCTCGACCTACCTGGTCCTCGCCACGCGCGCTGGCCTGGTGAAGAAGACGCGTCTGTCCGAGTACGACACCAACCGCCAGGGTGGCGTGATCGCGATCAAGCTGCGCGGTCAGGTCTCGGAAGAGGGCGACGACACCGAACCGGGCAGCGCCGATGAGCTGGTCAGCGCGATGCTGGTCGACGAGGGCGACGACATCCTCCTCATCAGCCGACTCGGCATGTCACTGCGCTTCTCCGCCACCGACAGCGCTCTGCGCCCCATGGGTCGGTCCACCTCGGGCGTGAAGGGCATGGACTTCCGAGAGGGAGACAGCCTGCTCTCGGCATCCGTCGCCAAGGATGACGAATTCGTCTTCGTGGTGACGGAGGGCGGCTACGCCAAGCGCACCGCCGTCACCGAATACCGGATGCAGAATCGCGGCGGATTGGGCATCAAGGTGGCTCGTCTGACCGACGATCGCGGTGTCCTCGCGGGCGGGATGATGGTGTCCGAGGGCGACGAGGTCCTCGTGGTTCTTGCCAGCGGCAAGGTGGTACGCTCCTCCGTGGCCGAGGTGCCCGCCAAGGGACGCGACACGATGGGTGTCGTATTCGCCCGGGCCGGTGGCGACGATCGCATCATCGCGATCGCCCGCAACGCCGAGCGGAACCTGGCCGAGACGACGGAGACGACCACGGAGCCCCCCGCATCCCCTGCGGATGAGGCCGACGCCTCCGCTCCCGAGACCCCTGAGGAAAGTACTGACGCATGAGCACGGTAGCTGACAAGCTTGCGAAGAAGTCGACTCACAAGACCCAGGCCAAGCAGGTGCGACTGCGCTTGGTCTACATCGACTTCTGGTCGGCCGTGAAGCTGTCGTTCCTCGCGGCGGTGGCCCTGGCCATCGTCACCGTGGTCTCGTACTTCCTGCTGTACCTGGTCGTCTCGGCAACTCTCCTGCCTCGACTCGATGAGTTCTTCGTGAGCTTCACCGATGGCGGAGCCAACCTGTCGCAGTACGTCGGGCTGCCCCAGGTGATGGCTTTCGCGGCGATCATCGCCATCCTGAATTTGGTCGTCGTCACGGTGCTCGGTGCCGTCATGGCGGGCATCTACAACCTCGCCGTGAAGGTGACGGGCGGCCTGCTCGTCGGGTTCACGTCAAACTGACGTCGATTCGTGAAAACCTCGGGATTCCGGTAAAGTCTTCGAGGTTGACGTGATCACGTCAGCGAGACGGGGCTATAGCTCAGGCGGTTAGAGCGCTTCACTGATAATGAAGAGGTCCCAGGTTCAAGTCCTGGTAGCCCCACCCCTTCCCTCGCGGGGCCTTAGCTCAGCTGGTAGAGCGCCTGCTTTGCAAGCAGGATGTCAGGAGTTCGAATCTCCTAGGCTCCACAACATCGAAGAGCCGGTCCCTCCGAGGACCGGCTCTTCGCTTTTCTCTTCGCTAGAGTCTGGTCATGGACATGCGGGTCGCCGCGTACGCCGTCATCACCGACGCCGACGATCGCGTGCTGCTCGCCCACTGGATCGATGGACGCCGGGCGGCGTGGACGCTGCCCGGTGGCGGACTCGAGGCCGGCGAGGATCCCGTGCAGGCCGTCCGCCGTGAGGTGCGAGAAGAAACCGGGTTTCGGGTCTCGGTGGGTGAGCTGCTCGGCATCCATTCGCGGGTCATCCCCGCCGAAGCACGTTTGGCCGACGGTTCGTCGGGTCCGCTGCACACCCTGCGCATCGTGTACCGCGCACGGATCGTGGGGGGACGACTGCGCAACGAGACGGGCGGCTCGACGGACCGAGCGGAGTGGTTCACCCTGAGCGCGGCCAGAAGACTTCGCCGGGTGCAGTTGGTCGACATCGCGCTGCGGATGGCGGGCCTGCGGACGTGAGGATCCTCAGGCGCGGTCGGACGTGATGTCGGCGACGACCGCGTCGTACGCGGCGATCAGGTCGTCGGCGTCGACGAACAGGCTGAAGCCGTGCGCACCGGCACCCATGGCGATGCGGGAGCCCACGATGCGTTCGTCGGCGAACACCGGCCACGCCGTGGTGCTGCCGATCGGCACGATGGTTCCGCGCTCGTAGCCCGTCGCGGAGAAAGCCAACTCGGGCTCCGGAAGACGGAGCTTGTTCACGCCCACCACGGCTCGGAGCTTGGGCCACGAGATCGCGCGATCGCCGGGGACGAGGGCGAAGAGGTAGGTGTCGTCGGACCGCTTGACGACGAGCGTCTTGACGATGGATCCCGAAGGGATGCCGAGGAGTTCGGCCGCCTCATCGAGGCTGGACGCCGCGGGACGCTCGCGGACCTCGACAGAGAGGCCGCGCTCTCGCGCGGCCTCTCTGACTCTGATGGTGGGATCGCTCACGCGTCCGGCGCGCGCAGCGGGTCGTCAGCCACCCACAGCTCGTCGTCGGCTCGCAGCGTCTGCCAGGCCGCGTATGCCACGCCGGCGGCGGCCACGACGCCGAGGATGATGGCGATGACGCCACCGGCACCGATGCCGTCGTGCTGCGACGGCAGCTTCTTGGCGAGACGCTTCGACGCCCGCTTGCCGTACTTCTCGGCACGCTTGGCGTACTTGTGGGTGTCGAGTTCGAACCCGCGCCCCTTCGCGATGCGGTCGCGGGTGTCGCCCGCGGCGTCCCACACCGACATCGCTCCCCCGACCACGGCTCCGGCCGCGGGAACGACCCTGTTGCTCAGGAAGCGGTTGCTGTACTTCACGCTCTTGTCGACGTACGGCGCGGCGTACTTGCTGTAGCCGTCCTGTACGGCGGGGACGAGATCTTCGCGGCTGAAGCGACCGAGCTGGTGGCCGGCTTCACGAGCGACCTTCCCGCTCTCGCCCAGCAGCACCTGCTGCGACTCCCACACCTTGGCGGCGTGCTTCTGGAGCTTGCGCAGTTCCTTCTTGCTCTTGCGGCTGAGGCCCACGGCTCATCCTCCCTGTCGATGGGATGTACGTCCGATCATCTTGCCAGACGGGGCCGCTCGGCCCGCCGACCCTTGCAGATAACTCTGAGAGAATGTACCCATGGCCAACCACACCGCCGTCGCGACCCTGCACACCAACCACGGCGACATCGTCGTCAACCTGTTCGGAGACCACGCTCCCCGGACCGTCCGCAACTTCATCGGGCTTTCCGATGGCTCGCAGGAGTGGACGAACCCGGCGACGGGTGCCAAGGGCGAAGGTCCCCTGTACAAGGACGTCATCTTCCACCGCATCATCCCCAACTTCATGATCCAGGGCGGCGACCCGCTCGGTCAGGGCGTCGGCGGACCCGGCTACAACTTCAACGACGAGATCAGCCCCGAGCTCGACTTCACCCAGCCCTACAAGCTGGCCATGGCGAACGCGGGTCTCCGCCGCAACGCCATCACCGGTCAGCCCGAGGGCACGAACGGCTCGCAGTTCTTCATCACCACCGACCCGACTCCGTGGCTCCAGGGCAAGCACACCATCTTCGGTGAGGTCGCAGACGACGCCTCGAAGGCCGTCGTCGACGCGATCGCCGCCGTCCCTACCGCCGCCGGCGACCGCCCGATCGAGCCCGTCGTGCTCACCTCGGTCGACGTCGTCTCGGTCTGACCTCACGGGCGGCGGCGGGTGTCCACCACCGAAGAGTTCCGTCGCAACAGCGACAACTTCTGTTACCGGCATCCTGACCGGCAGAGCTTCGTGCTGTGCCAGCGGTGCATGCGCACGGTCTGTTCGGAGTGCCGCACCCCCGCCGCCGTCGGCGTCATCTGCCCGGAGTGCATGGCGCAGCAGCAGGCCGCGCAGACGCCCGCTCAAAAGAAGGCCGAGCGGCGCTGGGCTTCGCGCTCGCGGCCGATGACCGTGGTCGCCTCCGGTCGGCCTCGTGTGACGCTCACCATCGTCGCCGTGACCGGGCTCGTGTACATCATCGGTCTGATCCCGGGTGTCGGCGGGCTGGTCGCGAACCTTTTCGCCTTCAACAGCATCTTCGTGCTGCCTCAGGCGGGGGTCTTCCAACCGTGGCGGCTCTTCACCGTCGCGCTCGTCCACAGCGGGTTCTTCCACGTCGGCCTGAACATGATGGCGCTGTGGTTCATCGGGCGCAGTCTCGAGCCGATGCTCGGCCGCGCGCGCTTCCTGGTGCTTTATCTCTTGGGGGCACTGGGCGGATCGGTGGCCGTGACGCTGCTGGCTCCCGGCGTCTGGACCGTCGGAGCGTCGGGGGCGATCTTCGCGCTGTTTGGGGCATTGCTCGTCATCGGGCGGCACATCGGCGCCGACATCCGCGTGATCGGCATCCTGATCGCCATCAACTTCGCCTGGCCGTTCGTTCTCGCGGCCATCAACGCCATCGGTTCGGGCGACTTCATCGGGTCGCTGACCGCCGTGGGTATCTCCTGGCAGGCCCACCTGGGCGGACTGATCACCGGCGCCCTGGTCGGACTGATCTACGCTCGCACACGCACGGCGTCACGGCGCGGGGTGCAGATCGGGCTGCTCGTGGGGCTCAGCGTTGCGCTGCTCGCGCTTCTGGCGATCCCTGCCGTGCTGCTCTGATCCGAGTTATCCACAGGTTCATCCACAGATGGGGATGAATTACACCGGTGTAAGTCAGCGCCACCGGGTGGTCATGAGGAAGCCCACGAAGGCGATTCCGAAGCCGATCACGAGGTTCCAGGCGCCGATGCCGGGGATCGGGAACGTGGAGTTGCTGAGGTAGAAGACCAGCACCCATACGAGACCGACCAGCATGAGACCGATCATGATGGGGAGGAACCACACCGGGTTCGGAGCCGAGTTGCCGTCGGTGCGTTCTGCGATCGGGTCGTCGCCTTTGCCAGTTCGAGCCATGGGCCACAGTCTAATGCTCAGCGGTCACCGAACCCACGGAACTAGAATCGCCCCGTGCAGACCGACACGCAGCCGATGACCCGCCGTGATCGGCGCGCAGCGTCGACGCCTCCGCCCGCACCCGCCCCCCGTCGGCGGGTGTCGGTCATCGGTGTGATCGGGGATCTGCTCGTCACGGCGGGAGTCCTCGTGCTGCTGTTCGTGGTCTGGCAGCTGTGGATCGGCGATGCCATCATCGGCGCCCAGTTCAAGGACGAAGGCAAACAACTGAGTCAGCAATGGGCAGCCGATCCCCAGCTCCCGGCGCCGAGC